>JAQGIE010000057.1 GCA_028291365.1 Rhodospirillales bacterium
GTCGGCGACTACGAAGACCTGCTGCGGCAGGCGAAGTCGCGCTCGCTGATCGCGGTCTGCGCCAATCCCGATCGCGTCGCGGTCCAGGCAGGCGAGACCTTGATGGCGCCGGGCGCCATCGCCGCGCGCTACGAAGAGCTGGGCGGGCGCGTCGCCTATATCGGCAAGCCGCACGCGCCGATCTATCGCGAAGCGCTGGCGCGGCTCGGCGTATCCGATCCGGCCCGCGTGCTCGCGGTCGGTGACTCGCTCGAACATGACATTGCCGGCGGGCGCGCCGCGGGCTGCGCGACGTTGTGGCTGCGCGGCGGCATCCATGCGTCCGAGAACGACGACAAAGGACTCTATCGCCGCTTCGGCGTGCAGCCTGATTTCGTCGCGGAGCGGCTGGCTTGGTGACCAGCCCCGAAACACGGCGCGGCCTGCTGCGCCGTTTGTTGCGCACCTATCTCGCGCCGCATTGGCCGGAACTTTTGCTCGCCTTCGTCGCCGCGGCCGTCTCGGCCGCGATGACGTTCCTGGTCGCGAACCTGATGCAGCCGATCTTCGACACGTTCATTGCGCGCGATTCGGGAAAGCTGATTCCGATCGCCGGCGCGGCGTTCCTGGTCTTCGCGGTGCGCGGTCTGGCGTCGTACATCCAGAACATCGTCGTCAACCGGCTCGGCCAACGCGTTGTCGCCGACATCCAGCGCGACACCTATGACCGGCTGATCGAGGCCGACCTGAATGTGCTGCACGGGCAGGCGGCGGGCGCGCTCGTCACCCGCATGACCGCCGACGTCAATCTGATGCGCTATGCGGTGGTCGAAAGCGTCACCAACGCGGGCAAGAATACCGTCACCTTGCTCGCGCTGATCGGGCTCATGTTCTGGAAGGACTGGTATCTTTCGACCGTCGCGTTCCTGATCTTCCCGCTGACCGGCCTGTATGTGAGCCGCCTGGGCAAGCGGCTGCGCAAAGTCTCGACCGCGACGCAGGTCGAGCAGGGACGGTTCGCGAGCCTGCTGGTGCAGACCTTCCAGAACGCCAAGCACGTCAAGGCATCGGGCGCCGAGCGATTCGAAAAAGGCCGCGTCGACGCCGCCGTCGAGCGGCTGTTCCGCCTCAATCTGCGCGCCTTCCGCATCTCGGCCCTGGGCGAGCCCGTCACCGAATTTGCCAGCGGTCTTGCGGTCGCGGTGCTGATCGTGGTCGGCGGCTCACGCATCACCGGCGGCCACCTGACCACCGGTGGGCTGGTCGCGTTCGTGACCGCGTTCCTGCTTGCCTACGAGCCGATGAAACGCCTGTCGCGTTCGAACGCGATCTTGCAGCAGGGATTGGCCGCGGCGGAACGTCTGTTCGACCTGATCGACGTACAGCCCTCGATCGTCGACGCGCCGGGTGCGCGCATGCTCGACGCGGCGCCGATGTCGATCGAACTCGAGCGCGTGTCGTTCGCCTACGCGGAAGGCGGACCGCCGTCCTTGCACCGGGTCGACCTGTCGGTGCCGGCGGGACGTACCGTGGCGCTGGTCGGCGCGTCCGGTGCGGGCAAGACGACCATCCTGTCGCTGATTCCGCGCCTCTACGATCCGAGCGACGGAACCGTGCGCATCGCGGGTCAGGATGTGCGCAACGTCAGCTTGGCAAGTCTGCGCGCCAAGATCGCGCTGGTGAGCCAGGAGATCGCGATGTTCGACGACACGGTCGCCGCCAACATCGCCTACGCGTCGCCGAACGCGAGCCAGGCCGCGATCGAAGACGCGGCGCGCGCCGCCGCGGCGCATGATTTCATCCAGGCGATGCCCGAGGGGTATCAGACTGTCATCGGCGAGAACGGCGTCAAACTGTCGGGCGGGCAGCGCCAGCGTCTCGCCATCGCGCGCGCCATCCTGCGCGACGCGCCGATCCTGCTGCTCGACGAAGCGACCAGCGCGCTCGATACTGAAAGCGAACGCGCCGTGCAGGCGGCGCTGCAGCGGCTTCGGACCGGACGCACCACGCTGGTGGTCGCGCATCGCCTGTCGACCGTGGTCGAAGCCGACCGCATCGTCGTGCTCGAAGCAGGGCGCGTCGTCGAGCAGGGCACGCATCAAGAGCTGATCGCCGCGGGCGGGGTCTATGCGCGCCTGTACGGCACGCAGCTCCGCGCCGCAGGCTAGCGAACCGGCAACCCTTCGGAAAAGCGCGCCAGCTAGCCGCGCTCGGTCTCGATTTCGGCCATCGCGTCGGCAAAACGCGCGAAGAACTTGTTGGCGTATTTGGTTCCCGCGCTCTGCACCAGGCGGGCGCCGATCTGCGCCAGGCGGCCGCCGATTTCAGTTTCGGCATCGTAGGTGAGCAGCGCGCCGCCGCCCTGCGGATCTTCGTCGAGGGTGACGACCGCGCTGCCGCCGGCATTTCCGACCAACGGTGCATCGGCCTCGATCGTGATGCGATAGCGGTCCGGCGGCGACAATTCCGACAAGCGCACGATACCGTCGAACGTTGCCTTGATCGGCCAAATGCGCACGACCACGCGGCCATGCCATTCGGCATCCGTGACACGGTCCATCTTCTCGCAGCCGGGAATGGCGCGACGAAGGACTTCGGGATCGTTGAGCGCGCGCCAGACCGAAAGCCGGTCGGCTGCGAAGCGGTACTCGCCGACGATGCGCATGGATCGTCGATCCTAGTTGTCGCTGCCGCCTTGTTCCAGTACCGACAAGCGATGGCATCGCTGGCGCCCATTTGGGCCGTCCCCTTCATCGGCCTGCTGCTGTCGATCGCGATTCTGCCGATGGCGGCACCGCGTCTGTGGCATCGCCATCATGGAAGCTTCGCGCTTGCCTGGGCCGCCATCCTGCTGGTGCCGATGGTCGTCGCCTTCGGCGCGCATGCGGCGGTCGGTCTCGCGGTGCACGCGCTGGTGCATGAGTATCTGCCGTTCATCGCGTTGCTGGCGAGCCTCTACGCGATCGGCGGCGGGATCCGCCTGACGCGCACGCTGAGCGGCCTGCCCACCTCCAACACGGCGCTGCTCGGTGTCGGGGCGCTGCTTGCAAGCCTGATCGGAACCACGGGCGCTTCCATGGTGCTGATCCGCCCGTTGCTGCGCGCCATCGCCTGGCGGCGCGAGCAGACACATGCGGTCATCTTTTTCATCTTCATCGTCAGCAATGTCGGCGGCAGCCTGACGCCGATCGGCGATCCGCCGCTTTTCCTCGGCTATCTGCGCGGCGTCGGTTTCCTCTGGACGGTGCAGCATATGGCGGCGCCGATGTTGTTCACGACCGGTCTTCTTCTGGCTGCGTTCTGGGCGCTGGACCGGCGCTCGCTGAAGCGGGAAGGGCCACCGCCGGCGCGGCTTCCGCACCGGCCGGAATTCAGCCTGATCGAAGGATGGCTGAACGTTGCGCTGATGCTCGCCGTGGTCGCAGTGGTGATCGCGTCGGGCAGCGTGTCGACCGGCATCACCGTTCCGTTGGGACCCACCAGCCTTCGGCTGGAGGAGGTGCTGCGCGTCGTTGCGCTGATCGCGCTGGCTGGAGTCTCGGTCCGATTCACCTCGCGCGGGCTGCGCACCGGCAACGAATTCAGCTGGGCGCCGATGCGCGAAGTCGCGCTGCTGTTTCTAGGCCTGTTCCTCACCATCGCGCCGGTGCTGGCGATGTTGCAGGCGGGCAGCGAGGGGCCGTTCGCGGCGGCGCTGGGCGTGCTGGTCGATGCCACTGGGCAACCGCGCGAAGCCGCCTATTTCTGGATCACCGGCCTGTTGTCCAGCGTGCTGGACAATGCGCCGACCTATCTCGTCTTTTTTGAAGCGGCGGGCGGCGATCCGGTCCTGCTGCAGGGGAAACTGGCTCCGGTGCTGATGGCGATCTCCTGCGGCGCAGTGTTCATGGGCGCGCTCACCTATGTCGGCAACGCGCCCAACTTCATGGTGCGCTCGATCGCCGAAGCGCGCGGCATCGCCATGCCCAGCTTCTTCGCGTACCTGCTGTGGTCATGCGGGTTCCTGCTGCCGGTTTTCGTGCTTGTCTCGTTGATCTGGTTTTGACGTGCGCCTGGATGGCGGCGCGGCCCCGCACCAGATGAAGCCTCCAATTCTGCTGGGCCATGAGATCTATCGCCGTTCGAGCTACGGCGCGAAACATCCGTTGGCGATTCCGCGCGTCTCGACCGTGCTCGACCTGACCCGCGCGCTGGGCTGGCTGCCGGCGGCGCAGTTTCGCGAAAGCCCGCTGGCGACCGAGGCGCAGCTCACGCGGTTTCACGATCCCGCCTACGTGCAGGCGATCCGCGACGGTGAACGCGACCAGACGCTCGACGCCGAGCAGCGCGAACGCTTCAATCTCGGCAAGCTCGAAAATCCGATCTTCGGCGAGATGTTCCGCCGGCCCGCGACCAGCGCCGGCGGCAGCGCGCTGGCGGCGTCGCTGTTGGCCGACAACGTGACCGACACGGTGCATCATCCCGCCGGGGGCACGCATCACGCGCGCCGCAGTCGCGCGTCGGGTTTCTGCTATTTCAACGATCCGGTGCTGGCGATCCTGCACCTGCTCGATCGCGGTGCGGCGCGCGTCGCTTATGTCGATCTCGACGCGCATCACGGCGACGGCGTCGAAGACGCGTTTCTCGACGACGATCGCGTACTGACCCTGTCGGTGCATGAAGACGGGCGCTGGCCCAGGACGGGGCCGACCGGCTGGCGCACGGCGACGACCGGCAACGTCGCGGTTGCGCCCGGTTTTCACGACGCCGAGCTCGACCTGCTGGTCGAGCGCGTGCTGGTGCCCGCGGTGACGGCGCACCGTCCCGATCTGGTGGTGCTTCAATGCGGCGCCGACGGGCTTGCCGAAGATCCGCTGTCGCGTCTCGAACTGAGCAATTGCGCCTTGTGGCGTGCCATCGCGCGCCTGCTGCCCTTGGCATCGAAACGCCTCGTGCTGGGCGGCGGTGGTTACAATCCGTGGTCGGTGGGCCGTTGCTGGACCGGCATCTGGGGCCTGCTGAACGGGTACGAGGCGCCCGCGCACCTGCCGGACGCGGCCGAGACCGTGTTACGCGGCCTGACCTGGAACCGACGTGAAGGTCGCGACCCGCCTGACCATTGGTTCATCACCTTGGCCGACGCGGAACCGGTTCCGCGACCGGTACGCGATGCGCTACACCAAGCCGTCGCCCTGATGGAGTCTTCGCGTCCATGCGCCTGATCTTCGCCTTGCTGCTTGTCTTCGCTACGCTGCCGGCAATGGCGGCAGAGACATTTCCCACCGGTACGCTCGAAATCGAGACCGCCGCCGGCCAACATTTTCACTTCAACGTGCAGCTGGCGTTGACGCCGGCGCAGCAGACGCAGGGACTGATGTTCCGCACCGCGCTGCAGCCCGACGCCGGCATGTTGTTCGTCAACCGCGAGCCGCGGCCGATGTCGATGTGGATGAAGAACACGCTGATCCCGCTCGACATGGTGTTCTTCACCGCAGACGGGCGCATCGTGAATATCGAGGCCAATGCCGCACCCGAGACGTTGCAGTCGCGCTCGTCGAAGGGCGCGGTCAAAGGCGTGCTCGAACTGCCCGGCGGCACCGCCGCGACCCTCGGCATCCGTGCCGGCGACAGAGTGGTTTCCCCCGACCTGAAATAAGGAGCACGCGCGATGGACAAGGAACGCTACGAGCGCGGGCTCGAGATCCGCAAGCGCGTGCTGGGCAAGGACTATGTCGAAGCAGCGCTGGCGGCGGCCGACGACTTCAATCGCCCGATGCAGGAGCTGTCGACCGAATATTGCTGGGGCGCGATCTGGGGCCGCGAAGGCCTGTCGCCGAAACTGCGCAGCATCGTCAATCTGGCGATGATCAGCGCGCTGAACCGGCCGCATGAGTTGAAGATCCATGTCGCCGGCGCGCTGCGCAACGGCGTGACGCGCGACGAGATCCGCGAAGTGCTGCTGCAGGTCGCGGTCTATGCGGGCATTCCCGCCGGGATGGATTCGTTTCGCGCGGCAAAGGAAGCGCTGGCAGCGCTTCCTGACGACATCAAAGCTTAGGCGCGCTTCACCGCGATCGTCAGACCGTCGCCGATCGGCACGATCGACGATGCGACGCGCGTGTCGCGCGCGATCTTTTCGTTGAGCGCGCGGAGCACGCTGGTGTTCAGGTCCTGCTGGGATGGATCGGCGACCTTGCCCGACCACAGCGTATTGTCGATCAGCAGCATCCCGCCGTCGCGCAGCAGGGTCAGCGCACGTTCGTAGTAGGCGTCGTAGCCCGGCTTGTCGGCGTCGATGAAAATCAGGTCGATCGTGCCGGCGCCGCCATTCGCCAGCAGCGCGTCGAGCGTCGCGACGGCCGGGCCCAGGCGCGATTC
>JAQGIE010000062.1 GCA_028291365.1 Rhodospirillales bacterium
GAGCATGTTCGCCTGCGCCGACGGCAGCTTGCCGTCGCGCACATGGCCGAGCGGTCCGACCGTGATGACGCGCTCGATCGTGATGTTCTGGCTGGCGCACAATTCGAGAAAGTCGGCGATGGTGCAGGGGTGGATGTTGGGATTCTCCCACCAGCGTCCGGCCCGTCCCGGTGCGCGTCCGCGCAACAGCAGGCCCAGCCGCGCGCGCCAATGACCGTAATTCTCGAACGCGACGATGGCGCGGCGCCCGATGCGCACCAGCTGCGCCAGCACGTCGGCAGGATCGCGCGTCGTCTGCAGCGTACGCGACAGCACGATCCAGTCGAACGCCTCGGTCGGATAGTCGGTGAGGTCGGTGTTGGCGTCGCCCTGGATCACGGTCAGGCCTTGCGCCACGCCGAGCCGAACGCCGACCGGATCGATCTCGAGCCCGCGCCCGTCGACCTGCTTGTCGTGCACCAGAAATTCGAGCAGCGAACCGTCGCCGACGCCGACATCGAGCACGCTGGCGCGCGGTTCGATCAGATCGGCGATCAGGCGCAGATCGGTACGCATCAGCGGACCGTGCACGCGTTTGACCTCGGCCGGGTGCGGCGTCAGCCCGCGCTGCTGCGCCGAGCCGTCGACGAAGCCGCGGCACAGATCGAGGAAAGCGGGCTCGTCGAGCAGGAAGGCGTCATGCCCCTTGTCGGTCGCGACTTCGACGAAGCTGACATCGGCCGACACCGCGTTCAGCGCATGTGCGACGGTGCGCGATTCGGTGGTCGGAAACAGCCAGTCGCTGGAAAACGAGACCAGCAGAAAGCGCGTTTTGGTGCCGCGAAACGCGTCGGCGAGCTGGCCGCCGTGCTCGGTCGCCAGATCGAAATAATCCATGGCGCGCGTGATGTAGAGATACGAGTTGGCGTCGAACCGGTCGACGAAGCTCGATCCCTGATGACGCAGATAGGATTCGACCTGGAAGTCGGCGTCGAAGCCGAAGGACAGCGCGTCGCGATCCTGCAGCGAGCGGCCGAACTTCCGCTGCAGCGCCGCTTCGCTGAGATAGGTGATGTGCGCGGCCATGCGCGCGACCGACAGGCCGCGCTTGGGATGGCAGCCGTGAAACGCGTAGCCGCCGGCCATCCAGTCGGGATCGGCGAGGATCGCCTGGCGGCCGACTTCGTGGAAGGCGATGTTCTGCGCCGAATGTTTGGCCGCGGTGGCGATCGCCATGCAGGCGAAGACGCGGTCGGGATAATCGGCGGCCCATTGCAGCGCCTGCATGCCGCCCATCGAGCCGCCGATCACCGCGAACAGCTTCTCGATGCCGAGACGGTCGAGCAGCAGCGCCTGCGCCCGCACCATGTCGCCCACCGTGATGATGGGAAAATCGAGCCCATAGGGCGTGCCGGTGGCCGGATCGACGTCGCGCGGGCCGGTGGTGCCCATGCAGCCGCCCAGCACGTTGGCGCAGATGACGAAGAAACGGTCGGTGTCGATCGGACAGCCGGGCCCGACCATGCGCTCCCACCAGCCCGGCTTGCCGGTGAGGGGATTGGTACCTGCGACGAACTGGTCGCCGGTCAGCGCGTGGCAGACGAGGATGGCGTTGGCGCGGTCGGCGTCGAGCGTGCCGTAGGTCTGATAGGCGACGTTGAACGGGCCGAAGACGCGGCCGCTGTCGAGACGCATGCCGTTTTCGGCCAGCACGACATGCTGGAAGGGCGACGGCGGTGCCGTCACCGGTGCGGGGTGCGGATCGGCGGACATGGGGCGAGGGAAGTGCGCGCTTCGGCGGCCAGGGTCAACCAGCGCGCCCCTGCTCGGCCGGGCACAGTCGCTTTGCACGGCTTTGCCGCACCGGGCCGGCAGGGCTGGCTCGCGCGGGTTCGGCTTGATCCGGTTCGACGCCTATGCGACGCCCCATGCGCCCATGGGCGCCCTACCGGGGGTGCCCCTCGCGCTAGGACCGAGCCTATGACCCAGCTTCCGCAGCCGCGCCCCGGCATTCTCGACATCGCGCCGTATATCGGCGGCGAGGCCAAGGCCCCGGGCACCACGCGTCAGATCCGCCTGGCATCGAATGAAGGCGCGCTGGGCACGGCGCCGAGCGTGGCGTCGGCGCTGCACGACTATGCCAGCGATCCGCATCGCTATCCCGACGGATCGGCGCTGGCGCTGCGCCAGGCGCTGGCCAAGCTGCATGGGCTCGACGCCGATCGCATCGTCTGCGGCGCCGGCTCGGACGAGCTGCTGCAGATGCTGGCCAAGGCCTATGCCGGCCCCGGCGACGAGGTGATTTCGAGCCAGCACGGCTTCCTGATCTATCCGATCGCGGCCAAGGCGGCGGGCGCGACGCCGGTCGAAGTGGCGGCGGCGAAGACTCTCGGCGCCGATCTCGACGCCATCGCCAGGCGCGTGACGGCGAACACGCGCATCATCTTTCTGGCCAATCCGAACAACCCGACCGGGACGATGTTCGGCCAGCAAGAGGTCGAGCAGCTGCTCGGCAAGCTGCCGTCGAACGTGCTGCTCGTGCTCGACAACGCCTATGCCGAATATGTCGACCGCGCCGACTATCCGCACGGCTTCGATCTGGTCGATCGCTTTCCCAACCTGGTCGTCACGCGCACCTTCTCGAAGATCTACGCGCTGGCGGGACTGCGGCTGGGCTGGTGTTACGCCTCCGGCCCCGTCGCCGACGTGCTCAACCGGGTGCGCGGGCCGTTCAATATCAGCCAGGCGGCGATCGTCTGCGGCGTCGCCGCGGTCGAAGACCAGGCGTTCATCCAGCGCTCGGTCGCGCACAACAGCGAATGGCGCGCCTGGACCACGAGCGAGCTCGGCAAGCTCGGTCTTGCCGTGATGCCGAGTCAGGGCAATTTCGTGCTGGTCGATTTCCGTAGCATCGGCGCCGAACGCGTCCGCCAGGCGCTGAAGAGCCAGGGCATCCTGGTGCGCCAGATGAACGCCTATGGCCTGCCCGACTATCTGCGCATCACCATCGGTACCGGCGACGAGATGCGCGAAGTGGTCGAGGCGTTGCGCAACATTCTGCGGCAGGCGGCATGAGCGACGGTCTGAACCAGGTCGACCCGGGCGAGGGCGCGCCGGTGTTCGAGCGTGTCGTGCTGATCGGCCTCGGCCTGATCGGCTCGTCGCTGGCGCGCGCGCTGCGCGTCCACAACATCGCCAGGCGCATCGTCGCGGTCGATACGAGTCTCGACGTGTGCCAGGCGGTCGACCGGCTGCACCTTGCCGACGAGACGCAATCCGACGCCGCGCTTGCGGTGCGCGGCGCCGACCTGGTGGTGCTGTGCGTGCCGTTGGGCGCGTATGAAGCAATCGCGCAGCAGATCGGGCCGCATCTGGCGCCGGGCGCCATCGTCAGCGACGTCGGCTCGGTCAAGGAAGTCGCGACCAACGTGCTGGTGCAGAACCTGCCCGCGCACGTGCAGGTCGTGCCCGGCCATCCGATCGCCGGCACCGAACATTCCGGCCCCGAAGCGGGTTTCGCCAAATTGTTCGAAGGCCGCTGGTGCATCCTGACACCGCCCGACGGCACCGACGAGGCTGCGGTCGAACGCGTCGCCGAGATGTGGCGGCGGTGCGGCTCGATGATCGAGCGGATGGACGCGCCGCATCACGACAAGGTGCTGGCGATCACCAGCCACTTGCCGCATTTGATCGCCTACACGATCGTCGGCACCGCCGCCGACCTGGCCGAAGACGCCAAAGCCGAAGTGATCAAATTCTCGGCCTCGGGCTTTCGCGACTTCACGCGCATCGCGGCGTCGGATCCGACCATGTGGCGCGACGTGTTTCTCAACAATCGCGAAGCCACGCTCGAAATGCTGCAGCGTTTCACCGAGGACCTGACGGCGCTGCAAAAGGCGATCCGCCGCGGCGACGGCGAGACGCTGCACCGTATGTTCACGCGCACCCGCGGCATCCGCCGCTCGATCATCGACGCGCGGCAGGCATAGGGCGGCGACGGCGACGGGCGACATGCCCGTGCGCCGCGCCGCTTCGAGAATCGCCGTCGCGATAGGTTTCGTTGACGCCGAGACGCAGACGCTGCTCATCGATCGGTGCAGGCGTCTTGTTCGCGTCTTCGCCGCGGCGCGAAGGTGAACCCGCCCGCAGGACCCGCATGCGGATCCTGCGGACGGTTCCTGCGCAGCCGCCGTTACTCAGAACTTCGCCGCAGCGACAG
>JAQGIE010000064.1 GCA_028291365.1 Rhodospirillales bacterium
CCGACTTTCTCGAATTGTGCGCCAGCCAGAACATCACGATCGAGCGCGTCATCACGGTCGGACCGCTCGGCCATGTGCGCGACGGCAAGCTGCCGTCGGCGCAGGCGAACATGCTCGCCGAACAGGCCGTGTTCGTGCTGCGCCGCGCCTAAAGCATGACCCGATCCAATTGGGTCGGGTTGACCGGAACGATCGCGTCTCAGTCCCTCTGCATTCTCCGTGTTTTCCGTGGTGAAAATTTCTTCTGCACGCTTGGCGCGCGTTTGGAACGCTCGATCAGTTCTCTCCTCGTCATCCCTGCGAACGCAGGGATCCAGGATCCGTCCGCGCGGGAAACCCAACAAGGCCAAGCACCAACACCTGGGTCCCTGCGTTCGCAGGGACGACGGAATTCGTCAGCGAATACGCAGCACGTCGTTGCCGGTCGCGCGGTCGTTGGACATCGCGAAAACGTCTTCGATCGGTTTGGTGTCCGGCAGGATATACACGATGCCCCTCGTGCCTTTGAAAATCGGCCGTACGACGTCGTCGTAGAACTTCGCCGGGACGTTGATGCAGCCGTAGGAAATTCGTTTGTCGGAGGTGGAGCTCGTCGCCAGTCGCTGCGAGCGATGGTCGCCGGGCGCGCCGGTGACCACGCGGTGCAGCGAGAGCGAAGACTCGTAATCGACCCAGAGCAGATCCTGGACGAAGTCGCGACCGAGCATGGCCACGAACCGGCCCGCCGGCGTCGTCCGCTCTTCCGGACGGATGGTGGATAGTTTTCGGCTACCGATGCCGGCGACGCTGTCGTCGCCGCGTGCCATGCCTAGTAAGGCCATGCTGGCGCCACGCAACCTTCCATCCGGCGCGAAGACGAACACCTTGGCCCGAAGCTTGTCCACCAGCACGAAGGGCATGCCGCTTGTGTCGCCCGAAGCCACCGCCCAATCGGCGACGCGCCTGACATCGTCGGAAGCGGCTTCGCCGAGAAAATTCGCGGTCCGCTTCTGGTCCGGCGGCGACGCGCCGGCGTCGAGCAGCATGGCCGCGACGCGCGACGCGTCCCCCGCCGCCGCGAGGGTCGGCCAGGCCAGCGCGATCAGCGCCAGAACGAGCCGAGTTCCCCCCACGACAAATCGCATCTTCGCCGCCCCGTCATGCACGCGCAGAAATCCGCGTCAGTTGCGACCCTGCTTGGGCGGCAGGAACAGCGGCAGCGGCAGCGGCAGCGGCGGCGCTTCGACAACCAGCGCCGGCCGAGGCGGCGTTCGCACGCCGCCTCGCACCACGGTCAGGTCGGGCGCGGCAGCAGCGACCGTCAGCAACGGCGACAGCACGGGCAGCGATATCAGCGTGCTCGTCGTGTCGGTCGTCGATACCGGGATGGACGTTGTCGGCACGACCGGCGGGGTCGTGGACGTCGGCGGCGTCACGACCGGCGGCGTCACCACGGGCGGTGTCACGACCGGCGGCGTCACGACCGGCGGTGTCACGACCGGGGGTGTCACGACCGGTGGCGTCACGACCGGCGGCGTCACCACCGGCGGTGTCACCGCTGCCGCGGTGATGTTCGCGCTGGTTTTGAATCCGGCGGTGCAGCAGCTCGCCGCGAAGGCATAGTTGCCGGCGCTGGCACCGGCGAGGCTGTAGCCGCTGAAGGTGATGCCGGTATTGGTTCCGACGCTCGCCGTGTCGAACACGGCGGTGCTGCCGGCACCGGCAACCAGCGTGACGCCGGTCGGCGCGCCGGTGGCGACGCTGCTCTTGAAGCCGGTGAGCGTCGCCGCGGTGGTGCCGTCGAACACCTTGTCCGCGGTCGGGTAGAGCAGCATGTGCTGCGTCAGCGACGCGTTGGTCAGCACGAATTTCGGCGCGAAATCGACCGGCGACGCGTAGGTCGGCGGATTGTAGTTGATGACGACGGGTGCGTTCGGTCCGGTGACGGTCACACGCGGGGCGAGCGGGGCAAAATTCAAGGTGCCGCCCGCAACGCCCGGTCCGTTCGCGCCATAGCCCGCATTGATCAGCAGGCCCGGCGACAGGCCGAGACTCTGGGCCGGAATCGAGCTGCCGCGGGTGAGCGTGATGGCAGCGGCGATGGTGACGTCGGCAGCCGCGCACAAGCCGATATTGCCATCGGTCGTCGACATGGCCGCGACGGCGCTGAGGCTCAATTGACGCCCGGCGTTCAACAACACGCTGCCGTTGGTGGTGGTGATTGCGGCGCCAACATTGATGTCACGGCCGCAACACACGACCAGATTTCCGTTGGTGGCGGTGATGGCCGCGTTCACGTTGACGTCGCGATCGGCGTTCAAGGTCAGCGTCGTCGTGCTCGGTGCCGCGGTCCAGGCGATCGCCTCGTTCACCTGGATGTCGCCGTTGCCGCTGACCGCCGTGTGACGGCTGCTCGTGGGCGGCGTCCCAGCGACCGTGGTATCGGGTCCGGTCGTCGTGCTGATCACCACGCTGTTGGTGACCAGCAGCGCCGAAAGCGTGGCGCCCGAGATGTTGCCGCCGGCGCCGATGGTGAAATCGACCGGGTCGATCAGCCAGGTGCCCGTCGCCCCAGCGATCGCAAGGGTGGTGATTTTCGCGCGCGGCGCGATGTTGACCTGCGCCGCCGATGTTTCGATGAACCCGCCATCGCCGCCGCGCGGCGCGCTGGCGTCGAGCGTCCCCGTCACGTTGACGTCGCCGTTCTGCATGTCGCCGAGCAGCTTGATCGTGCCGTTCCGCGCATCGACGGTCTGGGCCTCGATGACGCCGGTGTTGTTCACCGCGGTCCGAATCAGCTGGCCCGCCGACTTGGCGGTCATCACGACTTGCCCGCCATGCGCCCGGATCACGCCGCCATTGTTGACCAGCGCGTTCACCGCGCCCTCGTCGACCGACACGTTGAGCAAGCCGTCGCCCGCGACGTCGATCGTCACGGCGCGTCCGGCGGCAAGCACCACCGTGCCCAACCGCGCCGAGATCACGCCCTCATTGCTGACGTCGGCGCCGAGCAGCGCGACATAGCCGCCGTCGGCGTTGATCGATCCCTGGTTGAGGATCTTGCCCGGGCCGGCGCCGGTGAATTTGTAGCGGCCGGCCATGAAGTTCGCGTCGCTGATGTCGAGCGTCGACGCGACCAGGCCGGCGACGTTCACTTCGGCGCCCGGGGCGAAAAGAATGCCGTTGGGATTGACCAGGAAGACTTTGCCGTTGGCCGACAGGCTGCCGAGAATCGCCGACGGGTCGGCGCCAACGACGCGGTTGAGCGCGACCGAATTGCTGTTCGGTTGCTGGAACTGAACCGCCTCACCCTGGCCGATGCCGAAGCTCTGCCAGTTGATCACGACGTTCTGGCTCGACTGGGTGACGGTGACCGAGGCCGGGCCGGTCGTGACTTTCGCGGTCCCTGCCGCGACCACACCGTCGGCGGGCAGTGCCGCGGCGTTCGAACCGAACGCGAGCGTGACGGCGGCAACCAGCCCCCATCCGGCCAGGCACGTGGCGCCTCGCAGCGTGGTCGATGCGCGCGCTCTCGTGCGATTCAGCGCGTCTGGTTTGGTCGAGCGGAATGTTTGGTTCATGGCGAAAATCCTGATCCGGAGCCGATGCGCACGATGGTTGCCGGGAAAACGCGCTAGAAATATTTGACCAGCCGTACCCAGATCCGGCCGGAATGATCGGGCGCGGCGGTGGCGCGGGCATCGCCGAGCGGATGGGCATAGGCGACCGTCGCGACGAAGTTGTTGGGGTCGGCCCAGGTGAGTCCGGCGCCGACGCCGCTGCGGGTGGCTTCGTTGCGCCCGGCGAACCAGGGCGACTTGTTCAGCCTGACCGAACCGGTGTCGACGAAGCCGATCAGCTGGAACTCGCCGGGCAGGTTGGCCGGCCATTTCGGCAGCAGCAGCCGCGCTTCCAGCGTCGCCAGATAGCCCTGGTCGCCATAGGCTTCGCCTTCCGGATAGGCGCGCACGCCATAGGCGCCGCCCAATTCCATCTTCTCGGAAATGTCGAGGTTGCTGCCCGCCACCTGCCCGCGGACCGCAGCGAAGAGCGACAACGGGCCCGCGACATGCTGGAGGCGCGACAGGCTGTAGGACAGTTTTGTATAGGCGCCGTTGGTGCGCGCCGTGGCCGCGTCGGCGGCGCGCGCGAACGAGCTTTGAATGTCGAGATTGCCGAGCGTGGCGGCGAGCGAATAGGCGTTCCAGCCGCCGCCGCCGAAATTGTCGTGAAAATCGCCGCTGACGCCCGCGATCAACACATAGGCCTGTTTGTCGACGACGCTCGACGTGGCGCCAATCTTGTCCTTGAACGTCCGCGCCTCGAAATCGAACAAGCCATAGAGATTGTTGTTGTACGAACGGATCAGCGGATAGCTGGCGTAGAGGCTCGCGATCTGTTCCGAGCCGCTGGCGTCCAAGCTCGCGAATTGCTTGCCGAGCTTGTAGTCGAACGCGGTGTAGGCGACGCCCACCGTCGCGTCCTCGATTTGCGCCTGGTACGAGACGCGGCCGTAATGCAGGCCGCCCGTCGTCGAGGCCAGGACGCGGGCGCTCAGCACGTCGCCGAACCCGAACGGCTCGTTGAGATTGACCGAGCCGCCGAGACGGTACGCGCCGGTGTAATAGTTGCCCGAATTGTCGGCTTCGAGGCTGCCGGTGATGCGCGGGCCGGGTGTGACGGCGACCATCAGATCGGACGTTCCAACCGCCGATCCCGGGGCCAAGGTCGACTTCACCACTGCGCCCGGAACATCGGACAGGATCAGCAGCCGGCGCTCGAGCGGCGCGGTGATCACCGGGTCGCCGCTATTCAGGCCGGCGAGAATGTCCTCGATCACGCGATCGGAAATGTTGGTCTGATTGGCGACACCGATTTTTCCGTAGCGCCCTTCGATCACCGCGATCGTCACCACGCCGTCTTTGATGTCCTGCGGCGGCAGATACGCTTGCGCGACGAAGTATCCGTTCTCGTTATAGAGCCGGGTGATTTGCGCAACGAGCGTGCGCAATTCCGACAGATCCAGCTGCACGCCGGGCTTGAAGTCGGTGGCGGCGATCAACTCGGCTTCTGAAAAGCGCGTCTCGCCGGTCACGCGCAGCTGGTTGACGACGAAGCGGACGCCGGGCGCCACCGGCTGGGCCGGCGCAGGCCGTGGCGGGGTCGGCAGGACCGGAATAGGTCGCTCCGGCACGGCGGCCTGAGGCACCTGCTGAATGGCGCCGCCGGCGCCGATCGTCTGCTGCGCCCAGCCGGGCTGGCACGCTGCGACGAAGGCAATCGTCGCGACGGCGATCTTTGTGGATAGCACGGAAACCCATTTCTTTAAGAAGGCCCAGCCGAACCGCCGAGATCTGGAATCAGATTGGCGGGCAACCGCGTGGCGACACGCGGCGCGGACAGTAAATCTCTGGCCGCTGACTTAGATGGTCTTCATATACACTTATACAATGCAGATCCGGCGGCGATTTTATTTAAATTGAGCGGAACCAATCAGGTTAAACCGAATAATACCGGCTGAGATTTATTTGGGATCGAGATCGCCGGCGTCGCGTACGGCGAGGTACCGCCCCGCTTCGTTCCGCGCAGGATCGCGCCATCGGGCAAGAAGATCGCAAGCGACGTGGAAGGAATTCCGGGCGTTCGCCGTCAGGGGCAACGTGGTCGATCTTGCGGTCGGCATCATCGTCGGCGCCGCCTTCACCACCATCGTCAACTCGCTGGTCAATCGTCGCCTTCGCGGTGTTCCTGCTGGTCAAGCAGCTGAACCGCTTCCGCAAGCGACCCCCCGCCGAAATCGCCCCGACCTAAAAATCTTCAATCTCTGACGAAGAAAATTCCTTGTAAGCCGTGCTGAATTTTTCAACAGCCTTGTAGAGTAGCGACGTTCACCGGTGCGGATCCGATTCTATCGTTGCGTCAGTCGGGGTGTCGACGCGATCAGCCGTTGGCGTTCGGCGCGGGTCAGTTCGCGCACCGGCGTCGGCGCGTAGAGCGGATCGGGCGCCGCGCCATCGTCGCGTTCGAGAATTACGGTCATTGGCGCGCGCGGCTGGGCCTGCTGTTGCGCGGACGCGCACCGGGACGGGCCGGACGCTGGTGGGAGAATCCCAACATCCACTGCTGCACCATCGCCGACTTTCTCGAATTGTGCGCCAGCCAGAACATCACGATCGAGCGCGTCATCACGGTCGGACCGCTCGGCCATGTGCGCGACGGCAAGCTGCCGTCGGCGCAGGCGAACATGCTC
>JAQGIE010000072.1 GCA_028291365.1 Rhodospirillales bacterium
GCTTGATGGGAGTGCCGGGAAGCTGCTTTGCGATGGCAGTTGCCTGACGCACGTAATCCTGTGCGCCGCCGCGGCGGCCGAAGCCGCCGCCGAGAAGAAGTTTGTAGACGTCGCATTTGGCCGGCGGCAGACCCGCCGTCTCGGCTGCGGCGGCAAGCGCCGCTTCGCCGTTCTGCGTCGGCGTCCACACTTCCAGCCTGTCCGGCGTGTAGAGCGCCGTGGCGTTCATCGGCTCCATGGTGGCGTGATTTTGATGCGGGTAGCTGTAGACCGCTTCGACCCGCTTGGCCGCCGACGCGATGGCGGCCTTGGCGTCGCCGACCTGGTTGCCGACGAACGCGTCCGGCGCGTCGAGTCCCGCCTTCATCACCTCGGCGAAGCCCGCGCTCGACGCGGTCGCGTTCGGTCCTTCGTCCCAGACCACCGGCAGCGCATCGAGGGCCTTCTTCGCCTGCCACCACGTCGCCGCAACCACCGCGACGGCGCTGTCGCCGACCTGCACGACGCGTTTCACGCCCGGCATGGACTGAATCTTCGCGGCGTCGAAGCTCTTCACCTTGCCGCCGAACACCGGGCAATCCTTGATCGCCGCGTTGAGCATGTTGGGCAGTTTGAGGTCGATGCCGTAGACCTGCTTGCCGGTGAGCTTGTCGGCGGTGTCGAGCCGCTTCAACGGTTGACCGGCGATGGTCCAGGTCTTGGGATCTTTGAGCGTCACCTCGGTGGGCGGCGTCAGCTTGGCGGCGGCCGCTGCGACTTTGCCGTAGCTCGTCTTGCGGCCCGACCCGGCGTGCGTGATGACGCCTTTGGCGACGGTGCATTCGGCAACCGGCACCTTCCAGCCGTCGGCCGCCGCCTGGATCAGCATCATGCGCGCGGCCGCACCGCCCTGGCGCACATACTCGTTGGATCCGCGGATGCCGCGGCTGCCACCGGTCGAGAAATCCTTCCACACGCGGTTGCGCGCCAGGTTCTGGCCCGGCGTCGGATATTCGGTCGTCACCTTCGACCAGTCGCATTCGAGTTCTTCAGCGACGAGCTGGGCCAGGCCCGTGAGCGTGCCCTGCCCCATCTCGGAACGCGCGATGCGGATGACGACCGTGTCGTCGGGTTTCACGACGACCCAGGCGTTGACTTCCGGGGTGGGCGAAGCGGCGGCAGCGGCCGCCTGACTCAGCGGAATGTGGAAGCCGAAGGTGAAGCCGGCCGCGGTCGCGGCAGAGCCGGCGATGAAATTGCGGCGCGAGGAGCGGAGTTCGGTCATGGTCTGGTTCTCCGTTCTCAGGCGCGGTTCTTGGCGGGCGTTTTGGCCGGCGCTTTGTCGGGCGTCGCCTGCGCGGCCAGCTTGATGCCCGCGCGCACGCGATTGTAGGTGCCGCAGCGGCAGATATTGGTGATCGCGCTGTCGATGTCGTCGTCGGTCGCTTTGGGGTTCTGATCGAGCAGCGCCACCGTCGCCATGATCATCCCGGTCTGGCAGTAGCCGCATTGCGGCACGTCGAGTTCGAGCCAGGCTTTTTGCACCGGGTGCAACTCGCCGTTCTTCTTCGCCAGCCCTTCGATCGTCGTGATCTTGGCGTTGGCCGGCAGACCCGCGACCGGCAGGGAGCAGGAGCGGGTCGCCTGCCCGTCGATATGCACGGTGCAGGCACCGCATTGGGCGATGCCGCAGCCATATTTCGTGCCGGTCAGCCCGACCTGCTCGCGCAGCACCCAAAGCAGCGGCGTCTCGGGGTCGACCTCGACATTGTGGACGGTGCCGTTGACGGTCAGACGAACCATGGAACTTCCTTTCGTGCGGTGCGGCCGGGACGGCGCTGGGGTCTCGAACCCGAACGTAAATCTCGTTGCCCGCCGCAAGCGGCCGATCGCCGCTGGGACGAAGCGGGCGGGGCCAGAGGGCATCACGTGCTCGTGAAATTGCCAAGCCCCGTCCTCGCTCCTTGAGCGCACTCCACCTCGCGCCTTTTCAGCGCAGCATGCCGCGCCTGCCCGGCGCGTGGTGGCGCGATCAGGCCCTTGGCCGCAGAATCCTGAGTACCGCGTTGCCGCCGACGTCGCGCAGCGGAAGGAACACGCGATGGGTTTGCGGATCGACCGCGACCGTGTGCGCACCGTCGCCCGCGGCGAGGGTCGCGATCAGCTTTGGCGCCGCCGCGTTTTCGATGTCCAGAATGGAGAGTTCACCCGACTCGCCGGCGACATAGAGACGGTGGCTCGCCGCATCGAGCGCGAGAACGTCCGGGTCGTGGGCGATGGAAAGCCGGCTTTGGATGCGCCCGGTATCGAGCGCGACGGCCAGCAGCCGATCATCCTCGTCGCAGGCGACGAACCCGACCGCGGCGCCGGGCGCGATCGCAAGCCCGTGCGGATGCTTGCCGCCGGTCAATTTGTAGCGCGCGACGACCTGGTAGGACGCAGGATCGACGGCCACGAGTTCGTCGGTCGATTGCACCGGCGCGTAGACCCGCTTGGTCGCCTCGTCATACTGAACGTTGCCGACCTGCCCACCTACATCGATACGTGCGACCGTCTGGTCGGTCACGCCGTCGATCACCGTGAGCGATTTGCCGAATTCGTCGGTGACGAAGATTTTTCGATGGTCGGGATCGTAGGCGAGTCCGTCCGGGAACACGCCGGCCGGAAGCCGCGCGAGTTCACGCAAACTCCGGCTGTCGAGAATGGCGACCTGTCCGTCACCCTTCCCGATCCCGACCATGCCCAGCGCGACTGAGAGCGACGGTCTGATGCCGCTGCCGGGGACGCTGACATAGACCTTCCGCAGCTCCGGAACGGCAAGCACGCCGGTGATCTTGGGGAATCCGTCCAGCTCGGCCGCGATGGTGTGGTTGTTGGTGTCGAACACCAGCAGTTTCCCGACGCTCATCTCGGCGACGAACAGCCGCCCGGTGCTCGCGTCGAAGCTTTGATAATCGAACCGGTCGATCTTCGGTCCGATCAACACGTCGCGCTCGCGCGTGAACAAGGTCTCCACGGAAGGCCGTTCGGCAGCGACCGCCGGGCCAGCCACCAGTGCGCTCACGACGATCCAGGCTGCAGCGACGAACTGCGAGGCTCGTGCGGGCATCGATCTGGCTCCCTCTCAATCGTCATCCCTGCGAAAGCAGGGATCCAGAAGTCGACGCGCTGGAAACGCTGATAATTCCAATGCGGATGCTCCTGGATCCCCGCGTACGCGGGGATGACGGTGGGAGTGGCAAGGAATGACGATCAGATCACCCCAGCGACCGCCAGCGTGTGGAAACCCTGATAACCGACATACAGGCCGACCAGCACGATCAGCGCGCCCGAAAAGTACGGCGCGCGCCGCGCCAAGGTGCCGAAGCCGGACCAGCGTTGCGACACGTGGCGCACGCTGAGCGCCGCGATCACGCCGGCCGTGACCATCGTCAGCGCCAGCCCGATGCTGAAGCACAGCACGAGCGCCACGCCGAGCGTGAACTGCTTCAGCTGCAGGCACAGCAACAGAACCGTGATCGCGGCCGGACACGGGATCAGCCCGCCGGTCAGGCCGAACACCACGATCTGCGCGGTCGTGACGTTGCGGTCGGCAAAACGGCGGCGGATGTCGTTCGCGTGCGCGCGCTCGTGCGCGTCCTGGAAGTCGGCTCCCGACACGTCGAGGCCAGCATGGTCGTGGCCGGCATGCGCATGTTCGACGAAGCGCGCCTCGAATGTGTGGCCGTGGCCGTCATGCTCGATCTCGACGCGAGCGGTGAATTCGTGCGGCTCCGGAATCGCCGAGGTCGATTCGAGGTACATGCCGCGATCCTCGAAGTCGAAGACCTGCCGCTCGCCGTGGGCGCGCACCGTCTCGACGCGAAAACGCCCGCCCTGGAGCGGCGCGGCGGGCTTTCCATGCTGCTCGAAACACAGCCAGAAGCGCGGCGGCATGCCGTCTTCCTGGATCGAAAGCTCGATGACGCCGTGAGCGGTGTCGATGCGGTGCGCCTCGGCAGCGTGATGATGATGGTGGTCATGATCGTGCGCGTGTCCGTGCGACGCGCCGCGCCGCTGCTCGCGCCAGGTGCGCCAGATCATCCAAGACGCGATGGCCAGGATCAGCGCCGCCGAGATCACCTGGAAATACGGTTCGGAGGTCTCGATGTCGAAGCTGCTGCCGAGCCGCATCCCGATCAGCGCGACGCCCCACACGACGAGCGTATGCGACGCGGTCGCGGCGAGGCCCAGCAGGATCGCCTGCCGCACCGAGCCGCGGATCGCGATGATGAAGGCCGCCATCATCGTCTTCGAATGGCCTGGCTCGAGACCGTGCAGCGCACCCAGCAAAATGGCGCTGGGCACGAACAGCCAGGCGTGCGCCGTGCCCTGCTGCAGCAGTTCGGAAAGCGGAGTCATCAGCGCGGCCTCAGAGGAATTTTGTGATCGTCTTGAACTCTTCGAGCGCGGCCGCCTGCGGCTTGGCTTCGATCGCATGTTCGAGACAATGGTCGATATGGTCCTGGATGAAGGTCTTCTTCGCCTGGGCGATCGCCTTTTCGACAGCATGGAGCTGCTGGGCGACGTCGACGCAGGGCCGGCCGTCTTCGATCATCGACGCGATGCTGCGGAGATGCCCTTCGGCGCGGCGCAGCCGCTTCACGATGGCCGGGTGCGTCTCGTGGACGTGATCCTCGCTCATGCCGCCTGCATATCCTCCCCGGGAGGATAGTCAAGCCGAGCGAACCAGGCGCTTGCATCGCACGCCGCCGAAGCGCATCGTTGATGCAACTGCTATGAACGACCTATCACAACTGAATCATCAAACGGCCGACGCGAGTGCGCCTTGGCTGCTGCTGATCCACCAGGTGCCGCCAAAGCCCGACTATCTGCGCGTGAAGGTCGGCCGTGCGCTCCAGGCGGCGGGCGCGATCGCCATCAAGAACTCGGTCTACGCGCTGCCCAACCGGTCCGATGCGCGGCGTGCGTTCCAGCTGCTGCGGCACGAGATCGTTGTCGCGGGCGGCGACGCGACCATCGCCGCGGCGAGCTGGCTCGACGGGCTCGACGACCGCGCGCTGCGCGACATGTTCCGCGCCAGCGCCGATGCCGGCTATGCCGAATTGCGCAAGCGCGTCGACGAGCTCGCGCGCGACCTGCCGCAACCGGACCAGCCCCAACCCGCCGCAACGAAACGCATCGCGACCGCGCTGGCGCGCGCGCGCGTCCAGGCGGCGGCGCTGGCGGCCACCGACTTCTTCAATTCGCCGGGCGGGGCCGCGCTCGAAGCGGCGATCGCGCATGCCGAGGCGAGCATCCGCGCGCCCGCCGGCACGGCCCGTCTCGCGCCCGCACCCCGGCGCGGCACGGTGTGGGTGACGCGCGCCGACGTGCATGTCGATCGCATCGCGAGCGCCTGGCTGATCCGCCGCTTCGCCGATCAGGAGGCGCGCTTCAAATTCGTGCCGCCGCGCGGATATCGCCCGCAGCCGGGCGAGATCCGCTTCGACATGTTCGAAGCCGAGTACGGCCATGAAGGCGACCGCTGCACCTTCGAGGTGCTGGCGCGGCGCTTCGCGCCCGAGGACCCGGCGGTCGGCGCGATTGCCGAGATGGTGCACGACCTGGACATCGAGGACGCCCGCTACCGGCGCGCCGAAACGCCGGGCGTCGCCGCGCTGCTCGCAGGCATCGTCGCCGGCACCGGCGACGACGACGAGCGCATCGCGCGCGGCCACGGCCTGTTCGACGGGCTGCACGCCGCGCTCGGCACCGCGACCGCCACGCAACCGAAGCAACGGAGGACGAAATGAGCGCACCGATCAGCAGCGAAACCGTTCGAGCGTTGCAATACGGCCCCTCCGCGCCGCTGCTGCTCGACGTGCGTCGCGCCGAAGCCTACGCCTCGGCGGGCACCACCATCGCCGGCGCACTGCGGCGCGACCCGGCCGCGCTCGATTCCTGGCAGCACGAGCTGCCGCGCGGACGCATGATCGTCGTCGCCTGCGCGCACGGACATGAAATGAGCCAGCAGACCGCCGCCGCGTTGCGCGCCGAAGGCTTTGACGCGCGCTACCTGACCGGCGGCATCCAGGGCTGGCAGGACCAGGGCGAGCCGATGCTGCGCCAGCGGCCGGATCTCGGCGTGCCGGGCGACGTGCCGTCGCGCTGGGTGACGCGCGCGCGACCGAAGATCGATCGCATCGCGTGCCCGTGGCTGCTCCGCCGCTTCATCGACCCGCTGGCGGAAATCATCTTCGTGCCGGCGGACGAAGTGCGCCTCTATGCGCACGAGACCGGTGCGATCCCGTTCGACGTGCCCGACGTTGCCTTCAGCCATGTCGGCGAGCAATGCAGCTTCGACGCGTTCCTCGCCGCGTTCGAATTGGATGCGGCCGGTCTCGTGCAGCTTGGCCGGATCGTGCGCGGCGCCGACACGGCGCGGCCCGAACTCGCGCCCCAGGCGGCAGGTCTGCTGGCAATCTCGCTCGGCTATTCCGTGCTGCTCGAAGACGACCAGCGATGGCTCGCGAAGGGCATTGAACTCTATGACGCGCTCTGGGCCTGGATCAGCCGAGCGCAGGACGAGGTACATACATGGCGTCCGGTTCAGGCAGCGTGACGGCAACCGCGCTCGGTCTTTCCGCCGCGCCCGCCGCGCCGCCGTCCTTCGGCGAGGCGGCGCGGACATGGGCCAGGATCGGCCTGACAAATTTCGGCGGGCCGGCCGGCCAGATCGCGCAGATGCATCGCGTGCTGGTCGACGAGAAGCGCTGGATCGACGAGACGTCGTTCCTGCACGCGCTGAATCTTTGCATGCTGCTGCCCGGTCCCGAGGCGCAGCAGCTTGCGACCTATGTCGGCTGGCGGCTGCATGGCGTGCGCGGCGGACTCGTCGCCGGCTGGTTGTTCGTGGTGCCCGGCTTCCTGGTGATCCTGGCGCTCAGCGCCGCCTATCTCGCGTTCGCCGGCACGCGCACGCTGGAGACGTTGTTCGTCGGGCTGAAAGCGGCGGTGCTCGCGATCCTGCTGGAGGCCGTGCTGCGCATCGGCCGGCGGGTGCTCAAAAACGGAACGATGCTCGCCATCGCGGCCGCTTCGTTCGTCGCGATCTTTGCTTTCAAGGCGCCATTCCCGTTGATCGTCTTCGCCGCCGCCTTGCTCGGACTGGTCGGCGGCAGGTTGGCGCCGAAACGCTTCGCCGTGCTCGGCGCAAACGACAATGGAAGCACCGACGAAGAAATCCCGTCGCGATCGGCGCGTGTCGCTTCGACCGCGCGCATGGTCGGCATCTGGATGTTGCTCTGGTTCGCGCCGCTCGGCGTGCTGGCGCTGCTGTTGGGCCCCGATCACCTGTTCGTCACGCTCGGCCTGTACTTCGCCAAGATGGCGGTGGTGACGTTCGGCGGCGCCTATGCGGTGCTTGCCTACGTGGCGCAGGCTGCGGTCGAGACCTATCACTGGCTGGTGCCCGGCGAGATGCTCGACGGGCTGGCGCTGGCCGAGACCACGCCCGGCCCGCTGATCATCGTGCTGTGCTTCGTCGGCTTCCTGGCCGGCGCGCGCAACAGCGGCTTCGATCCGATGCTGGGCGGTGCGATCGGCGCGCTCGTCACCGTCTGGATGACCTTCGCACCGTGCTTCCTGTTCATCTTCGCCGCGGCGCCCTGGGTCGAGTCGCTGCGCCGTCAGCGCGTGCTCGCCGCGGCGCTCTCCGCGATCACCGCGGCGGTGGTCGGCGTGATCCTGAATCTCGGCATGTGGTTCGCGCTGCACGCGCTGTTCGGCCAGGTCGACATGCTGCGCCTCGGGCCGGCGACGCTGCCGGTTCCGTTCCTGGCGAGCTTCAGCCCCACGACGGCGCTGCTCGCCCTTGCTGCCGGCGTGGCGCTGCTGCGCTTTCACATCGGCATGATTCCCACGCTCGCAGGCTGCGCCCTCGCCGGCGTGGCGCTGCGCGCCGCGTTCTGAACAGCCCACCACCAGAGGAGAATGCACCATGCGAACGTTTCTTGGTGCCGTCGCGATTGCGGCGACGATGTCGATGCCGCTCGTTGCCCGTGCCGCCGATCCCGATTGGCGCGCGGTCGGCGAAGCGATCGGACGCGAAGGCGCGATGCAGCCCGGCGGCGTGTACAAGATCGGCCTGCCGCGAACCGACCTGCATGTCGTGCTCGACGGCGTCGAGGTAAAGCCGGCCCTGGCGCTCGGATCCTGGCTCGCTTTCGAGCCGATGGGCAAAGAGGCGATGGTGATGGGCGACCTGGTGCTGACCGAGCAGGAAGTCGCGCCGGTGATGTCGACCCTTCTCGCCGGCGGCCTCACCGTCACCGCCTTGCACAATCACGTGCTGCGCGGGCAACCGGCGACGCTGTACCTCCATGTCGGCGGTCATGGTGACGCCGTGTCGCTCGCTCGTGCGCTGCACGCGGCACTCGCGAAGAGCGCGACGCCGCTGGCGCCGAGCGCGCCGTCCCCCGATGCACCGCTCGGCTTCGACACCGCTTCGTTCGACCAGGCGATCGGCGCAAAGGGCAAGGCGGCCGGCGGCGTGTGGCAGGTGTCCGTGCCGCGCGCCGAGCCGATCCGCGACAACGGCATGGAGGTGCCCGTCGCGATGGGCGTCGCGACTGCGATCAACGTGCAGCCGCTCGCCGATGGACGCGCCGCGACGACCGGCGATTTCGTGCTGCGCACGACCGAGGTCGACGGGGTGGTGCGCGCGTTGCGTGCGGCCAACATCGAAGTGACGGCGATCCACAGCCACATGCTCGACGAGGAGCCCCGGCTGATCTTCCTGCATTTCTGGGGCGTCGATCGGCCCGAAGCGTTGTCGCGCGGCCTCAAGGCGGCGCTCGACGCGACCAAATCGGCGCGCGGTTGATCGCGTCGCATGGGCCGGGAGATCCGAACGATGTCGTCGATGTAAGCGAGCCGAAAATCGAACCCGCGCAAGAGCGGATTGTCGGACCTGGAACCAATGGGCGGGCGGCGAATTGGCTGGCGTGAACGCCCGCCCTGCATGCGCCGGATTGCGCGTCGGCCCCGGTAGAACCGGCGGCGGGCTCTTCCGATTTGAAGCAAGGAACGCCGCATGAGCGCCACCGGACTCGACGTCTTCGACAAGACGCTGCACACGACCAATCTCTGGCTCGACGACATCATGGCGCGACTGGGGCCCGACCGGCGCGTCGCCTGGAAGGTACTTTCGGTGGTGCTGCGCACCGTGCGCGATCGGGTGCCGGTCGAGGTCGCGGCCCATCTCGGCGCCGAGCTGCCGCTCCTGGTACGCGGCGCCTATTATGACCAGTTCGCACCGGCAAAACGGGCGCCGAAATACGATCTCGACGGCTTCGTCGAACGGGTCGCCGCCCAGCTTTCGGATACGCGTCCGGTCGATCCGGTCCTGGCGATGCAGGCCGTGTTCGTCACGCTCGGGCGCCACATCGAACACGGCCAGGTCGCGAAGCTGCAGGAGGTCCTGCCGCACGATCTGCGCGAATTCTGGCAGGCGGCCGAACTGGCGGCCGAGCCGCTGCCGGCCTGAAATCAGCCCTCGGTGGCGTGGGCCGCGATGTAGCGGTCGAGCGCGCTCGCCGCATTCAGCATATGCGCGCGCATCCGGCGCGCAGCCTCCTCGCCGTCGCCCTGCGAGATGGCCTGCATCACGCCGTCATGCTCATCCCGCGAGCGGACGATACGATCATCCTGCCGCAGTTGAGTCCGGCGGAATGCCGTGAGCCTCGTGCGAATGGCGATTGCCTGTTCGGCGAGGAAGCTGTTGTGGGTGGCGCGGTAGATGCTTTCGTGGAACTCGCGATTGAACGTGTCATACGCGTCATAGTCGCCGGCCTCGACCATCGCTTTCGAGGCGTCGTGCAGTTGCAGGAGATGGCTGCGCTCGAGCGGCGTCATGCGGTAGGTCGCGAGCCGTACGCACAAGGCTTCGATCTCGGCCATCGTCTCGAACATATCCATGATCCGCGCAGCCGTGATGCGCGTGACGACGACTCCGCGGCGCGGCCGCATCTCGACCAGGCCGCTCACCGCGAGCTGACGCAGCGCCTCGCGAACCGGTGTGCGCGAGGCGCCGAAACGATCGGCGAGTTGCTGTTCGTCGAGGGCGGCGCCGGCCGGCAGCACGCCGGCGGCGATCTCGTCGGTCAGCGCATTGCGGATACGGTCGGACAGCAGCGCCCGTTCTTCGCCCATCTCCTCGTCAATCGCCGTCAACATTGCCCCGCCTCAGCCTCCCGGTACGCGACCAAAAATAGCGCTTCGCGCGTTCCAGGGAACAGCCAGGCGTTGCATGCCGCGGCATGAAAATACCCGACCTATGTTTCCTTGACGCTGCCGTAGTTGCCAGAGTGTATGCACAGAGTTGACTTCTAGCCAATCACGTATACATGGCCCGGGGACGGACCCCTGCGGAGAAGCCAATGAAAGCGTGGGCAACACAGAAGGCGACCCGGGCGGCCCGCATCGAGGCCGGATCGCGCTACGCACGCGGAAAAGCGGTCGCCGCCGCGGATCTGCCCCGCTTCCTCGACGCGGTGCTTCGGCCGGGCGACCGGGTCTGTCTCGAAGGCGATAATCAGAAGCAGGCCGATCTTCTCGCCACGGCGCTTGCCGATGTCGATCCGGCGAAGATCCACGACCTGCACATGGTGCAGTCGGGCGTGGTGCTGCCCGCGCATCTCGACATTTTCGAAAAGGGAATCGCGCGCCGGCTCGACTATTCCTATTCCGGTCCGCAAGCGGCGCGGATCGCGCGCATGTTGTTCAGCGGCCAGATCGAGCTCGGCGCGGTTCACACCTATCTCGAACTCTTTGCCCGCTACTTCGTCGACCTCACCCCCAACGTCGCGCTGATCGCGGCGGTGAGCGCCGACGTGGCGGGCAATCTCTATACCGGGCCCAACACCGAGGACACGCCGACCATTGTCGAGGCGACGAGTTTCAAAGGCGGTCTCGTCATCGCGCAGGTGAAGGAGATCGTCGACCAGGTGCCGCGCGTCGACATCCCCGGCGACCAGGTTCATTTCGTCGTCGAGGCGGGCAAGCCCTTCTACGTCGAACCGCTTTTCACCCGCGACCCCGCTGCCATCACCGAGACCCAGATCCTGACCGCGATGCTCGCGATCAAGGGCCTCTACGCGCCGTACGGCGTGCGCCGGCTCAATCACGGCATCGGCTTCAACACCGCCGCAATCGAACTCCTGTTGCCCACCTACGGCGAGACGCTGGGTCTCAAGGGCAAGGTTTGCACCCATTGGGCGCTCAATCCGCATCCGACGCTGATCCCCGCGATCGAGGCCGGCTGGGTCGAGCAGATCCACTGCTTCGGCTCGGAGGTGGGGATGGAGGATTACATCGCCGCCCGCTCGGACATTTTCTTCACCGGACTCGACGGGTCGCTGCGCTCGAACCGCGCCTTCTGTCAGACCGCCGGACTCTATGCGTGCGACATGTTCATCGGCTCGACGCTGCAGATCGATCTCGCGGGCCACAGCTCGACGGTAACGGCGAGCCGCATGGCCGGCTTTGGCGGCGCGCCCAACATGGGATCCGACCCGCGCGGGCGACGACATTCGAGCGAACCCTGGCTGAAAGCCGGCGCCGAGGCGGACCCCGATACGCACCCTCACCTGCGACGCGGCCGCAAGCTCGTCGTCCAGATCGGCGAGACGTTCGGCGACCAGAACGTGCCGTTGTTCGTCGAGCGGCTGGAGGCGCTGACGCTGGCCGAGAAACTCGACCTCGATCTCGCGCCCGTCATGATCTACGGCGACGACGTCACCCACATCGTCACCGAGGAAGGGATCGCCAACCTTCTTCTTTGCCGCGACCGCGACGAGCGCGAGCAGGCGATCCGGGGCATCGCCGGCTACACCGACATCGGTCGCGGCCGCGACCGCAAGATGGTGGAGCGGCTGCGCGAGCGCGGCGTCATCCGCCGCCCGGAGGATCTCGGCATCGATCCGTTGGATGCGGACCGAAGGCTGCTCGCGGCGCGTTCGATCAAGGATCTGATGCTCGCCTCGGGCGGGCTCTACCGGCCGCCGAGCCGGTTCCGGAATTGGTGAGCGGAGGACAAACCATGGAGAGGCTGACTTTCACGCTCGCCGCCGCCAAGCAGGCGGGCGGCCTCCGGCAGCAGGCGATCATCGGCGTCGTCGCGTCGGGCAATCTCGAGGTGATGCTGGAACGAAGCGCGCCGTCCGGGACGTGCACGTTCGAGATCGAAACTGCGGCGCACGGGTTCGGCGCGGTGTGGGAAGCGGTGCTCAACGACTTTGTCGCACGCCGCGCCGCGGGCGGCCTGCGCATCACGATCAATGACGGCGGTGCGCGTCCCGACACGGTCGCGCTGCGTCTCGCCCAAGGCGTTCGCCTGATCGAGGGAGACGAGGCATGAGCGTCATCTCCGCGCTCCGCAATGAAACGACGAGCTGGTACGAGGCGAGCGCGCGGCAGCGCATCGACGCGCTGGTCGATCGCGGCAGTCTCACCGAATTCGTCGGACCCGCCGCACGCGAGACCAGCCCGCATCTCGCGATCTTTGGCCTGCCGACGCAGCTCGACGACGGCATCGTCGTCGGTGAAGCGGCGCTCGACGGGCGTGCCGTGCTGGTGGCGGCGCAGGAAGGCCGCTTCATGGGCGGCGCGTTCGGCGAAGTGCACGGCGCCAAACTCGTCGGCCTGCTGCGCGCCGCCCGCGCCACGCGCCGCGACGTGCTGATCTGCTTCGACACGGGCGGCGTGCGGCTGCAGGAAGCCAATGCGGGCGAGCTCGCCATCGCCGAGATCATCCGCGCGCTGGTGCTGGCCCGGCTCGCCGGCGTGCAGGTCGTCGGGCTGATCGGGGGTCGCGCCGGCTGTTACGGCGGTGGCGGTCTCATCGCGGCCTGCTGCTCCACCTTGATCGTCACCGAACAGGGGCGGATCAGCGTCACTGGCCCGGAAGTGATCGAAACCAACAAGGGCGTCGAAGAGTTCGACTCCAAGGACCGCGCCTTCGTCTGGCGCACGATGGGCGGCAAGCATCGCTATCTGATCGGCGGCGCCGATCGCCTCGTCGCGGACAGCGCGGCCGCGTTTCGTGCGGCGGCAATCGGTGCGCTGTCGTCACCGACGGTGCTCGATGCCGGCACGCTCGACGCCGAGCAGGCGCGTCTGGAACGGCGCCTGGCGCGCTTCGGTACGGCGGAAGACGCGACCGAGATCTGGTCGGCGCTCGGCATCGATCCGGTCGACGACCTGCCGGCGCTCGACGAGTCGTCGTTCCTGGCGCGCGCCGGCGGCAAACGGGAGAGCGCCGATGGAGCTCGATGACATTCTCGCCTCGCTGTTTCCGGCGGGGCACGAGGTGCGCGTCGCGCACGGGCGGATCGCCGGTCACGGCGTGCTGCGCGACGGGCGACGCATCCACGTGGTCGGCCTGGCGGACGGCATCGCGCTCGGCGTCGAAGATGCCGCTTCGCTGGCGGCGCAGGTGCTGGCGATCGCACGACAGACCGACGCTGCGCCGATCCTGATGCCGATCGACTCGTCGAGCCAGCGCATGAGCCGGCGCGACGAGCTGCTCGGCCTCAACGAGTATCTCGCGCATCTCGCCAAATCGCTGCTGCTCGCCGAGCAGGCGGGCCATCGCACCATCGGGCTTCTGTATGGCGGCAGCGCCGCGGGCGCCTTCATCGCGACCGCGCTCGCGACCGGCACGCTCGTCGCACTGCCGGGCGCGCATCCCGAAGTGATGGACCTGCCGTCGATGGCGCGCGTCACCAAGCTCTCGCTCGACGTGCTGCGCGAAAAGGCGAAGGCCACGCCCGTGTTCGCGCCGGGGCTCGACAATCTCGCGCGCACCGGCGCGGTGCATGCGACCTGGGATCCGGCGCAGCCGTTGACGGCTCAACTCGAAGCGCTGCTCGCGGAACCGGCAGGTGACGACGCGCGCGACCTGTTGGGACAGCAGCGGCAGGGCCGCCCCAAAGCAGCGGCCATTGCCGCGCGCGTCGTGCACGAGGCGACCCGCGGTGGCTGAGAAGCTGCGACGGCACGATCTCGTCTGGATCGAGCCGTCGGTTTGGGCCGCGGCGATTGCCGGTGCGGACGAACCGTTGCTGCGCGATTGGGCGCGCCGCGACTGGCCGCTGGTGGTGCGGCGTCCGACCTGTGCCGATGAGCCGGGCCTCGTGCCGGTCGGGCTGCCGTTGCCGCCAGACGCCGGCAAGAAACGGCTGGCGTTTTCGTTTGCTGCCGGCGCCATCGGCCGCGTCGCGCCGCCGCCATTTCTCGCCGATGCGGCTTGGTCGGCGCCGGCAAGCTGGCGCACATGCAGCGATCGTCTGCTGCGCGCCGATGCACAGGTGCGGGTCTATGGCAGTCTCGCCTGGCAGCATCTGACCGGACTTCCTTATCTCGCCGCCGGTTCGGATCTCGATCTTCTGTGGCGGTGGCGCGACGCGGCGACGACGCAGGCGCTGCTGGCCGAGCTGCGCGCGATCGAGCGCGTCGCACCGATGCGCATCGACGGCGAGCTGATCGCGGCCGACGACACCGCTGTTCACTGGCGCGAATTGCTGTCCGGCGCCGACGACGTGCTTGGCAAGCGCTCGGACAGGATTGTCAGCGTGCGTCGCGATGCCTTCCTTGCCGGGTGTATCGACGCATGAACACGCTGCGCCAGCAATCGCGGCACCGCGCGCCTGGCGTTGCAGCGGAAATCATCGGCGCGTGCGCGGTTCGCGCGCTCCATCTCGAACTCGACACCTATCCGAAGCCGGGCCTCGTCAGTCCCGTCGATGCCGGCGCGCATGCCGACATGGATGCGGCGCTGCTTCGCCGCAGCGCCGACGTGCTCGGCCCGTTCTTCGTCGAACTCGCCGTCGCCGGCGCGGCGGGCGCCGAGATGGATCGGCTGCGCGTCATCGGCCTCGACGCCGAGCGCGCGATGCTGCACGCGACCGGCGGCATCAACACGCATCGCGGCGCGATCTTCGGCCTCGGCCTGCTGACCGCTGCGGCAGGATTCCGGAGCCGCTATGGCGGCCCTGCCCGGCTCGGCCGGATTGTCGCCGACCGCTGGGGCGACGCCATTCTCGACGGGCCGGTCCTGCTGCGCAGCCATGGCGCAGAGGTCGGACGACGCTATGGCGCCGGCGGTGCCCGCATGGAAGCGGCGGCTGGATTTCCCTCGGTCTATCGCATTGCCCTGCCCGCGCTCGCGGACGGCGAACGGCTGCATGCGGCCGACCCCGAGATCGCCCGGATCCAGGCGTGCTTCGCGCTCATCGCCACCGTCGAAGACACCAATCTTCTGCATCGCGGCGGTCGCGACGGGCTCGTCTTTGCGCGCCGCGAAGCCGAAGCCTTCCTCGCTGCCGGCGGTGTCGGCGACGCTGGATGGCGAAGCCGTGCCATCGCAACGCACGCCGCCTTCGTTGCGCGCAATCTCAGCCCGGGCGGTGCAGCGGACCTGCTGGCGATGGCGCTGTTCGTGCGCGCCGTGGATCCGCCCAGCCGCTAACGCGCGCGTAGCACGATCTTGCCAAGCACATGCCCGGCGGCGAGGCGTTCATGCGCCTTGGCAGCCTCGGCAAGCAGATACGAAGCGGCGATCACAATTTCGAGCTTCGACGCCTGGATGGCTTGATCGAGGCGCTCGAACTCGGCGACTCCGGCAACCGCGTCGTAGGGTGTGATGGTGATGCCGTGCCGGGGCTTCGGCTCGGGCTCGACCCCGTTGGGATAGGCGAGCCGGCCGCCCTCGCGCACCGCATCGAGGCAGCGCTCGAGCGCATCGCCGCCCGCGAACGCCAGCACCGCATCGACACCGGTGCGGGCGAAGCGGCGTGCCACTGCCGCGATGTCGTCGCGCCGCCCGTCAACGGCAACGTCGGCGCCGAGCCGGCGGACCAGCGCCACACCGTCCTCGCCGGTCGCGGTGGCGAGCACGCGGGCTTCTCGCAGCTTGGCGAACTGCACGGCGACGGTACCGACGCCGCCGGCGGCGCCGTGGATGATCACAGACTCGCCTCGCCTCAGAAGCAGGTGGTCGTCGATCCCTTGCAGCGCCGTGAGGCCGCTGACCGGCACCGCGCCGGCATGCGCCAGGTCGAGCGGTTCGGGCACGCGCGCGACGGTGGATGACGGGACCGCGACATACTCGGCGTAGAAGCCGCCCTTTGGATTGTCCCACGCGAAGGCATAGACCTCGTCGCCGAGCTTGAACCGGCCGACGTTGGCGCCGAGCGCGGCGATGTTGCCGGAGCCGTCGGAGCCGAGCACGAGCGGGAACTGCACCTCCCGGTCACCAGGCTGCCAACCCTCGCGCATATCGGCATCCCACACCCCGACACCGGCAGTATGCACCGCGATCAAAACCTCGTCGGCGTCGGGGATCGGTACGGGCACGGTGTGCAGCGTCAGCACCTCCGGTCCGCCGAAGCGATCGAGCGCCGCCGCGCGCATCGTCCTATGGCTTGTCGGCACCCTGCTCCCTCCGGCGCAATCAGCCGCCTCGTGACGAGTGACCGAGACGCTACGACGCGAGGCGCAGGACGCCTTGATGGCGGTCAAGTTCTGCCCATCGACCTCGCCCGCTCGCCTTTCTCGGGCGCGCCTGTGCACGCTTGCATCGTGGCGAGCACAGGCCGCAGCGAACCGTCGTCGCGATTCCGTGTCGCGGCGCTCCAGCGACGACATCGGCCGGTCCCTTCATTGATGGCCGTCAATGACCGTTCGGCGGCCGGCGCGGATAAGGGATTCGTCTCGACCGCGCCCCCGACAAACCCGCACGCCGATGAAAATTCACCCCCGAGGTCGGGATGGCGCACGTCAACGATCCATCGATCGTCGATCTGCGCGGCAGTCGAAGCAGGAACATGTCATGACCGTACGCACCGCCGTCAAAACAATCAGTTTTCCATCCGGTGAAGCCGTTCCCGTGCTCGGGCAGGGCACGTGGCACTTCGCGGAGGACCCGCTCCGTCGGGTCGATGAGATCGCCGCGCTGCGCCTCGGCATCGAGCTCGGCATGCGTTTGATCGACACCGCCGAAATGTACGCCGATGGCGGCGCCGAAGCCCTCGTCGGAGAAGCGATCGCGGGACGCCGCGACCAGGTTTTCCTGGTCAGCAAGGTCCTCCCCCATCATGCGACGCTGCACGGAACGATCGGCGCCTGCGAGCGCAGCCTGGTGAGGCTTGGTGTTGAAGAAATCGACCTCTATTTGCTGCATTGGCGCGGCACCATTCCCCTCGAGGAAACGCTCGAAGCGTTTGAGAGGCTCATGCGCGCAGGCAGGATTCGCAACTGGGGCGTCAGCAACTTCGATGTCGACGATATGGAAGACCTCATCGCTCTTCGTGGCGGCGACCAGGTATGCACCGACCAGGTGCTCTACAATCTGCAACATCGCGGCATCGAATTCGACCTGCTGCCGTGGTGCAGACGAAGCAGCGTGGCGGTCATGGCCTACTCGCCGATCGAGCAGGGCCGGATTTTGATTCATCCGGTGATCAGGTCGGTGGCCGCGCGGCATCGGGTCACGCCGAGCCAGGTGGCGCTCGCCTGGGTGCTGCGGAGCGATGACGTCTGCGCGATCCCGCGCGCGAGCAATCCTGCACATGTTCGGGAGAATCTCGGGGCGCTCGACCTTCGCCTGTCGGCGGCTGATTTCACCGAATTGGACCACGCCTTTCCGCCACCCAAGCACAAGCAGCCGCTGGCCGTGGAGTGACGCTGCTGAACGCGTGAGGATGCGCCATGGCGACGATCGATTCGCGCGATGCGGCGATGTTTCCAAAACTCACGGCTGCAGAAATCGATCGGCTCCGCCGCTTTGGCCAGGACAAGCGTTACGGCAAGGATCAGCCGCTTTTCGTGACCGGCGAGGTCGCGCCAGGCATGTTCGTGCTCGCAAGCGGCCGCGTGAAGGTGGTGCGCAGCGATCCGTTCGGGCATCTCGCTCCGGTCCTCGAGCAAGGCCCTGGTGATTTCGTCGCCGAAGTGGGGCAGCTCTCGGGCCGGCCGGCGTTGGTCAACGTTCACGCGATCGAAGACGTACAGGCGCTTCTCATTTCGCCTGACAATCTGCGAAGCGTGATGATCGCGGAGCCCGAACTCGGCGACCGCATTCTGCGCGCGTTGATCTTGCGCCGCATCGCGCTGATCGAAACCGGTGCCGGCGGCCCCGTCCTGATCGGACCTGAGGACGCGCCCGATGTCGTGCGCCTGCAGGGCTTTCTCACGCGCAATGCCTATCCGTATCAGGTGCTCGATCCCGCCAAGGATCGTGATGCCGCCGATCTGGTCGAGAAATATGCCCTCAATCCGACCGACCTGCCGCTTGCGGTATGTCCCAAGGGCACGATTCTCAAGAACCCGAGCGAAGCGGATCTCGCGCGTGCACTCGGGATGGTTCGGATCGATCAACCGGACCGCACCTACGATGTCGCCATCGTGGGCGCCGGGCCGGCGGGACTCGCGACCGCAGTCTATGCGGCGTCGGAGGGACTTTCGGTTGTGGTGTTCGACGCACGAGCGTTCGGCGGACAAGCCGGCGCCAGTGCCCGCATCGAGAATTATCTGGGATTTCCGACCGGCATATCGGGCCAGACGCTCACCGGGCGGGCCTATGTTCAGGCACAAAAATTCGGCGCCGAGATGGTGATTCCGACCGAGGTCTCGGGCATGGACTGCAGTCAAAATCCCCGTACGCTGGAACTTGCTGACGGAGTCCGCGTCAAAGCTGCGGCGGTGGTGATTGCGTCAGGCGCGCGCTACCGGCGGCTCGACCTACCCAACCTGCGTGAATTCGAGGGGCGCGGCGTCTGGTACTGGGCCTCTCCGATCGAGGCGCGGCTGTGTCGGCACGAAGAGATCGTCCTGGTCGGCGGCGGCAACTCGGCCGGCCAGGCCGCCGTGTTCTTGCGCGACTACGCCGCGAAGATCTGGCTTCTGGTACGTGGGTCGAGCCTTGCCGAAAGCATGTCGCAATATCTGATCGATCGGATCGCGGCCGCACCGAACATCGAAGTCCTGACGAATACGGAAGTCGTGGCGCTCTCAGGCTCGCCGCACGGCCAGCTCGAGCGTATCCGATGGCGCCACCGACCATCGGGAGAGGAAACCGAAAAACCTCTCCGTCATCTTTTCCTTTTTATCGGCGCCGACCCGGCGACGGATTGGCTGCAAGGCTGCGTTTCGCTCGACGCCAAAGGCTTCGTTCAAACCGGTGCAAGCGTACCGGCGCAGGATTTCCGCTCGCACGACGCCGCCGCCCCGCCGCTGTTTCTGCAATCCAGCGTCGCCGGCGTTTTCGCCGTGGGCGATGTACGCGCCGGCTCGGTCAAGCGCGTGGGCGCCGCAATCGGCGAAGGCGCGGTGGTGGTGGCGCAACTGCACGCCTATCTGGCTGCGACACGTACCGACTCTGCCGAGGCCCGGCCGCAGGCCCGCGCCTTGTGAGTCCGACAAACGGTGTCACCCTCCGTCGAGGAGGGGCACCATCCCGGCATTGCCTTGTTGCCGTACCAGATCGACGGCGGTGTTGCCTGCTGCATCCTTCAGGGCGACGTTGGCGCCATGGGCCATCAGCAGCTTGACCACGTCCGTCCGGCCGAACAGCGCGGCCATCATGAGCGCGGTCTGTCCTGCATCGTTGGCGGCGTTGACGTCGCAATGTTCGGCGAGCAACCGATCCGCGACGTTGCTGTCCCCCTTGAAGGCGACACCCATCAGCGCGTTGTTGCCCTTTGGATCGAGGGCGCAGGGATCGGCGCCGTGCGCGATCAGGAAATCGACCGCCTGCGCCTGACCGTTGTACGCGGCCAGGATCAGCGGCGTGAACCCGCGCGGATCGTGCTCATTGGGATTCATCCCGGATTTGATCAGGCCTTCGAGGAGATCAACCCGGCCGGTTCGCGCAGCGTCGAAATACAGCGCTTTGACACGCTCGGGAGAGAGGGGCTCGCTTTGGGCGCGTGCGCCCTGCAAGCCGACAAGGCTCGCGCCAATGACAAACGCGACGCCAACCGCGCTCCGCTTTGCTTGAGGTGACATCACGGCATCCCTCCGGCTTGGCCTGACGTCATCTTGTTGTCGATCGATTTGACGTCGACGCCAACGGCCGCGCCCAGCCGCGTGCCGTAGTCTTTGTCGGCCTGATAGAAGTGGCTGACCATCGCTTCCTTGATCTGCATGCTCTTCACCTGGCCGAGATCATTGGCCAGGTTCTTGATCAGGTCGTCCCGCTCATGCTGGCTGAGCGCGCGATAGAATTCGCCCGCTTGACGGAAATTGTCCTGCTTATCGATCGCCTTCTGCTGCGTCATGCCGGTTACGGCATATTGGCTGTAGCTGAACTTCGACTCCTGGGCGGGATTGCCTGCGACCGTGGTCGGCTCGTAATTCACGTCGCCCTGACGCGGAGCGGACTGCATGGTGCCGTCGATATTGTTGTTGCTGACCTGCACCAGCGGGCGGTTCACGGGCAGCTGCATATAGTTCGCCCCGATACGGTAGCGTTGCGTGTCGGCATAGGCGAACAAACGCCCCTGCAGCATGCGATCGGGCGAGGCCTCGATGCCCGGCACCATCACGCAGGGGCAGAACGCCGACTCTTCGGAATAGTCGAAGTAATTTTGCGGCACATTGTTCAAGGTCATGGTGCCGACCTTCACTTCCGGAACGCCAGTCCAGACCTTCGTATCGTCAAAGCCATCGTAGCTCAGCGCCGCCACCTCCTTTGCGGTCAGCATCTGGACGGTGAGGTCCCACTTGGGGAAATTGCCGGTGCTGATGTTCTGATACAGGTCCTTGGTCGCATAGTTGGTGTCGGCAGCCTCGGTCTCCTCGAGGGTCATGCCCTTGATGCCCTGCTGACTCTTCCAGTGGAACTTGGCAAAGATCTCTTCGCCTTTGCTATTGACCAGGCGGAACGTATTGACGCCGAAGCCATCCATCGTGCGGTAGCTCGCCGGCATGCCGATGCTATCGGTGTAGAGCTGCGTCAGCATGTGCGTTGATTCAGGAACCTGTGAAAAGAAGTCGAACGCGCGGTTCGGGTCCTGGACATCGGTGACCGGTGACGGCTTGTTCGCATGGACGAAGTCGGGGAACTTGATGGCATCGCGGATGAAGAAGATCGGCTCATTGATGCCGACCAGATCCCAGTTGCCCTGATCCGTATAGAATTTGACGGCAAAGCCGCGCGGATCGCGGGCCGCCTCGGGCGAGCCGCGGAAATTCATCACCGTCGAGAAACGCACGAAGACGGGCGTCTCCTTGCCCGGCGCGCCGAAAAGCGACGCCTTCGAATGTTGCGAGAAATCCGTGCTCGCGACAAAGACGCCTTGAGCGCCGGTGCCGCGTGCGTGAACGACGCGTTCTGGAATCCGCTCACGATCGAAACGGGCGAGCTTCTCGATCAGGTTGAAGTCTTCGAGGAGCACGGGACCTTCTGGACCGGCCACTTTCGAGTTCTGGTTGTCACCCACCGGAACGCCCGTGTCTCGCGTCATCGGCATTTGCGGCGGCGTTTGCCCCGCCGGATCGGCGGCCAACACAGGCGTCGCCAGCAGACTGGCCACGCTCACAGCAAGAATCATACGCATCAGGCTCTCCTTCTCGAACGCACCGGCTTCGTGCGGAACAGGTGTCATCTAGGAGAGCAAGCGGCGCTTTCTTTGCCGCGCTTACGGAGATTTCGGCGCGATTAGCACAATGCTGGCAAGAAGCCGCAGTTGAAGCGCTGAGCGGTCGTCCCAGCTGATCGTTCGCTTGATGTGATTTCATTCCATGTCGTGCGATTTCGATAGCGGAGGTCACAAGATGCTCGACCGGCATTCGCATTCCGGGCGCGCGACAGGTTGGCGCAAATTCGATGCGTGAGGTGGCCCAGCCTCGAGTCGAAGTCTGCCCCGGCGATGGTGTCACGCGGATTGCGGCGAATTGGAACGGTGTATCGGCCGAGATTGCACAATTCGTCGGCACTGGCCCCTTCGATTATAAATTCTGCGCGCCCGTCCATCTCCTGATCGCATGCGAACGAGCCGTGCGCAGCGCCGGAGAGTGCAGAATCGGCCACTCGCTCAAGTCGAGCCGACGCGACTTCGGTGGAACGCTCTCGCTGGTGCCGGCCGGCGATGAATTCTGCGGCACATTCGTTCCTCGCGTGTGGCCGCGCACGGCCTACATCTATCTCGACTCCAAGACCCTGTCGGCGGACTCCGAGATCGATTTCGCAAAACTCAACCTGACCCCGCGCCTCTTCTTTGATAACGCGGCGTTGTGGGCGACGGCGAAAAAGCTGTCAGCGCTGGTCGAGAATCCCGGAACGGTCAGCCGCCTCTACGCCGAGACGCTCACCAGCGTGCTGCTGCTCGAGCTCCTGCGTCTCGAGCAGGGAAGCACGGCGATGCCGCAGGCGACTTGCGGTGGGCTCGCAGCGTGGCAGGTGCGGCGAGCCTGCGATTTCATCGAGGATCATCTCGCTGAGCAGGTCTCGCTTGCCGAACTCGCCCGCCAGACGCGCCTCAGCCCGACGCATTTCTGCCGCGCCTTCAAGCGCTCGATCGGGCTCCCGCCGCACCAGTATCAATTGCGCCGACGCATCGAGCGGGCAAAGGCGCTGCTGGCCGATCCCAACAGCTCCGTGACCGCGATCGCGTTCGCGTGCGGGTTCAGTCTTCCGGGTAGCTTCGCGACTGCGTTCCGCAAGACGACGGGAATCACGCCGTCGGCGTTCCGACGCGCGCTGGAATAGCCCATTCGCTGACGGTACGCGGCCCGTGTCGTTCGAGCCGATCATGCACGGCAAAGCGCGGCCCCTGTTTCCGCGCCTTGCCGTGCATGCGGCTTCGCCTGTCGATGCTCCGAGCCGTTCGGCCGATCAGGCCGGCACGACCGGCACCTTCTGCTTCCGCAGCGCGCGCATCACGTTCTGGTCAAGCGTGATATGCGCCTGCAGCAGGTCGGGCGGCGTCAGCGCCATCCATTGGTCGAGCGACAGGTCGGCGTAGTAGTCGCTCTTGAACATCTCGAGAAACCGCAGCGTCGTCTTGCCGGTATTCTCGACATAGTGCCCCATCGCGAACGGAACGTAGCCGACATCGCCGGCGCGGAAATCGAAGGTCCGCGCCTGGCCGCTGGAGGCGAAGACACCCATGCGTGCTTCACCTTCGATGTAGAACTGCCATTCGTCGGCATTGGGATGCCAGTGCAGTTCGCGCAGGCCGCCGGGCTCGACTTCGACCAGCGCCGCCGCGATCGTCTTGGAGACGGGGAAGACGCTGGAATCGGTGATCCGGACCGTCCCGCTTTTCGTCTTGATCGGCTTCTGCGCCAGCATTTTGTGGCTGAAGCTTTGCGGTACCGGCGGGGCGCCCAGCAACGAGTCGGGGCCAAGCGGTCCCGGAGCGGACGCCTTGAAAATATAGCGCTCCTTCGGATCTGGCAGATGCGAAAAGTCCGCGTTCTGAACGCCGAAGTTCTTCGCCAGCACGTCCTCGGGAACATGCTTGAACCAGTCGCTCAACAAGAACGTGCTGTCCTCGTCGAAGCCGCCACTGTCGAACACCAGCAGGAATTCGCATCCGTCCGGGTTCAGCCCTTGAATCGAATGGGGAATGCCCGACGGGAAGTACCAGAGATCACCGACGCCGACATCGTCGACGAAATTCCGGCCCTGTGCATCGATCGCGGTGATCCGCGCCTGGCCGTAGAGCATGTACGCCCATTCGGCTTCCTTGTGCCAATGCAGCTCGCGGATACCGCCGGCATTGAGGCGCATGTTGACGCCCGCAATGGACTTGGACACGCCCAGCTCGCGCTCGGTGATCTGCCGCGTCCAGCCACCACTTTCCTGGCGTACATGCGCGTCGGCGAACGAGAAGCGAAGATTGGGCAAGGTGCCGCTGTCGGTCTTCGGCGGATTCAGAATGTCCGGGTTTTGTCGGGAGCGGATCGGGTCCTGTGGACCGGGATCGGTGCCGCCAGTACCGGGCACTCGACTGGGTTGGAGCGCGGTGTCGCTGCTGGTCTGCGCGGATGCGCCGGAAACCATGCCTAGCAGGCCGGCGCCGGCGGCACCGACAAGGACCGAGCGGCGTGATGTGTCATACATGAGAACCTCCGTGGCTAGGCACTCATGAATAGTCCGCGGTTCGGCGTTGCCGAGGGACACGGCCGCATATTCCGCCATGCAATGATCACATGACGTCATGAATCGATCCCACTGGGACAACGGCGCTGCGATTGTGCAGCGCTCGTGCGGTACTATTGGCTGTGCGCATTGCAATCATCACGCGCGACAATCATCGCACGCGAACGCGGACCGGGAACGATGCGGCCCGACAACGAGCCGCTGCGTTCGCCGTCAACGTTTGCAGCGTTCGCCTTCATGAAGGTGGCCACCCGCCTTACTCGCACGCGGATCTCCGCGTCGGTGCGTCGCGGCGCCAAGATCGACGAGCGCCTCAGATGATAGGCGCCGACGCATAGATCGAGAAATTGCTCGGCCGCAACGGCGCAGTCGTCGGCCGCGATCTACCCGGCTGCGCGCGCCTGCTCGAGAGAAGCCGACGATCGTTTCAAGCTGGTTGCGGGGCGCTTTGAGAGAATGTTCGATCGATCGCAGCAATGCATCGGGGCTCGACAACCGCCGCTGCACTGCGCGCGCAATGCGCAATCCCCTCGCCCGCGTCGCCTCAGGGTCGCTGCTGGCACTCGCAAGCGCAGCCGCAGCGTTGCTCGCTGGCTGCACCGTGGGACCGGACTTCCTGCGGCCGGCCGCCCCACCGGTCGACGGCTACACCGAAGAAGCGCTGCCCGCCGAAACCAATTCGGCCAAGGTCCCTGGCGGCGAGGCACAGCATTTCGTCCGCGACTTGGACATACCGGGCCAATGGTGGACGCTGTTTCATTCAGCGGAGCTCGATCAGCTGATCGAGCGAGCGTTTGCGGCCAATCCCAATCTGGGTGCGGCGCAAGCCGCGCTTCGCCAGGCGCGGGAAAATGTGTATGCTGGCGAGGGCGCTTACTTTCCCACCGTGACGGCCAACGGCTCGGCGACGCGCGAGAAGATTTCCGGCGCCGCGTTCGGCCTTCCGGCCTCGTCGTCGTCGTCGCCGCTCGGTGTCACCACGGCCGCGCTGAACGTCTCCTACAATCTGGATGTGTTCGGCGGCACACGCCGCCAGGTCGAGTCCTTGCAGGCGCAGGAGGACTATCAGCGGTACCAGCTCGAAGCGACGTATCTCAGCCTGACTTCGAACCTGGTCGTGGCGGCGGTGAACGAAGCGTCGCTGCGCGCGCAGATCGCCGCGACGGAGGATGTCGTCGCGCTCGAGAGCGATTCACTCCGTGTCCTGCAAAACCAGTTCGAACTCGGCGGTGCCTCGAAAGTCGCCGTCCTGGCCCAGGCGGCCACCTTGGCGCAAACAAGGGCAACCCTGCCGCCTCTCCAGAAGCAGTTGGCGCAGCAGCGCAACCAGCTCGCGGCCTTGACCGGCGGCTTCCCGAGCCAGGATCACGGCCAGCCGTTCAACCTCGCCGATCTCAAACTGCCGCAGGACCTGCCGGTCAGCCTGCCCTCGAAGCTGATCGAGCAGCGCCCGGACGTGCGCTCGGCCGAGGCGCAGCTCCACGTCGCCAGCGCGAATATCGGCGTCGCCATCGCCAACGAACTGCCCTCGTTCGACATCACGGGATCGATCGGCTCGACCGCGCTCGGCTTTGGCAAGATGTTCAGCCCGGGCACCGGCGTGTGGAGTCTCGGCGGCAGCGTCGCGCAGACGCTGTTCGACGGCGGCACGCTGCTGCATCGCAAGCGCGCCGCGGACGCGGCGTTCGATCAATCGAGCGAACAATACCGCGCGACGGTGATCTCCGCGGTGCAGGACGTCGCCAACGCGCTACGCGCGCTGCAAGCCGACGCCGATGCCGTGAATGCGCAGGCGACGGCGGTGCAGACCGCTTCCGACAGCCTCGCGATCTCGCGCCAGCAGTTCCAGACCGGCGCCATCACCTATCTGTCGCTGCTCACCGCCCAGCAAACCTATCAGCAGGCGCGCATCAATCTCGCAGTCGCCCAGGGCAATCGCTACGCCGACACCGCTGCGTTGTTCCAGGCGCTCGGCGGCGGCTGGTGGCACCGGACCGATGTCGCCGCGAAGGTCGATGGTCCCGACCGGATCGCCCTGCCCATTCCGACCCGTTAGCAGAAAGATCAAGACGATGATCAAGCGCATGGTCCTGATGCTGGTCGTGGTCGGCCTGGTGTTCGGCGGGATCTTCGGGTTCCAGGTTTTCAAGGGCAAGATGATCAAGCAGGCCCTGGCAGCGCTCAGTGCGCCGCCACAAACCGTCTCGACGATCCAAGCGACGGAGCAGGACTGGGGATCAACGCTCGAGGCGGTCGGCAGCCTGCGAGCGGTGCGCGGAGCCGATCTCAGCCCGCAGGTCGCCGGAACGGTCTCGGCGCTCCATTTCGACTCGTCCATGGACGTCAAGGAAGGCGCCCTGCTGGTCGAACTGGCATCAGCCGATGACGTCGCCAAGCTGCAATCCCTCAAGGAGAACGCAGCGCTGGCAAAGCTCACCTACGACCGCGATGTCCGCCAGCTGAGGGCGCAGGCAATCAGCCAGCAGACCGTCGACAACGACCTGCAGACGGTGAAGAGCGATGATGCGCTGGTCGCCCAGCAGCAGGCATTGCTCGACTACAAGATGATCCGCGCACCGTTCGCGGGGCGGCTGGGCATCCGCCAGATCGATCTCGGCCAATATCTCGCCCCCGGCACCGTGATGGTGACGCTGCAAGCCCTCGACCCGATCTACGTCGATTTCTTCCTGCCCCAGCAGGCGCTCGGTCAGATCCGCATCGGACAGGCGGCGACGGCGAAGATCGACACCTATCCCGGCCAGGAATTCGCCGGCGAGATCTCCTCGATCAATTCGCGGGTCGATACCGCCACCCGCAACGTGCAAGTTCGTGCCGCGCTCAAGAATGCGGATCACAGGCTGTTGCCGGGCATGTTTGCGACCGTGGTCATCGCGGTCGGCCAGCCGCAACGCATGGTCACGCTGCCGCAGACCGCGATCGCCTACAACGCTTACGGCAGCACGGTCTTCAGCGTCGACGACAAGGGCAAGGATGCGAGTGGAAAATCGCAGCTGGTCGCCCGCCAGAGCTTCGTCACGACCGGTGCTGCGCGCGGCGATCAGATTACGATCTTGAAGGGCGTTAAGCCGGGCGAGGTCATCGTCAGTTCGGGCCAGGTAAAGCTGCATAACGGCTCGCCGCTGGTGATCAACAACTCGGTCCAGCCGAGCAACGATCCCGCCCCGAACCCCGTCGATCATCTCTGACCGCTTCACGCCATGCACTTCACCGACATCTTCATTCGCCGGCCCGTTCTGGCGACCGTCGTCAGCCTGATGATCCTCGTGCTCGGCCTGCGCGCCGCCGTCTCGCTGCCGGTCCTGCAATATCCGCGCACGCAGAATGCCGTGGTGACCGTCTCGACGATCTTTTACGGCGCCGACCCGCAGGTGGTTGCCGGCTTCATCACCACGCCGCTCGAGAACGCAATCGCGCAGGCGAACGGCATCGACTACATGAGCTCGACCAGCCAAAGCGGGACGAGCACGATCACGATTAACCTGCGGCTGAACTACGACGCCGACCAGGCGCTGACCGAAATCAACACCAAGGTGAATTCGGTCCTCAACCAGCTGCCGCCGGGAACCCAGCAGCCGACCATGACGGTCAAGGTCGGCCAGACCATCGACGCGATGTATATCGGGTTCGACAGCAACGTGCTCGCCCCGAACCAGATCACCGACTATCTCGTGCGGGTCGTGCAGCCGAAGCTGCAAGCCGTCACCGGCGTTCAGACCGCCGAACTGCTCGGCCGCAAGAACTTCGCGCTGCGCGCCTGGCTCGACCCGACCAAGCTGGCCGCCTACGGCCTCACCGCCACCGACGTCAATCAGGCGCTCTCGAGCAACGACTTCATCGCCGGCCTTGGCGCCACCAAGGGGCAGATGGTCCAGGTCAATCTCAGCGCCTCGACCAACCTGCACACCGAAGACGAGTTCGCCAATCTGGTGCTCAAGCAGGCCAACGGCGCCATCGTGCGCCTCAAGGATGTGGCGAATGTCTCGCTGGGCTCCGACGATTACGACACGCAAGTCGCGTTCGACGGCAAGCAGGCCGTCTATGTCGGCATCCAGGTCGCGCCCGCCGCCAACCTGCTCGACGTCATCAACGGGGTGAAGAAGATCCTCCCCGATATCCAAGCCCAGCTCCCGCAGGGCTTGAACGGTGCCGTCGTCTACGACTCCACCGCCTTCGTGAACAGCTCGATCAACGAGGTCGTGAGCACCTTGCTCGAGTCACTCGTGATCGTGACGCTGGTCGTGTTCGCCTTCCTCGGCTCGCTGCGCTCGGTCATGATTCCGACCGTCGCGATCCCGCTGTCGCTGATCGGCACCTTCACGCTGATGCTGGTCTTCGGCTTCTCGATCAATCTCCTCACCTTGCTCGCGCTCGTGCTCGCGATCGGCCTGGTGGTCGACGACGCCATCATCGTGGTCGAGAACGTCAACCGACATCTCGAGGACGGCATGAAGCCGATTCCGGCGGCGATCCAGGCCGCTCGGGAGCTCGGCGGGCCGATCATCGCGATGACGGCGGTGCTGGTCGCGGTCTATGTGCCGATCGGCTTCCAGGGCGGCCTCACGGGCGCGCTGTTCACCGAGTTCGCCTTCACGCTGGTCAGTGCCGTCACGGTGTCCGCGGTGATCGCGCTGACCTTGTCGCCGATGATGTGCTCGCGCTTTCTGAAGCCGCACGCGACGGATCGCAGCGGCTTGCAGGAGCGGCTGGTCGACTTCATCGACCGCCGCTTCGACGGGCTCCGACGCGCCTATGAGCGGCAGCTGCACGGCAGCCTGAATTACCTGCCGGTGACCGGCGTGTTCGCGCTGATCATCCTTGGCAGCATCTATTTCCTCTATACCAGCGCCCAGACCGAACTCGCGCCGCAGGAGGATCAGGGCGTCGTCATCGCGCAGGCGACCAGCGCGCCGAATGCCACCCTGCAGCAACGGCTGCTCTATGACGCGCAGGTCGAGCAGACCTTCGCCAAGCATCCGGAGACCGATCACGTGTTCCAGCTCGACGTTGCCGGTCAGGACATTGCGGGCATGGTGCTCAAGCCGTGGGACCAGCGGCGCGCGACGAGCACCCAGTTGCAGCCGGTGTTGCAGGGCCAGCTCGCCCAAATTGCCGGCCAGCGGATCGTCGCTTTTCAGCCGCCGTCGCTGCCGGGCGCTCAGGGGCTGCCTCTGCAGTTCGTCATCGACACGACCGATGCGTTCGAAAAGCTGGACGGCGTCGCGCAGGCATTCCTGCAGGAAGCGACCAAGAGCGGCCTGTTCATCTTCCTCGATACGGATCTGCGCATCGACCAGCCCCAATCGACGGTCGAGATCGATCGCGACAAGACCGCCCAGCTTGGCCTGAAGATGAGCGACGTCGGCGGCGCGATGGCGTGGATGCTGGGCGGCGGCTTCGTAAACTATTTCAGCCTCGACCAGCGCTCCTACAAGGTGATGCCGCAAGTGCAGCAGCGCTACCGCCAGAATCTGCAACAGCTGCTCGACTTCTATATCGGTTCGGTCAACGGCACGCCGATCCCGCTCTCGACGGTGGCGCACATCACCACCCAGACCGTCCCGGAATCGCTCAACCACTTCCAGCAGCTCAACGAGGCGACGATCCAGGGCGTCGTGGCGCCCGGCGTCTCGATGGGGCAGGCCCTGACCTATCTCAACGATCTCGCGGCGCACACGCTGCCGCGCGGCTACTCGATCGATTACGGCGGGCTGTCGCGCCAGTATGTCCAGGAATCGAGCGGCTTCGTCGCCACCTTCGGCTTCGCGTTGATCATCATCTTCCTCGCGCTGGCGGCGCTGTTCGAAAGTTTCCGCGATCCGTTCATCATCCTGGTGTCGGTACCGCTCTCGATCGCCGGCGCGCTGGTCTTCATCTCGGTCGGGGTCGGCGGCGCGACGCTGAACATCTACACCGAAGTCGGGCTCGTCACCTTGATGGGGCTGGTGAGCAAGCATGGCATTCTGCTGGTCGAGTTCGCCAACGAGCTGCAGCAGCAAGGCAGGTCCAAGCGCGAGGCGATCGAGCAGGCCGCCGGCATTCGGCTGCGCCCGATTCTGATGACGACCGCCGCCATGGTCCTGGGCGTCTTCCCGCTGCTGGTTGCCAGCGGCGCCGGCGCGGTGTCGCGCTTCGACATGGGCCTGGTGATCGCCAGCGGCCTCGCGATCGGCACGCTGTTCACGCTGTTCGTCGTGCCCGCCGTCTATCTCATGCTCGCGGCCGATCACAGCGTGAAGGATCCGGTTGGCGTGAACCCGGCCTGATCAACATGGCCGCCGCGGCGAGACGACTTCGCGTGGCCACCGTGCCGCGAACACCGGAGGTGTGATGATGGGCGTGATCGTGATGGCAGTCGGCGCCACGTGGGGAATCGCCGCCCTGCTGCTCGCGCTGATGGAGGATTGGTGACGATGGCGTGGGCGTCGGAATCGTGGCGCCGGGTGCGCTGACGGTTCTCTTGCTTGCGCTGCCGGAACAAAGATCCCGCGTACGAAAGCTGACGACCGTCAAGGCAGCCCGGCGGCCGCCAGGCGATGCTGCGGCGCCATGGCTGCCATTCTCCAGATCGTCTGTCCCCATTGCGACCAGATCAACCGCATGGCGCGCGAGCGGTTGCGCGACAGCGGCAAGTGCGGCGCCTGTCACCAGCCGCTCTTCACGGGCAAGCCGGTGGCGCTCGACGACGCCAAGCGGTTCGAGCGACACGCGAAGTACAGCGACCTGCCGCTGCTGGTCGATGTGTGGGCGCCTTGGTGCGGCCCGTGCCTGGCGATGGCGCCCACGTTCGAAGCAGCGGCTGCCGAACTCGAACCCGAATTCAGGCTGGTCAAGGTCAATGGCGACGAGGCGGCCGAACTATCGGCGCGCTTCGCGATCCGGCACATCCCGACCTTGCTGCTGATCCTGCACGACCGCGAACTGGCGCGCAGCTCGGGGGCGATGAGCCAACAACAGCTGCTGCGCTGGGCACACGAGCACGCACCGCGCCTCGAAGCGGCGTGACCGATCGTCGAATTCGCGCCGCCTGCTGCTTCTGGCGTGGCGATTTCATCCAGTGCACGTTCCGTGCGCGCGTTCGAGCGAGTTCAACGCAAAAGAGCCGACGTTCGAGAACGTCGGCCCTTTGTAGCGTAGACGAATACCGTCACTCCCGTAGTAGCAGCGCGCTCCGGTCCCAAACCGGGCGGATCTGGCCGAGATTTGGGCCGGAGGGCCCAACCTGCTTGTCCATGAGTTCGCTCAGCGTTCGGGGATCGTAGACGACCTCAACGTCCCGCTGCCGGATCACGTTGCCGGTGACGGCATTGACCGCACCGGATTTCAGCGCACCGTTCACCCACATATCCATCTGATAGGCGACGAGATCGGTGTCTGCCACCCTCGGTTTGGTGATCGCCGCGTTGAGCACCGTGCCGTTATAATACTGCTCCCCCGCTCGGAGCGCGTCGCCGAGGGGCACCGTCGCCTTCCATGCCATGTCGGCGTTGTCGAGTGCTTTCCAGGGCAACGACGATTGCGGCAGCGCCTCGACGCGCAGCACGGTGATTCTGTCGGTGAGCGGATTCAGTCGGACGTAGATGACCGGTTCGTCCTGCCTGGGCGACACCAGCGCTTCGTAGCCGCGCCCGGGTCCGTGCAACCATCGGATCTCCATGGTGCGCCCGCCGATCCGTTCTTCGATCCTGGTGACCGCGTCCGCCAGCGACGACGCGCGCATGATGCCGGTTGGGGGATCGGCGGTGGCGTTCGGTGTCGCGGTTACAATCGGTACCGTGGGCGATGATGGATTGTTCGCGGCAACGGCGGTCGCGGCCGAGAGCGTGACGACCGCAGCGAAGAAATGTTTGTACATGGATCGATCCTCAATGTGTGGGCGGCCACCATCTACCTCCAGCGGTCGCACGCCTTGACGTCCGTCAACGCGGCTGGTTGCACGGCGTTTCGTTCGGCTGCACCAACAAGGTCGAGTTCGCTCGGATCTTTCGTCCTGTACTGTCGTAGTCTGCTGATGTCGTAGTCTGCATCGTGCAAATGGACTTGCGCCGTGTCCGTCGCGCCGATCGCAGCGCGATCTCATCGACGCCAAGCCCCGCCGCAAACAACGGATGCCTCACTCAGGACCAATCACAGTTCGCGCGCGCTGCTAGCGCTGTAGCTGCTTCATTACGCGCTGGGGGCGAAGCGCCCGTGCAATCCCTGCTGTGGCTCAACGGTTCAGTGCCTTCGGGCCGCTTACGAAGTGATCGCCGCGGACGTAGAAACGCAGGGGGCGGTCGGTTGCACGCGAGAGGCCGATCCGCACGCTCGTCCCGATTTCCGGGGCGTCGTGGTCGTCACGCGCGAGCCATAAGGGCCCCGTCCGGCAGAGGTCGATGCCGTTCAGGCGACGATTGATATCGAGCGCAGCTGTGAGACGCCCTGGTCCTCGCGTGAGGTCGCGCAACTTCTGAACGCGACGATTTCGCTGCATCGGTTGTAGGCCGACCAGCGGTTCAAGCGCCCTGATCAGGACACCGGCGCCGATGCCGGCGGTCTCGCTCGAGACGTTGAGCAAGTAAGACGTGCCATAGGCAAGATAGATGTAGGCGTGGCCACGGCAGAGGAAGAGCGCGTCATTCCGCAACGTCTCGCCCCGATAGGCGTGACCCGCGGCGTCGCCGACCGGGTAAGCTTCGGTCTCGACAATACGCCCGCTGAGAGAGCCTTCAGGCGTCTCCCGCACCACGATCTTGCCGATCAGGTGTCGGGCGAGCAGGACCGTGTCGAGCGGAAGTTCGGTCCGGGCGAGCACCTCGTAGTCATCTGTCGCCAGCCGCACGCTTCAATCCATCGGTTCGGCCCACTGGGCGCGCGACGGACCCGGCTCGAACGGCTCGCCGAAATATTGCGTCTCGCGGACCACCTTGCCGCTCTCCAATTCCATGATACTCACGACGTATACGGGTTGCTCGTCATAGGTGAGGACGAATTCGCTGATCCAAAGATCGCCGCCACCCAGGATACGTCGCACGGTGAAGCGCTTCTTGCTCGGCTGCGCCATACGCGATGCCTGAATCCTGCGCCGACCGCGGATGCGCTCGCCCGATTGAGGATACTCGAGGACCGCGTGATCTTCGTAGATTTGGTGCTCCGCCGCGAAGTCGTTGGCGTCGGAAGCCGCCCAGTGAAGCTGCAAAGCGGCCCGCACGTCGTCGTCACGCATAAGGGTCCCTCCACGGCAGCCGAAGCGCGTTCCATGATGGGTCTTCAGTTGCACTGAACTCGCAGCGCGCGAACTGGTGGCGACGTACCATTGCCTTGCGAACCCGCGCCGCCTGCGTCCGTTCACTTCACGCCCGACACATCTGGTGGCGGCTCCGCTGGGTTCGCAATTGTTGCCCATGAGCGACACAGCGTCTTCGCGCCTAGGGCGATACAGCCGCTGTGACGATGATCTCCACCAGCACATCGGGCGCGCCCATCTCGCATTGAGCCGTCGCTCGGGCGGGCGCCGCATCCGGCGCGATCCAGGCGTCCCAGATCTCGTTCATGCCGGCGAAGTCCCTTGCGATGTCCTTTAACCAGATCTGTGCGGACAGGAGGCGACTCGTATCGGTGCCTGCGTCAGCCAGCACCTTCTCGATCTTTGCGAGGGCCTGCTTCGTCTGCCCCCGGATATCCAGGCTGCGATCATCGGCGGCCTGGCCACCGATCAAGACCATTCCGTTGTAGACCACGGCACGGCCCCGGCGCGCATTGGTCACGATCCGGACGATGTCGCTCATTGTGTTTCCCTTCGTCTGGGGTGGTGCAATGGCGCGGCCGCAAAGCCACGGCGCCGCCGCGGTCCGGGGAACCAGGTCCAGCCGGAAGCGGCGGCGCGGGAGCGTCTACATCTTGAAGCGCAAGCCCATGCGGAAGGTGCGCCCGAGGATGTCGTAGAGGAGCGGATTCACACTGAGCGGAGCCGCGCCGACGCTGGTGCCGTAAGCCACCTGGACCGGCGACGTGTTCGCAATGTTATCGACTGCCAGGAACGCCTCGATCTGGCGCGGAAGTTTGAAGGTGATGTTGGTGTCGAAATAGATCGCACCGGGTACGTGGTTGTTGTTGATCGTCATGTTGGCGACGGTCGAGGTCGGACAGCCCGAGGTGCACTGGATGTAGGACGTGTTGTAGACGCCGTCGCTGATGCCCCGCGCGGTGAACATCAGCGCCAAATCCTCATTGTCCCAACCCACGGTGGCCAGGTAGCGCCAGTTCGGTAGCGAGTTTCTGGCGGTTCCGTTCGTGCCGTTGGTGCCAACCGTGTCGGTCGGGGGCGTGATCCCGTCGTTGGCGTAGTTCTTCAGATAGTGCGTCGCCAGGACCCGCAGGGTCAGATCGCCGTCCAGGAACGGCCGGCGATAGCTGGCCTCGAAGTCAATGCCGCGGGCGATCTGCTTGGCGAGGTTGACGGGCTGCACCAACACCGACGAGAGGGCGCCCGATGAATTGCGCAGGATCTGCGAACAGAGCGCGGTGTTGCCGAGGAAACATTGGTTGACGAGGGTCGGCGCGTTCACCGTGGAGATCGCGTCGTTGATGCGGATGTCATAGTAGTCCGCCGAGACCGTGAAGCCCGGCAGGAAGCGCGGCCGCAGGATCGCGCCGACGCCCAGGCTGTCGGCCTCTTCCGGTTTCAGATTGAGATTGCCCTGCGTCACCTGGAAAGCCGTGGTGATGGCGTTGCCGCGGAAGGGGTCGGCGAGCGAGGTGGTCGAGGTCTGGCCGGCCTGGAAGAGCTCCGCAAGGTTCGGCGCACGAATGTCGCGCGATCGCGTAGCGCGGAAGGTGATGTCGTCAATTGGCGAATAGGTCAGGCCGATCTTCCAGGTCGTCACGTCGCCGGACGTGCTGTAGCTGGTCGCCCGCACCGCGCCGTTGAAATCCAGGCTCTTGGCGAACGACAGGTCCTTGGCCAAAGGCACCACGGTCTCGAAGTAGCCTTCGGTGACGTGATAGGCCCCGAAGCTGGCGTGGTAGTTGCCGGCGAAGTACGAGTTCGTCGAGGACAGCGGATCGTTGCTGCCACGCACGGCCTCGCGCCGATGCTCGACGCCGGCGGCCACGGAAATGGGGCCCGCCCAATTGGAAAACGGGTTGCCGTGCAGGTTGCCGGCCAACACATCCTCGGTCAGCAGATTGCGCCCCCACGACGTGCCCAGCACATAGTTGCGGGCTGCCTGGCTGTTCACGCCGATGCCCATGATGTTGTACGGAACGCAGCCGTTGGCCGGATTGGTCAAGGTCGACCGACAGACGATGTTGCCGCTCGAATCGCGTACCGAGTCGATCGCCGCTTGATAGTTGGCGGTGATCGAGAGAATGCCCGCGGTGTAGGTTCGGTTGACGCTCCTCTGGCCGTAGGCGTCCCAGGTCCAGTTGGATCCCAGCGCATCGAAGTCGCCGCTGGCGCCAATGAGGCCGCGCAGCGACGAACGCACGGTCGTCGCGATCGAGGGGCCTAAATCCTGGTTGAAACTGCCGAGCGTAAAGCTGGCGAGATTCAGCGCGTTCACCTGCGCGGCGACGCTGGCAGGAATGAAAGCGTTGTCGCGCCTGATGGTGATGTTGCCGAAATTGAATTGCGTGAGAGCGGCTTCTTGCGACGTGGCCCTTCCGTAGGAGCCCTGGCCGAAGATCTGCAGATGGTCGGTCAGGTCGTAGCTGACACGCGTGAAGTAATTTTGGCGCGTCTGCTTCGGGTCAAGATCGCCGGACTTCGCAAAATCGGCATATTGCCAGTCGCCGCCCTGCATGAACGGGGCGCTGACGATTGGCCCGTAGTTGAATTTCGCGGGCGTGCCTCCCGGCCCGAAATAGGTGCCCTGCAACGGCCCAGACGTAATGATGCCGCCGGGTGTGGCCGTGGCGAAGCCGGTGTTGGGGCTCACCAAAAGCTGCGGCTGGCCGTTCGTCGGCGTATACGCCGGATTGAAGAACATTTTGTTGCCATTGTACCAACCGCGCGGCACGCCGGAGACGCCGCCGTTGTAGGCGTCTTCGAAGCTGAGCAAGACATGACCGCGATCATTCGCGAAACGCGTACCTGCGGTCAGCGATACGTTGTAGGTGCGATCATCACCGTACGTGGTGAGTCCGCCCTGTACCTGGCCCTTGACCCCAGTGAAGTCCTTGTCGAGCACGAAGTTGACGACGCCGGCGACGGCGTCCGAGCCCCAGTCCGCCGAAGCACCGCCGGTTACAACATCGACGCGCTTGATCAGTTGCTGCGGAAATTGATTGACGTCGACAAGGCCGCTCAGCGTCGATGCTGCGACGCGTTTGCCATCGAGCAAAACCAACGTTCGATTTGCACCGAGATTGCGCAGGTTGAGAGCGTTGATCCCGATCAAGCCGGTGCTGAGGGAGGCAATGTTGGCCTGCGGAGTCGTGCTTCCGGCCAAGGACGGCAACTGGTTCACGAGATCGGCGATGTTGGCCGGCGCTTTGGCGGCGATTTCCTGCGCACCGATCACCGACGTCGGCGTCGGCGCCTGATAACCGTCGCGTATAATGCGCGTGCCGGTAACCACAATTTCAGTGCTGCCGCTTGCAACGGCGGCTTCCTGCGCAACCACGTCACCAGGCGCCAACGCGATGACGGCTGCAGCGCTGACGCCGCAAAGCAATGCAGTTTGAGATCGAAGTCGACGTGTCGCCTTTGTGACCACCGAAAGCTCCCCTTTTTTGTTGCCCGAGTGTGAGCGGGTGGCCGGTCTTTCTGTCAAAGTCGAAAGTGAGCGGTGTGTATTCGCCAGGGTTATAGGCCAGCTCGAAATTACAAGCAGTCGTTGCGCGTCACGCGCCCAAGTGCGCGGCCGGTTGGAACAGTCGCTGACCAAAAAAGCCGTCCGCGCCTGGCCAGCAACTTTATGCGTGAACAGCCTCTTCCTCGTGATGCTGCAATTTGGTGGGCAGCGTGCATACGATCGCAAACGACACCAACACGCACGTAATCAAGAGCAGGAAGGTGAGGTCGAAGTTTCCGCCGCTGGCACCGACCAGGTAACCGATGAATAATGGCGAAATGGCCGCTGCAACCTGGCCCGCCATGTTGATGACGCCGCTGGTAACGCCCATGCGCTTCGCCGGCACCGTATTCATCGGGATCGCCCAAAACGTTGCGAAAAAGATGGCCAGGCAGAAGCCGGCCAGAGTCTGACAGGTCACGAGCATCGCTGCCGATTGGGAGGCGAACGTCAGATACAGAAGCAGGGCGACCAGCAGCTGCGCTGCGGTGATCGGCACCCTGCGATTGGCGCTGAAGTATTTGTCGGAGACCCAGCCCCCAAAAATGGAACCGACCACGCCTGCGAGGTGAGGGAGCGACGCGGCAACGCCCATCTGCGTCATCGAAAAGCCCCGCGCGTTCACAAGGTATGTCGGAAGCCAGGTCGTGAAACCCCAGTAGGCGATGTCGAAAAAGAACAGCGCAGAAAAGCATTTCAGCACGTTGGGCTGCTTCAGGACGTCGAGCAGTCCGAGCTTCTCATCCGCACTCGCCGTTGCAGCGACGACGCCGTCTTCGATTTCGGCCAGTTCTTCAGGCGACACGCGCTTGCTTTCCGATGGCCGGTTCGGAATCAAGGTCCAGAATAGAACAGAGATCAGAATGCCGGGGACAAACAGGACGTAGAAAACGCCGCGCCAATCCCACACGGATACGATCTGGACCACCGCGAGCGGAGCAAGGGCCGCGCCGAGCGGACCAGACGCAAATTTGATGGCATTGGCTGTGGCGCGCTCCCTTTTGGGAAACCACACGGCAATGATCTTGAACGCACAGGCAGGGAACACACCTTCGCCCAAGCCGAAGGCAACTCTGGCGATGAGCATCTGCGTAAGGTTGGCCGCCGCGCCGGTAATCCCGGTGAAGACCGACCACCACAACATCGCGAGTGTGCCGACCCTGCGAATCCCGAACTTATCGGCGAGCAAGCCGCCGGGAATTTGCGACAGCGAATAGCTTGCGAAGAAAGCGCTCATCACGACGCCCATCGCCAATGGGCTGAGATCGAAGTCAGCGGCGATGTAAGGGATGGCAACCGACATGACCGCTCGATCCATGAACGAGACGATCCAGCTGATCGATAAGAGCGACAGAACCGTGTAGCGCGCTTTCCACTTGAGCGGCTTACGCATCAATCACTCTCCAGCTTGCGGAGTCATGCGCGCCGCGGCTGAACGCAGCCGACTTGGATGGTCGCGCCGACCGTGCCCTCGACCGTAGAAGCGTGAGGTTCGCTGTCAAAGTCGAAAACGAACGACGTGTATTCGCCAGGGTTATGGACGATCTGTAGCGCTGCAACCCGGCCTCAGGACGTGCCGAGCATGGATCGGGAAATCTGCTCGGCCACGGACCGCAACTCGTGCGCGAAGGCTTCAACAAGCTGCGCGTTTCTGCTGTCGGCACTGCGGCAGAGTTGGAAATTGAATGGGATTTCGGGCTCGAACCGTCGCACGGCGAGTCGACCTTCCAGCCCGCTCGCCGTAAGCGGATGGACCAGGGACACGCCGAGTCCTGCAGCGACGAATTCGCACAATGTCGGCGTGATGTTGGCGACGAGAACGGTTTGTGCCCGCACCTTGCAAGCTTCGAACATCGCATCGACGCGGCGGGCGATATAGCTGTCCGGATGGAAGGACACGAAGGGGATCTGATCGAGATCCTGCGGTTCGATCAGGCTTTTGGCCGCCAAAGGATGATCCGGCGGCATGATACAGACCAGCGGATGCTCCATGAGCGGCTCGAGCGTGACGTACGGATTGTCGACACTAGAACCGACCAGGCCGACATCGAGTTTCCGCGTCACCAGCCAATCGACAACCCACTGTGAGCTGAGCGAGTAGACCGAGCAAAAGACGTTGCTGCGATGCTTCAGGAAACCCGTGGTGGCGCGCTGGATGAATGAGCCCGCCAAAGCCGGGAACACACCAATCGAAAGTCGGCCCTGCGCCTCGCGACGGATTGCATCAACGGCATTCTCAACCTGGCGTATGCCGGCAAAGATTCGATCGATCTCGCTATAGAGCCGCATGGCGTGCTCGGTCGGTGCGAGACGCCCTTTCACGCGATCAAAGAGCTGCAGACCCGTATCCGATTCCAAATGCGCGATCAGCTTGCTCATCGCGGGCTGCGAAATGTTCAGCAGCTCGGCGGCGCGACTGACCGTTCCGTTTTCGAGCACGGCCTTGAATGCCTCGATCTGCCGAAGGTTGAGCTGCCGGGGCATTCCATAACCTGAAGGAATAGGGGGCACGGATTTTCGAGTTGGACGAATAAAGGATTGGTTCCTAGCGTCCGCGAACACAAGAGGAATTGCTATGAGAGCCGACGTCGTTGTCATCGGAGCGGGCGTGGTCGGAGCGGCCATCGCTTATGGGCTCGCAACTCGCAACGTGCGTGTGCTCGCAATCGATGGCGGCGACAGAGACTTCCGCGCAGCGAACGCCAATTTTGGATTGGTGTGGCAGCAAGGCAAAGGCCTGGACATGCCGGCCTATCAGCAATTGACGCGTGGCTCGGTGGAGTTGTGGCCCAATTTCAGCGCGGAACTCGCGGACGCGAGTGCGATCGATGTTCACTACGATCGTAGCGGCGGGCTGTCGATCTGTCTGAGCGAAGCCGAATTCGAAACGCAACGCACGACGTTGCTGCGCCTGCACAACCAACTCGGCGGCGCCGAGGCCGATTGGGAAATGCTCGATCGAAGTGCTCTCGTCAGGCTCCTTCCGACGGTCGAATTCGGACCGGACGTGGTCGGCGCAAGCTACGGACCCGACGACGGCCAGACCAATCCGCTACGCCTGCTTTCCGCGCTTCACGCGGGACTCCTGCGCAGAGGTGGAGCGTTGCGCGGCGGTAGCACCGTGCACGCAGTGCATTCGGATGGAAGCGGCGGCTTCACGATCGAGTTCGGGTCCGAGCGCGTATCGGCGGCGCGTGTCGTGATCGCCGCCGGCTTGGGATCGAAAGCACTTGCCGCGCAGGTTGGTCTCGATATCCCGATTCGGCCGCAACGAGGCCAGATCCTGGTCACGGAACGGCTTGCGCCGTTTCTACCAATCCCGATGCAGGGCCTGCGTCAGACGCGCGAGGGTACCGTCATGATCGGTTCGACGCGCGACGACCCCGGCTTCGACAACTCGACCACTGTCGAAGCGGGCGCTTGGTTGAGCGCGCGCGCGCTTCGACGCGTGCCGGCGCTGCGCGATACAATGCTGGTCCGCCAATGGGCGGGGCTGCGCGTGCTGACGCCCGACGAATATCCGATCTATGCGGAGTCGCAGAGCCATCCCGGCGCCTTCGTTGCCGTGTGCCATTCAGGCGTGACGCTCGCTGCAGCGCATGCCGCGCTGCTCGCCGAAGCCATCGCAGCAGGTCGGCTGCCGCCTTCCCTCGATGCTTTTCACCAAAGGCGCTTTGATGTTCCGCAAGCTGCATGAACCCGAGGCCGGCGCGCTGACGATCGATATCGACGGCGTACCTGCCATGGCCGAGCCCGGCGAAAGCGTAGCGGCCGTGTTGCTGCGTCAGGCTGAACCATGGTCGCGCCTGACGCCCGTCTCCCAAAGCAAGCGCGCGCCCTATTGCATGATGGGCGTCTGTTTCGATTGCCTGGCCGACGTGGACGGCATCGCTTCGGTCCAGACCTGTCTTAGGCCGGTGTGCGATGGGATGCGCGTCGCTCGCCAGATCGGCAAACGGACGATCGGATCATGAGCCGCTTGGACCTTCTCATCGTCGGCGCCGGTCCGGCTGGCATGGCGGCCGCCCTCGCGGCGCGTCGTCATGGGCTCGAGGTCATGGTCATTGACGATCAGCCGACGCCTGGCGGGCAGATATGGCGCTCGGTCGAACAGGCCGCCCGACGCGACGATATCCTCGGCCCCTCCTATGTCGAGGGTCGCGCGGTCGCCGAGGCGTTCCGCGCCAGTGGCGTGATCTACCAACCGGGCGCCCAACTCTGGCAGCTCGAACCAGGCTTCCGCGCTTTCGTGAGCCGGAACCGGCAGGCGCAAGTCATCGAAGCCAAGGCGGTCATTCTCGCCACCGGCGCTCAGGAACGGCCCGTTCCGTTTCCCGGCTGGACATTGCCGGGCGTACTGACGGTCGGAGCAGCGCAAATCCTGCTCAAGAACGCGGGCCAGATCCCGGCCGGGCCGGTATGGATCGCGGGCAGCGGTCCCTTGCCATTGCTGTATGCCGTGCAGCTTCTCCGCGCCGGCGGACAAGTCGCCGGCTATCTGGATACGACTCCAGCTGGGCAGTGGCGCGCCGCGCTTCGTCACTTGCCCCGCGCGCTTTGCGCGTCGGGCGACCTTGCCAAGGGGCTCAGCTGGGCGGCGATGCTCCGAAGAAAGGCGCCCGTCATCAGGGGCGTCATCGAGATCGAAGCGCTCGGCGACGGACGGATCGAAACGCTGCGCTATCGGACGGCGGACCGTGCGACCGCGACCGTCGAAGCCAACACGCTGCTCGTCCATGAAGGGGTTGTGCCCAACATCCATGCGGCGTTGTCGCTGGACTGCACGGTGGCGTGGGATCCCGCTCAGGATTGCTATGCGCCCATTGTCGATCGCTGGGGCGAGAGTTCGCAGGTGGATCTGTTCGTCGCCGGTGACGGCGCCGGTATCGCAGGGGCCAAGGCGGCGCAGCTGCGGGGGGAACTCGCCACGCTCAGGGTCGCCGTGAAGCTTGGCAGCACGAGCGAAGATGCGGCCGCGGTCGCGGCCCGTCCGATTCGTCGGAAGCTCGATCGCGAACTGGCCGTACGGCCCTTCCTCGATGCGCTGTTCAGGCCGCGCCCACAGGTCTTCGCGCCGGCCGACAAGACGATCGTGTGCCGCTGTGAGGAGATCACGGCGGGCGAAATCAGGGCGTTGGCCTCGGTCGGGCGGCCGGGGCCGAACCAGATCAAGGCCGCTACCCGCGCTGGCATGGGCCCCTGCCAGGGCCGCCAATGCGGCTATACGGTGACGCGCATTGTCGGCGCCGCCCAGAACCGTCCGCCCGCCGAGGTCGGCTTCTTTCATATCCGGCCGCCCTTGAAGCCCGTCACGCTCGGCGAGTTGGCCGCGCTCCATCAGCCGGCCGCGCCATGACCGACACCCCTGGCCTGTGCGTGGCCTGCGCGGCCAAATCGAGTGCCGAGGCGCTCCGATTGGGATCGGAGTTCGATGTAGGACTCAGTTGTAAGTTCTGATCAGGTCGCCGGCGTTGCGTCGCGAACATGGACGGCCGTGCTCCAGCGGAGCTTCAAACAACAAAAAAGCCGGCACCCGAAGGTGTCGGCTTTTTGAATTTGGTTGCGGGGGCTCGCAACCGCCGAGAATTGCACTTCGCGATCCAAGTGTGATTTGTCGAAGGTAATAGGAACAGTCACTTAGGGTGAGCCCCTCCCAAGTACGGGTAGTCACGTCAGCTGCAACAGACGGACGCCGACCCCCGCTCCCGGCGCTCGGCCAGCAGCAACTCAAGGTCGACTGCCCGCGATGCTCACCAGCCCACGCGTGCAGGCCGTGCTGCTCAACAGCCCTCTGACCCTAAGCATCGGTTTCAAGACCGCCCGACGTGATGATCGCCCCCGACCCGGCCCTTCTGTCCACGATCGACGCCTTCGGCGGCGTCGCAGACGCTACGGTCTGCAGTCAAAACGGCGCGATCGTTACCGTGGATCTGGGATAAGTCGGCGGCTCGGCACGGCCCCCCGGCACGGACCTGGCCGCCCCCTAGCCCGTCGGAACTGCGGGCGACCCGCTAAGGTTCCATTTCCTGGAACGGGTTAGGCCGCCTTGGGTTGACAGGTTGACAGCCACAACCTTAGGGTCGCGCCGATGCACACCGCCCGCTTCTTCAACTTGCGCACCCCGCATACCGAGCCGCCCGAAAACGGCGCGCCCGGCGCGACCGCCCTCAGCCGCACGGCCCAAGCGTTCGAGGCACTTGAACAGCTCGCCACTGCAACGCTGTCCTGGGTGGCGCCCGGGGTACAGCCAGAGATGCGGCAGCACCGACGACGCATCGACGAGCTTCGTGAACGCGCGCTCGATGCGCTGCGGGAAGCGATGGAAGACCTCGCGACGGCAACGACCGACCTCGTCGAGGACGCCGCGATCCCGCAAAGCGAGCGCGAGCTCGCTCTTCAAACGATCCGCCGAATCACCGACAACGCCGACCGCGAGCCCGAGGGATCGGCCGA
>JAQGIE010000073.1 GCA_028291365.1 Rhodospirillales bacterium
GATAGCGAGCGTATACTGCATGGAGATGTCGATCGATTCCTCGCCGGGCTGGAGCTAGACCTGCGTACCGTGGGTAACGCCCCAGCAGGCGATGAAGAAGCTCGTCTGGAGCAGCACGCGGGTCGAAGGCGGAACCAGGTTTCGCGGCGTGCTGGCGCAACCGCCGGTCAATACGGGCCCGATCCAGAATGCACCGATGACAGGCAGCATTCTCGGCCCGCGGCCGAAGAGCAGTTCGTTGTCGTTTTATCGCGACAGCGTCGTCGTCGCCTACAAATCACCGGTCGCCGCGCCCGAGATCGCCAGCGTGACCGCGAGCGCAAGCAAGCTCGACGCCGCGAAGCTCGGCGACGGTGATGTTGCGAATGGCGTGACACTCACGCCGCCTGCGGAGAGCAAGGAAGTCTGGGTCGAAATCGCGTATGCGCAGCCGACCCTCGTTCAAGGTCTCACGATGGCGGTTTCCGCGAGCGGCGCGCCGGGCGTGACGGCGCATCTCGCGGTCAGCGACGATGAAAAGACCTGGCGCACGATTGCCGAAATCCCGGCGGCGAAACTCGCGCTGCACACGGTCTCGTTCGCGCCGGCGAAGGGCCGTTTTTTTCGCATCACGCTCTCGCCCGCGCCGCCGACGCCGCTTCCGGGGATCTTCACCAACTACGCGCCCGGCGCGTCCGTCGACAAGCTGCTCGCGATGATGGCAGGGCTGGCGGCGCCGCTTTCCTATCAGCTCCAGGAACTCGTGCTGCACCCGGCCGCGACGGTGCACGAAGCGGAGGCAAAAGCGGGCTTCGCCATCGCGCCCGATTATTACGCCATCGCCACAAAGCCCGATGCTGCGCCCGGCACGGCGGTCGACGCTTCGAACGTCGTCATCCTCACCGATCGCATGCAGCCGGACGGTACGCTGGACTGGACGCCGCCACCCGGAAGCTGGGTCGTGCTGCGTCTCGGCTATTCGCTGGTCGGAAAGGAAAACCATCCGGCGCCGCCCGAGGCCACCGGCCTCGAAGTCGACAAGCTCAATCGCGACCATGTGCGCGACTATCTCAACCGGTATCTCGCTCTGTACGAAACGGCGCTCGGCCCTCGCCTGTTCGGCAAGCGCGGCGTGAACGCCCTGACGATCGACAGCACCGAGATCGGCGCGCAGAACTGGACCGAGAACATCCTCACCGACTTCGAGCGGCTGCGGGCCTACGATCCCTCGCCGTGGTTGCCGGTGCTGACGGGCGTCGTGGTCGGCGGTCCGCAGGAAAGCGACCGATTCCTCTGGGATTTCCGCAGAACCGTCGCGGAGCTTCTTGCCGTCAATCACTACGCCGAGATTGCCGCGGCGGCGCACGCGCGCGGCCTGGTGAACTATGCCGAGGCGCTCGAAGATCATCGCGCGAGTTTCGGCGACGACATGGAGATGCGCCGCTACGCCGATCTCCCGATGGCGGCGATGTGGATGTACGGAACGCGGCGCGACTCCTATCCGACCTACGTCGCCGACATTCGCGGCGCGGCCTCGGTCGCGCACATTTACGGGCAGAATCTGGTCGCCGCGGAGTCGCTGACCTCGGCGGTTCAGCCCTGGGCCTACGGCCCACGCCAGCTCAAGCCGGTGATCGATCTCGAATTCGCGCACGGCGTCAACCGGATCGTGATGCACACGTCGGTGCATCAGCCGGTCGAGCGTCCGCCCGGTCTCTCGCTCTTCGTGTTCGGACAGTTCATGAACCGGCTGGAGAGCTGGGCCGACGATGCGCGGCCCTGGATCGATTACATCGCACGCAGCTCCTATCTGCTGCAGCAGGGGCGCTACGTCGCGGACGTGGCGTATTTCTACGGAGAAGAAGCACCGCTGACCGGTGTCTTCGGCGAGAAGGAAATCGACGTCCCGCAAGGTCACGGCTTCGATTTCGTCAATGCGGGCGTGATCCTCGATCGACTTTCGGTCGACAAGGGCGAACTCGTCACGCCGTCCGGCATGCGATATCGCGTGCTCTATCTCGGCGGGACGAGCCGCTACATGACGCTGCCCGTGCTGCGCAAAATCCGCGACCTCGTCGCGCAAGGAGCGGTCGTGGTGGGTGCTCGTCCGCTTTCGTCGCCGAGCCTCGCCGATGACGACGCGCGGTTCCAGGCGGTGGCCGACGAACTTTTCGGGAAAGCGCAGCACGGCGCCGGACGTGTCTTCGCGCATGCCACGCTCGCAGAGGCGTTCGCTTCGCTCGATCTGCCGCCCGACTTCGCCTACAGCAAGCCGGACGCCGATACCGAGCTTCTGGCGCTGCATCGCATGCTCGAGCGCGGCGATATCTACTTCGTCAGCAATCGCCGCGACCGCGCCGAGGCCGTGACGGCGACGTTCCGCGTGCGTGGAATGGCGCCCGAACTCTGGAATGCGGTGACCGGCGAAATCACGCCGGCCGATTTCCGGATGACGGAAGCGGGCACGGCGGTTGCGCTCAAACTCGGCGCCTACGAGTCCCGCTTCGTCGTTTTCCGCGAGCCGACCGACGCGCCTTCGCGAACGGTCGCGAAAGCGGCGGAAACCGATCTCGCCACGCTCTCGGGCCCGTGGACGCTGTCCTTCCAAGGCGATCGCGGCGCGCCGAAGCAGCTCGTGCAGGACGAGCTCGCGTCCTGGAGCGACAGCCCGATTCCGGGCGTTCGGTATTTTTCCGGCAGCGCGACCTACACGAAATCCTTCGCGCTTCCGCCGGATGCGTATCGAAACCGCGGCCGGATCGTGCTCGATCTCGGCGACGTGCGCGACGTGGCCGAAATCCGGTTGAACGGCCGTACGCTCGCAACTTTGTGGATGCCGCCGTTCGAGATCGATGCCACGAGCGCAATCCGGAGCGGGCAGAATCTGCTCGAGGTCAAAGTGGCCAATCTGTGGGTCAACCGGCTCATCGGCGACGCGCAGCCGGGCGTAACGAAGAAATACACCTTCACCACCATCCCGACCTACAACGCCGACGCGCCGCTTCGCCTGTCGGGGTTGTTGGGTCCGGTCCGGATTCGGCAGGTCGCCGTTCCATGACGAACTCGAGTCGAAAGGGCGTCGCATGATCTTCCAACGCAGCCTCCCATCGTGCGCACTCCTTCTCGGAGCGCTGCTGCTGGCAGGGCAGTCGGCCGCAACGCCCTCGAACACCGTGAGCATCGAGACGGGTCCGATCGCCGGCGCCGCTGCCGATGCGATCACCGTATTTCGCGGCATCCCCTATGCGGCCCCGCCGGTCGGCGCGCTACGCTGGCGTTCGCCGCAACCGCCGCAGCCATGGACGGAGATGCGCGACGCCACGCGGTTCGGTCCGTCCTGTCCGCAAGCCGCACCGGAAGGAGTCAGCGACATCACACACGCCGGCGGCGCGCCGGAACCGACCAGCGAAGACTGTCTGACGCTCAATGTCTGGGCCCCCGCGCACGCCAGTGGACGCGCGGCGGTCATGGTCTGGTTTCACGGCGGCTCGGGCGTCATGGGATCGGGCTCGTTGCCCTTTTACGACGGCGCTGCATTTGCGCGCGACGGCGTGGTGCTGGTCACGGTGAATTACCGGCTGGGCCATCTCGGCAGCTTCACCCATCCCGCATTGACCCGCGAAGCTGCGTCTGACGAACCGTTCGGAAACTACGCGCTGATGGATCAGGTCGCGGCGCTGCGCTGGGTCGGGCGCAACATCGCTGCCTTCGGTGGCGATCCGGGCAACGTCACGATCTTCGGCGAGTCCTCGGGCGGAATCAGCGTGCTCGGCCTGCTTTCGACACCGTCCGCCTGGCCGCTGTTTCAGAAAGCCATCGTCGAATCCGCCGGCGGATGGTTTCCGCCCTCACCCGATCTGAAAACGACGGAAGAACTCGGCAAGCAGGTGGCGATCGAAGCGGGCGCGCCGGCCGACGCGACAAGCGCGCAGCTGCGTGCGCTTCCGATGCGTGCGGTGGTCGCGGCGCACGTCCCGGTGTCGGGCTATGTCGACCGGCGATTGATGCCCCGGGATCCGACCATGGCCATTCGCGCCGGGCAGCACGCCGCCGTACCGCTGTTGATCGGCATGAACAGCGGCGAAGACTCGTTGATCGGTCCCGCCAAGATCGCGCAAGCCCAGGCCCAGATCACGCCCGAGCAGATGCAAGAGCTGCACAAGCTCTATCCCGGCGCCGATGACGAGCTCGTCACGCGCTACAATGTTCGCGACGGCTTGGTCGCTGCGCCTGCGCGTTGGATCGCGGGCCGCTGGACGCAACGCGCGCCTGCCTATCTCTATCGCTTCGATTACGTGAATGAAGCCGGCCGGACCCCGGACATGCGCGCGCGCCACGGCGGCGAGGTCACCTACGTGTTCGAGACGCTCGGCAGCGAGCCGTTCGATCCGGCGCCGCCCGCGCCCACCGACGCCGATCGACGCATGGCGCGCGAGGTACACGCACGTTGGGTCGCGTTCGCGAAGAGCGGAAACCCGGACGTTCCCGGTGTTGCGACCTGGCCGTCCTATTCGCGCGCGATCGATCCGTGGATGGTCTTCGGCCCCGGCGGATCGAGCCTGCAGATCGAATTTCTGAAAGCCCAGCTCGATTGGCAGGAGCGGCGCGTGGAGCGGCTCCTGTTCTTGCTCTGGATGAAAACCGAACTGTTTCGCGTATTCGGTTCGTGATCATCACTCGTCATCCCCGCGAAAGCGGGGATGACGGTTGTCGAGCTTGGAATTGTTCGGTTTCCCGCGCGGATGGTCCTGGATCCCCGCGTGCGCGGGGATGACGGTCGAAACTCAGGATTTCTTCTTCGCCAGATGCTTGTTCCAGAAGGCAACCTGCTCCGCCATGGCTTCCTTGCCTTCGGGGGCGTTCATCATCAGGGCGGGAAATCCGTGCGGCATGCCTTCGTAGAGTTCGAGATCGCAGTCGCGGCCGGCCTGCCGGAGAGCACGGTGCAAGCGCACCATGTCGCTCACCAGCAATTCCTTGGTCCCGCCCTGGATCAAGGTCGGCGGATAGCCTTTGCGGAAATCGGCGAAGACCGGCGAGGCATACGGGTTCTTCTGCTCGGCCGGCGGCGCGTAGGCATCGATGCCGGGCTGGATCTGCGACGGCCGCAACGCGGGATCTGCATTCCCCAACGTAACGCGCGTGTCGCCGGCGCCGGTCAGATCGGTCGCCGGTGAAAGGAGAATAAGGCCCGCAGGCAGCTTCAGTCCCTGGTCGCGAATCTTCAGCGCGGCGGCAGCGACGATGTTGCCGCCGGCCGACCCGCCGAACATGCCGATCCTGTTGGGCTTCATGCCTTCGGCCAACACGGCCTTGTAGACTGCAGTGACCTGATCGGTGACGAGCTGGAACTGCCCGCGCGGCGCCAGCGTGTAGTCGATCGAGATCACGCGCCGGCCGGTAGCATCAGCCACCTGCACGATGTCGCGTAGACTCGAGCGCGAACTTCCCACGACGAAGCCGCCGCCATGCACGAAGAGCAGCAGCGTGCCGTC
>JAQGIE010000104.1 GCA_028291365.1 Rhodospirillales bacterium
CGCGGCATCGGCAACGGCATTTCGCTGATCATTTTCGCCGGCATCGTCGCCGAGCTGCCCCGGGCCCTGGTGCAGGCGCTCGAGCTCGGCCGCACCGGTGCGTTGTCGGGTTTCGCGATCCTGCTGATGTTCGTGATGGCGGTCGCCGTCATCATGTTCATCGTGTTCATGGAGCGCGCCCAGCGGCGCATCGTGGTCCAGTACCCCAAGCGCCAGGTCGGCAATCGCATGTTCGGCGGCGAATCGAGCCATCTGCCGCTCAAGCTCAACACGTCCGGCGTCATCCCGCCGATCTTCGCCTCGTCGCTGCTGCTGCTGCCGCTGACCATCGTCGGCTTCATGGGCGCCCGCGGCGACACCGGCTGGCTGGGCTGGTTCTCGCAACAGATCGGTCACGGCCGGCCGCTCTACATCGTGCTCTACGCCGCGCTGATCGTGTTCTTCTGCTTCTTCTACACGGCGATCGTCTTCAACCCGACCGAGACGGCCGACAATCTGCGCAAATATGGCGGCTTCGTTCCCGGCATCCGTCCGGGCAAGAACACGGCCGACTATTTCGACTATGAGCTGACCCGAATCACGGTGATCGGGGCGGGGTATCTCTGCGTCGTGTGTCTGATCCCCGAGATCCTGATCAGCGAATACAGCCTGCCCTTCTATTTCGGCGGCACCTCGCTGCTGATCGTCGTGTCGGTGACGATGGATACGGTCGCCCAGATCCATAGCCACTTGCTCGCGCATCAGTACGAAGGTCTGATCAAGAAAGCGAAACTGCGCGGAGCCCGAGCTCGGTGAACATCATCCTGTTGGGCCCGCCAGGGGCGGGGAAGGGCACACAGGCAAAGCTTCTCGAACAGAAGCGCGGCATGGTGCAGCTCTCGACTGGGGACATGCTGCGCGGCCACGTGAAGGCCGGTGACGAGCTTGGCCAAAAGGCGAAGGCCATCATGGATGCCGGACAGCTCGTCCCCGACGACCTGATGATCGCCATGATCTCGAACCGGATCGACCAGCCGGACGCCCGCAAGGGCTTCATCCTGGACGGCTTCCCGCGCACCACGCCGCAGGCCGAGGCGCTGGACCGGATGCTGGATGAGAAGGGCCTCAAGCTCGACGCGGTGATCGAGATGAAGGTGGACGAGCCCGAGCTCATCCGCCGGGTTGCCGGTCGCTATACCTGCGCGAAATGCGGCACGGGCTACCACGACACGCTGAACCCGCCGCGGGTAGCCGGGGTCTGCGACAATTGCGGCTCCACCGAGTTCATTCGGCGCCCGGACGACAATGCCGAGACCGTGAAGGGCCGCCTGGACGTGTTTCGCAAGCAGACGGCACCGATTCTGCCCTACTACCGGGACAAGGGCGTTCTCGAGTCGGTCGACGGCATGGCCGCGATCGATGAGGTCGAGCGCCAGATCGAGGCACTGCTAAAGGCGCACTTGAGCCTTAAAACCTAGGAGGGCTGCGGCATTTGGGGCGGGACCAAAAGTTCCCCCGAATGCCGCCGCCGGCTTGACTCTGGACGGCGCGAACCATATTTTCGCGGCCTTCCGGAGTTTAGGACGACCGGCCGGTTTTGCGCGCCCCCAGTTCGGGGGCCGCTTGCGTTCGATGTGGCCCGCCAACCAGGGCCGAAGGAGAGGGTTCGTGGCGCGTATTGCTGGTGTGAATATCCCCGCGCAGAAGCGGGTCGAGATCGCGCTTCGCTACATCTACGGGATCGGCCCGCAGAACGCGAAAGTGATCTGCAAGGCCGTGGGCATCCCGGCCGAACGTCGCGTCAATCAGTTGACCGACGACGAGATCTTCCGCATCCGCGAAGTGATCGACCAGGACTACAAAGTCGAAGGCGATCTCCGCCGCGAAGTCTCGATCAACATCAAGCGCCTGATGGATCTGGGCTGCTATCGCGGTCTGCGTCACCGCAAGAGCCTGCCGGTTCGCGGCCAGCGCACGCACACCAACGCGCGCACCCGCAAGGGTCCGGCCAAGCCGATCGCCGGTAAGAAGAAGGCGACCAAGAAGTAATTCGCGACCGACGCTGCTACTGGCGCCGACGAAATCCGAGACAGGATCATATTCGATATGGCTAAACCCGCTGCCGCAGGCCGTCTGCGCCGCAAAGAGCGCAAGAACATCACGTCGGGCGTCGCCCACGTGAATGCGTCGTTCAACAACACGATCATCACGATCACCGACGCGCAGGGCAACGCGATCGCTTGGGCTTCGTCCGGTAGCCAGGATTTCAAGGGCAGCCGCAAATCCACGCCGTATGCGGCGCAGGTCGCTGCCGAAGCTGCCGGCCGCAAGGCGCAGGAGCACGGCATGAAGACGCTGGAAGTCGAAGTGAAAGGTCCCGGTTCGGGCCGCGAGTCGGCGCTGCGCGCGCTGCAGGCGGTCGGTTTCTCGATCACCGCGATCCGCGACATCACGCCAGTGCCGCATAACGGCGTTCGCCCGCCGAAGCGCCGCCGGGTCTAACCCCGGCAGCGACAAAGTTTTCGGTGCGGCGCCGCCCGTATGGGCATTGGCGCCGCGCTTCGTTTCTCCCTCACCGCAGGGGATAGAATGCAGAAGAATTGGCAAGAACTAATCAAGCCGTCGAAGCTCGACGTAAAAGCGGGCGATGACGCGCGTCGCGTCGGCAACATCGTCGCCGAACCGCTCGAGCGCGGTTACGGTCTGACGCTGGGCAACGCGTTGCGCCGCATCCTGTTGTCGTCGCTGCAAGGTGCAGCGGTGACGGCGCTCCAGATCGACGGCGTGTTGCACGAATTTTCGTCGATCCCGGGTGTCCGCGAAGACGTCACCGACGTCGTGCTCAACATCAAGACGCTGGCGCTGCGCATGCACGCCGAAGGCCCGAAGCGCATGCGTCTGCGTGCCGAAGGCCCCGGTGAAGTGCGCGCTTCGCAGATCGAAACCGGTTCCGACATCGAGATCATGAATCCCGATCTCGTGATCTGCACGCTCGATCGCGAGGCCAAGCTGAACATGGAACTGACGGTGCAGACGGGCAAAGGCTATCGCCCCGCCCAGCTCAACCGTCCGGAAGACGCGCCGATCGGGTTCATCCCGGTCGACAGCGTGTTCAGCCCGGTTCGCAAAGTGTCGTACAAGGTCGACAACACGCGTGTCGGCCAGATCACCGACTATGACAAGCTGACGATGACGGTCGAGACGACCGGCGCCGTGAGCCCTGAGGACGCCGTCGCGTACGCTGCGCGCATCCTGCAGGACCAGCTCGCGATCTTCGTCAACTTCTCGGAGCCGACCAGCGAGCGCGGCGAAGATCACCACAGCGATCTTCCCTTCAACAAGAACCTGTTGCGCAAGGTCGATGAGTTGGAGCTGTCGGTTCGTTCGGCGAACTGCCTGAAGAACGACAACATCATCTATATCGGCGACCTGGTGCAGAAGTCGGAAGGCGAAATGCTTCGCACCCCGAACTTCGGCCGCAAGTCGCTGAACGAGATCAAGGAAGTTCTCGCGACCATGGGCCTGCATCTCGGCATGCAGGTGCCGGGCTGGCCGCCGGAGAACATCGAAGATCTCGCCAAGAAGCTGGACGAGCCGTTCTAAAGCGACGCAACGCGTCGCTTTAGAACGCCCCGGCGAAAGCCGGGGCCCATCGGGCCGTAGGCGGACTGGTGGGGAGATGGGCCCCGGCCTTCGCCGGGGTGACAAGTTGAGAAGAACCAGCCGTTCACGGAAGCGGCGGCTGGCCCCGCAATCGGACCCGCGCGTCGGGCCACACATGAAGGAGAACCGCAATGCGTCACGGTATGGCCGGTCGTAAGCTCAATCGTACGTCGACCCATCGCAAAGCGATGTTCGCCAACATGGCCAACGCGCTGATCAAGCACGAGCAGATCAAGACCACGCTGCCCAAGGCGAAGGATCTTCGCCCGATCGTCGAAAAGCTGATCACGCTGGGCAAGAAGGGCGGTCTCGCCAATCGCCGTCTGGCCTTCGCGCAGCTGCGCGACGACACCATGGTCAAGAAGCTGTTCGACACGCTGGGGCCGCGCTACGGCACTCGTTCGGGCGGCTATGCCCGCGTGCTGAAGGCGGGCTTCCGCTATGGCGACGCGGCGCCGATGGCGATCATCGAACTGGTCGATCGCGACCTCGCCGCCAAGGGCCAGGATTCGGGTCCGGTGCAGGTCGCCGACGACGAAGGTGACCAGGCATAAGCCGGTCGAATTCGGGCACGAAATCGGGCGCGCTCCTGCCAGGGGGCGCGCCCTTTTCGTTTCTACGGGCCGGGACCAGATTTCTGGCTCGATCGTTCGCTGGATACGCTCCCGGGCGTGCCCAGCTATCCTGCAAGCTGGACTGACCTCTGGTCGGTCTTCGGGTGGAAGACCAAGGAAGAACCATGACCCGCGCTCTCCATGTTGCCGTTGCCCTGTTGCTGCTGGCCGCCGGTCCCGCCGCCGCACAGCAGCGCGAGATGCCGCAATCGCGCCAGCAGATCGAGCTCAGCTTCGCGCCGTTGGTGAAACAGGCCGCGCCCGCGGTGGTGAACGTCTTCGCTGAAAAGCGTCCGCAACAGGTCAACAGCCCGCTGCTCAACGACCCGGTGCTGCGCCGCTTCTTCGGCGACCAGCTGCAGCGCCGCGCCCGCCCGATGATGTCGCTGGGCTCGGGCGTCATCGTGCGGCCCGACGGCTACATCATCACCAACGCGCACGTCATTCGCGACGCCGACGACATCAATGTCGTGCTCAACGACAAGCGCGAATTCACTGCCAAAGTCGTGCTGCGCGATGACCGGGTGGATCTGGCGCTGCTCAAGATCGATGCGAGCGGTCTTCACGCGCTGCAGTTGAAGGATTCCGACCAGGTCGAAACCGGCGACATGGTGCTCGCCATCGGCAATCCGTTCGGCGTCGGCCAGACGGTGACCAGCGGCATCGTTTCGGCGGCCGCGCGCAGCGCCGCCGGCATCGGTGATTTCGGCTTCTTCATCCAGACCGACGCGGCGATCAATCCCGGCAATTCGGGCGGCGCGCTGCTCGGCATGGACGGCACGCTGGTCGGCATCAACACCGCGATCTTCAGCCAGTCGGGCGGTTCGATCGGCATCGGCTTCGCCATTCCGTCGAACATCGTGCGCACCGTGATCGACGCGGGCGAGAAGGGGGCCAAGCAGGTCGTGCGCCCGTTCCTCGGCGTCTCCGGCCAGCCGGTGACCAACGACATCGCGCAGTCGCTGAACCTGCCGCATCCGGGCGGCATTCTCGTCGACAGCGTCACGCCCGGCGGCGCCGCCGCCGAGGCGGGTTTGAAGCGCGGCGACGTCATCGTCCAGATCAACGGCAAGGATGTCGGCGACGCGGGCGAGCTGCGCTATCGCGTGACGCTGATTCCGGTCGGTGAGAAAGGCCAGATGACGATCGTGCGCAACGGCAAGACCGAAAATCTGACCTTCACCGCCAAGCCCGAGGTGCTGCCGCAGGACGAGGTCGAGGTTCGCCAGGGCCCGCTCGCCGGCGTCACCGTCGCGAGTCTCACGCCCGGTCTCGCCGACCAGCATGGGCAGCGCGTGAAAGAAGGCGTGCTGGTGCTCGACGTCGCCGACGGATCGCCGGCCGATCAGCTCGGCCTGCAAAAGGACGACGTCATCCTGCGCGCCAATGGCGCGCCGGTGAACTCGAGCAAGGCGCTGTCCGCCACGCTGCAGAAATCGCGCGCCATCTCGCTGACGGTGCAGCGCGGCGATCAGGTGTTCCAGGCGGTCGCGCGCTGATGGAGCCGTCGGACACCGCCGCATGACTTCGCTGTTCGAGGCATCGGCCCCACGGCCGCTCGCCGATCGGCTGCGGCCGACCAAGCTCGACGAGGTCATCGGCCAGGATCACCTGCTCAAAGGCGACGGTCCGCTCGCACGCATGGCGGCGAGCGGACGGCTTGCCTCGCTGATCCTGTGGGGCCCGCCCGGCTGCGGCAAGACGACGATCGCGCGGCTGCTGGCCGAGACGACCGATCTCGCCTTCGAACCGCTATCGGCGGTGTTCTCGGGGGTCGCCGATCTGCGCCGCGTGTTCGACACCGCGAAGAAGCGGCGCGCGGCAGGCCAGGGCACGCTGCTGTTCGTCGACGAGATCCATCGCTTCAATCGCGCGCAGCAGGACGGGTTCCTGCCCTACGTGGAAGACGGCACCGTCGTGCTGGTCGGCGCCACCACTGAAAATCCCAGTTTCGAGTTGAACGCGGCGTTGCTGTCACGGGCCCAGGTGATGATCCTGCACCGGCTCGACGCGGCGGCGCTGGAGCAGCTGCTCGAACGCGCCGAAGGCGCTGAAGGTTGCAAGCTGCCGCTCGACGACGACGCGCGCATCGCGCTGCTCGACATGGCCGACGGCGACGGGCGTTTTCTGCTCAATCTCGCGGAAGAGCTGTTTCGCTTTCCCGCAGACAAGCCGCTCGATCGGGCGCGCCTGACGCAGGTCGTGCAGCGCCGCGCGCCGCTGTACGACAAAAGCCAGGAAGGCCACTACAACCTGATCTCGGCGCTGCACAAGTCGGTGCGCGGCAGCGACGCCGACGCGTCGCTCTATTGGCTGGCGCGTATGTTCGACGGTGGCGAGGATCCGCGCTATGTCGCGCGCCGGGTCGTGCGCATGGCGATCGAAGATATCGGCCTCGCCGATCCGCAGGCGCTGCCGCAAGCGCTCGCCGCGTGGGAGACCTATGAGCGGCTGGGCTCGCCCGAGGGCGAGCTCGCCATCGCGCAGGCGGTGCTCTATTGCGCCACGGCACCGAAATCGAACGCGGCCTACGGCGCCTTCGGCGAGGCCAAGCGCGCCGCCAAGGCGAGCGGCAGCGTGATGCCGCCCAAGCACATCCTCAACGCGCCGACCAAGCTGATGAAAGAGGTCGGCTATGGCAGCGGCTACGATTACGACCACAACGCGCCCGACGCATTCTCGGGCCAGAATTATTTTCCCGACGGGATGAAACGGCCGCAATTCTACCAGCCGGTCGATCGCGGTTTCGAACGCGAACTCGGCAAGCGGCTCGACCACTGGGCGCGCTTGCGCGAGGAACGCAAGCGCGAGCGTGGCGAAGAATGAGAGCGCTGGCGCTTGCGCGGCACGCGACGTTGCTCAAGCGTGCGTTGATGGACCGCCGTAGCCCGCTCCGTGCGCGCCTGCTCGTGGTGGCGATGATCGCCTATGTCCTGAGTCCGATCGACCTGATCAGCGATTTCATCCCGATCATCGGCTGGATCGACGACGCGGCTTTTGTGGCGCTGGGCACCTGGCTGGTCGAGCGCTGGTTGCCCGCCGCGCTACGCGGCCCGGCGTGAGCTGCCCGGTCAGCGCCGGGCTGCAACGACAGCAAATCAGAACTAAGCCGCGCTGATTGGCGTAGGACCTGTCTGTAATGCGCCCGCTCGATCGTCTGTGGCTGACCATTCTCGTCCGGGGCCGGCGCTTTGTTCGCACCGACGCGAACTTCCTGCTGATTCTTGCGGCCCTGGTCGGCGCAGCCGCGGCCATGACGGTGATCGGCTTTCGCGCCGCCGCGGCGACCATTCGCGCCTCGCTGTGGGGTTGGCCGACCGATCTCGCCGAACATGCGGCGAGCGTGCCGTGGTGGCATCTGCTGGGCTTCCTCACGCTTGGCGGTGCGCTGGTCGGCTGGCTGGTCGAGCGCGCGCTGAAGGGCCGCGTCTATGGCGTGATCCACGTGGTCCAGGCCGCCGCCGACCCCAAAGCGCGACTCCATTCGCGACCGGCGCTGCTCACTGCGCTTGGCGGTGCGATCTCGATCGGCACCGGCGCCTCGATCGGACGCGAAGGCGTGCTGGTGCAGTTGGGCGCGGCAATGACCGTTTCGCTGTGCCGGCGACTGCGCCTGACGCCGGCGCTGTCGCGCACCATGATGGGCGCGGGCGTCGCGGCGGTGATGGCGGCGCAGTTCAACGCGCCGCTCGCCGGCACTTTCTTCGCGCTCGAACTGGTGCTGGGCGAGCATGTCATTCATTCGCTGGCACCCACCGTCGTCGCGGCAGTCGTCGGCACCGCGATCAGCCGATATTGGTACGGCGACTTTCCCGCCTTCGTGGTGGCGCGTTCGTCGCTGCATGCGGGCTGGGAATTTCCGCTCTTCGCGCTGCTGGGAATCGTCGCCGCCGTCGTCGCGCTCGGCTTCATGCGCAACGCCGATCTCGCGGCTTCGTGGTTTCACCGGAAGTTCCCGGCACGTCCGCTGCGCACGGCGTTCGGCGGCTTCTGCGTCGGGCTGTTGGGCCTGGCGCTGCCCAACGTGCTCGGCACCGGCTATCCGACCATCAGCCAGGTGCTGGCGGGCGAAGGAACGGTGCCGTTCCTGCTGGCGCTGGTGCTGGCCAAGTCGATGGCGACGTCGATTTCGGTCGGGTCGGGATTCATCGGCGGCGATTTCAGCGCGTCGTTGTTGCTGGGCTCGGCGACCGGCGCGGTGTTCGGCACCGCGGTGCATGCGCTGCTGCCGGGTGCGTCCGACGTGCAGCTCTACGCGCTGATCGGGATGGGCGCGGTTGCCGCGTCGGTCATGGGCGCACCGATGACGACGATCCTGATCATCTCGGAACTGACTGCCGATTATTCGATCACCATCGCGGTGATGATCGCGGTCGTCATCGCGACAACCGTGGTGCAGAACGTCTATGGCCGTTCGGTCGTCGCGTGGAAGCTGGAACGGCGGATGTAGCTGGAGCGTGATCCGAATCGGATCACGCTCTCTTTCTTTTCGATTTGGCGCGCTAGCGACGTAGCGGTGCGCGACGCTGGCCGAAGATGCCGTCGATGCTGATGGCGCCGGCGCCGTGCATGGCGGCAAACAGCAGACCGCCCGCCATCGCGAGGTTCTTCATGAAGTTGATCATCTGCGACTGGTCGTCGAACTGGGTGTGGAACAGCAGCGCGGCCACGATCGAGAACAGCGCCAGACCAAGCGCGGCCCAGCGCGTCGCGAGGCCGATCAAAAACAGTGTGCCGAGACCAAGTTCGGCAGCGAGCGCCAGGTAATAGGCAAATTCGGGCAACGGCACGCCTGCGGATTGGATGTACTGGATGGTCGCTGCTTTCGCCGACAGCTTGCCGAGCCCGCTCATGATGAAGATCGCGCTCAGCAATAGGCGCCCGACCAGCGGTCCGATTGTGCGATCCATCGTGACACTCCCGAACTGTGAAATCGGCGCGAGCCTAGAGCATGACCCGCGGCAATTGAACTGGATCATGCGTCGGCCTCTGAAGCGCCGGTTTCGTTGCGCACCGCCCCGAGCGGTGCCATGCCCCTGGCATGACGTTCGACGCCTATGTCGCGCTGGATTGGTCGGGGGCCGCCGGCCGCCTCTATGCCGGCATCGCCATCGCCGAGCTCGGGTCCGGCGCGGCCACGCCGCGGCTGATCCGGCCGCCGGCCCGGCGTTGGTCGCGCGAAGCGGCGGTCGCCTGGCTCGAAGCCCGGCTGGGGCAGGGCGATCGCGTGCTGGCCGGCATCGATTGCGCCTTTGCGCTGCCCGGCAGCACGGTCCCGGCAGCTCAGTTGTGGGCCTCGGTCGAACAGTGCTCGCTGGGGGCGGCCGACTTCCACGGCGCCCCCTACGCCGCGTCGCCCGAAACGGCGCATCTTTACTGGACCGCGGGCGCCATGCCGGCGGGCTGGGTCGACCGTCATCGCGCCACCGAACAGGCCTGTCTCGCCGCCGGGCTGGGGGCCCCGCAAAGCCCGTACAAGCTGATCGGCGCCAAACAGGTGGGAAAAGGGGCCCTGGCCGGCATGCGTGCGCTGCGGCACCTGAAGCAGCGACTCGGTGCGCGCATGACGGTATGGCCGTTCGAGCCGCTTGCGGGCGCCTCGGTCCTAGTGGAGATCTACCCGCGCCTGTTCCTTCGCCGGGTCGGTCACGGAGGCACCAAAGTCCGTACCCGCGCCGATCTCGATCGCTGCCTCGCCGCGCTCGGTTGCACCCGCTTCATCGGCCGCACCGGCTTCGACGATCACGAAGCCGACGCGCTGGTCTCGGCGGCGGGGCTGCGCGTGCTGGCGCAAGCGCCGCAAGTATGGAAACCCAAGGCCGACGCCGCCACGCTGGCGCGCGAAGGCTGGATCTTCGGAGTGCCATGAGTCTCGCAACGTTGGGCGCCGTGTTTTTCGGCGGTGGTTTTGGTGCCGCTTTGCGCTGGATCGTTGCGGCCCTGGTCGGCGGCGGCCCCTGGGCCATCTTTCTGGTCAACGTCTCCGGTTCGATCGTGATGGGCCTGCTGGCCGGGCTGTTCGCGCAGCGCTGGCCCGCCCCGATGGAGCTGCGCACGTTTCTCACCACCGGCATTCTCGGTGGCTACACGACCTTTTCGACCTTCTCGCTCGACGCCGTGCTGCTGATCGAGCGCGGTCAGTGGGGACAGGCGGCGTTATATGTTGTCGGGTCGGTCGTCGCCGGCATCACCGGTCTGGTTATCGCAATGAAGTTGGCAGGATGAGCAAAGTTCAAACCTTGGAAATCGGCGCCGACGACGGCGATCAGCGCTTTGACCGCTGGTTCCGGCGCATGTTTCCGCAAGTCACCCAGGGCCAGCTGCAAAAGCTGTTGCGCACGGGCCAGGTGCGTGTCGACGGCAAGCGTGTCGAGGCTTCGACGCGCGTCGAACCGGGGCAGGTGGTGCGCATACCGCCGCTGCCCGACGCGCCCGCCGAACCTTTGCCCAAGCGCGTGTCGAAGGAAGACGAATATCTCATCGCCGATCTGCGCAAAGCCATCCTGTACAAGGACGACTCCGTCATCGCGATCAACAAGCCGGCCGGCCTTGCGGTGCAGGGCGGCAGCGGCACCGACCAGCATATCGACGGCGTGCTCGACGCGTTTGCGGAAGGCGGCGAACGGCCCAAGCTGGTGCATCGTCTCGACAAGGATACGTCGGGTGTCCTGCTGCTGGCGCGCACCACCGCGGCGGCGCGCAAACTCGCCACGACCTTTCGCACCCGCGCGGCGCGCAAATATTATTGGGCGATCACGGTCGGCGTGCCCGATCCGGTGCAAGGCCGCATCGATCTGGCGCTCGCCAAGCAAGGCGGTCCGCGCGGCGAGCGCGTCGCGGTCGACGACGACGAGGGGCTGCACGCGATCACGCTCTACCAGGTGATCGAAACCGCGCATCGCCGCGCCGCCTGGGTCGCGATGTGGCCGCAGACGGGCCGCACGCATCAGCTGCGCGTACACATGGCGCATCTCGGCTGGCCGGTCCTGGGCGACGGGAAATATGCCGGCCAGGAGGCGTTTATCGAAGGAGCGGAACTGCCGCGCCAGCTGCATCTGCACGCGCGCCGCCTGATCATTCCGCACCCGAAAGGGCGCGGGAAGATCGACGTCACCGCACCGCTGTCACCGCACATGAAGAAGACATGGGATTATTTCGGATTCGACCGCAATAACGACGGCAATCCGTTCGACGTGATCGAGTCGTAAACAGCATGAACTCACCACCAAGACACCAAGAGCCTGCCCCGGACTTGATCCGGGGACACCAAGAAGCACCAAGCCGCTTCCCGCGCGCGAAGCGCGTACCAGATTCTGCGATGCCGAATTTCAATGCGCGCTGCGCGCGACGGCTCGGTGTCTTGGTGGTTTCCTCATGAGGCTCGCTCTGTTCGATTGCGACGGCACGCTCGTCGACAGCCAGGGCGCCATCGTCGCCTCCATGGCGGTGGCGTTCGGCAGTGAAGGGCTGGTTTCGCCCGATCCACATGCGGTGCGCCGCGTCGTCGGCCTGCCGCTCGAAGTCGGCATCGCGCGTCTGGCGCCGGCGGCGGATGACGCGACCGTGGCACGTCTCGACCAGGCCTATCGCGACGCCTTCTACCGTCTGCGGACCACCGAAGGTTTTCACGAGCCGATGTTCGACGGCATCGACGAGGCGGTGGCCGAACTCGACGCCGCCGGCGTGTTGCTGGGAATCGCCACCGGCAAGGCGCGGCGCGGTCTCAACGCGACGCTCGAACGGCACGGCCTGCTGCCGCACTTCGTGACCTTGCAGACATCGGACACCGCGCCGGGCAAGCCGCACCCCGGCATGGCGCTGCAGGCGCTGGCCGAAACCGGCGTCGCAGCGCAAGACGCGGTGATGATCGGCGACACGGTCTATGATGTCGCCATGGCGCGGGCGGCGGGGCTCAAGGCGACGATCGGCGTCGCCTGGGGCTATCACGACGCCGACGAGTTGCGCGCGGCAGGGGCTGCGCGCATCGCGGTGACGCCACGCGAATTGCCGGCGCTGGTCGCCGAACTGCTCGAAACCTAGGAGGGCACGATGTCGCCATTCCGTTGGGTGCTGCTCACGGTTGCCGTGATCTTCGTCGCGCTCGTGATCGGCGCCGTCTATGTCGTGCGCGCACTCGACGTCGAGCGGCTGCGCCCCAAGATCGAAGCGGGCGCCAGCCAAGCGTTGGGCCGCAAAGTCACGCTCGCCGGACCGATCTCGATCGAGCCGTCGCTGACGCCCAGCGTTGCGGTCACCGACGTGCGCGTCGCCAATCCCGACTGGGCCAAATCGCCCGACATGCTGCGCGCCAAGCGCGTGTCGCTGACGGTCGGTCTGCGCGCGCTCGCCGATCAGCGGATCGAGGTCAAGTCGGTGAAGATCGACGGCGCCGAGCTGGTGCTCGAACGCGGCGCCGACGGACGCACGAGCTGGGATGGGCTCGGCCGTGCCGCCAAGGCGAGCAACGACGCCGCTTCGCCCAAAGATGTTCGCGTCGAAGCCAGGCAGGACGCCAAGCTTGATATCGAGTCGGTCGAACTGGTCAACTCGACCCTGACCTATCGCGTGCCGGGTCGCGAACGCGTGCTGGCGATCAAGCGCGCCACCGCGTCGGCCGCGGTCGGTGCGCCGGTTCATCTCGACGCCGATACGACGCTCGACGGCAACGCGCTGGGCGTGAAGCTCGCGGGCGGCACGCTCGACGCGCTGCTCCACGACCAGCCCTGGCCGGTGAAGCTCGAACTGAAACTCGACGGCGCCGGCGCCACGATTGACGGTCGTGCCGACAAGCCGCTGTCGGTACAGGGACTCGGCGGCGCGGTCGCGATCGACGCCGATCGCCTGTCGCGCTTCGACATGCTCGCGGGCAGCGCTTTGCCTGGCTCCGGACCCGTGTCGCTCTCGGCGCGCATCGCGGCGACCGGACCCGGCACCTACGACGTCGATCAGTTGAAGGCGAAGCTCGGCAACAGCGATCTCGCCGGCACGCTCAAGCTCGCGCTGGGCGGCGCCCGTCCGCGCATCGACGGCAAGCTCGATTCCGGTACGCTGCGCACCGCCGATTTCAGCGCCGCGAAAGCCGCAGCACCGGCAGCGCCTGCAACACCGGCAACGCCCGCGCCAGCCGTGCCTGCAGCGGCACCACCAGCGCCGGCGCCGCATGCGTCGCTGATACCGATCGACGGCGAAATCGCGTTGACCGTGAAGAAGCTCGAGGGCGGTTCGCTCGAACTCGGCGACGTCACGACCGTGCTGCATCTCGCCGACGGAAGATTGTCGGCGCAGCCGCTGTCGATGAAATTGCCGGGTGGCGCCGCGACCGGGTCGTTCGGCCTGGACGGTCGTGCTGCGCCGGCCGCCATCGCCATCAAGCTCAAGGCCGACAACATCGCGTATCACCAGTTGCTGCGCGCGCTCGGCGCCAAGCCGCCGGCCGAAGGTAATGCCGACCTTGCCGTCGATCTCACCGCGCGTGGCACCGACGCGGCGGCGATCGAACATAGCCTGTCCGGCCGCTTCGATCTGGTCGCGGGGCAGGGGCAGCTCGCGAACGATTTCGTCGAGCGCTGGGGCGGTCAGGCGATCGTCGCGATGGTGCCTGGCGTGCCCAAGGACGCGGCCCGCCGCCTGACCTGCGCCGTGGTCGGCGCAAACTTTACCAATGGCGTCGCGCAGCTCGACCGGTTCCTCGCCGACACGGCGGCCGCGACGGTCGCGGCGACGGGCTCGATCGACCTCGCCAATGATCGCATCGACCTGCTGCTGAAACCGCGCCCCCACACCAACGCGCTGGAGAAGATCGCGACGCCGGTGCGCGTGTCCGGTCCGTTAAGCGCGCCGTCGGTGCGGGCCGACGAAGCGGGGCTGGTCGGCACCGCGATGGCGCTGCTCGCCAAACAGAAGAACGCCGTCGCGAGCAGCGTGCCCGAGGTGCAGCCCATCGCGGGTCAGAACGCATGCGTCGTGGCGCTGGCGCGCGGCCCGGCCGCAAGCCCGCCGCAACCGCAAGCGGCGCCGCAAAGCCCGATCAATCAGGGCAAGCAGCTGTTGCAGGATCTTGGAAAGTCGCTGTTCGGCGGACGTAAATGAAGCGTGTCTGGAACAAGGTCGCGATCGCCGGCGCCGGCGTCACGCTCGACGGGCGTCCGGTACGCACGCCGGGACGCCGTGCGCTCGAACTGCCGACGCCGTCGCTCACCGACGCGGTCGCGCAGGAATGGGATGCAATGGCGAAAGGCGAGGACGTCGATCCGACCGCGATGCCGATGACGCAGCTCGCCTCGACGGCGCTCGATCGCGTTACGCCGCAGCGCGAGGAAATCATCGCCAGCCTGCTGCGCTACGCCGAAACCGATCTCGTCTGCTATCGCGCCGATGATCCGCCCGAGTTGGCGCAACGCCAGCGCGCCTCATGGCAACCGCTGCTCGACTGGCTCGATCGCCGCTACGGCGTGCGGCTGCACGTCGCCGAAGGCGTCATTCACGCGCCGCAGGATCCGGCCATGCTCGAACGGCTGACCGACATCGTACGGGGCTTCGACGATTGGCGTCTGACGGCATTGCAGGCGGCGGCCGCGGCAACGGGATCGATCGTCGTCGCGCTGGCGCTGGTGGCGGGCCGTATCGGCGCGGCGCAGGCCTTTGCCGTCGCCGAACTCGACGAGAGTTTCCAGATCGAGCGCTGGGGTGAAGATCCGATCGCGCGCGCGCGCCGCGAAGGCGTTGCGGCCGATCTCGATGCGGCGCGCCGCTTTCTCGACCTGCTCGGCGACGCACCGTCCGGAATCGGCCGCAGTTAGAGCGCATCGGCCGAATGCTGCGCGGCCGCTGCTCAAAAAGCCGTACCGACCGAACGAATTGATCGAAACGCTGGAGGCGTTGCTGCCGGCGCCGCGACAAGCCCCTGGCGTCGCTGCACCACCAGCACGATGGTCCGCGGCGGCGGGTCGATCGTGACTTGCTCGACCGGCCAACCGTCGCTTTCTTCGCGCAGATGCAGCGCCTCGATCGATGCCGGGGCAGCGCGAAGGGCAAAGCGAACGCGATGCGCGAAACCACGCAGCGCCGCGATCACCGTGCAGACTTCATCGTCCCGCGCGGCGACGAACTTCAATTCGGCATAGCCGTCGCATTCGGCTGCGTGCACGCAGGCGAGAAGGGCGCCGTAGAAATCCGCGCCCAACTCGTCCGCGTCGGCTGCCGGCGGCCCGGCTACCGACGCCGCCACGACACCGGCCGCCGCGCCTGGTCGACCGGCCGGCAGCCCTCCCGCAGAAGGATGTAAAGCGCCGCGCCGAGTGCGATCGCCTGCACGAACGCCCGCGGTGCGTCGGCCTGCGTCATCGCGATGAGAAACCACAGGGCGCTGCCGATCACGGCGATCGGCAGCGCTGCGCGGGAAAGGCGGACCGACATCGTCAGCGTCCCGGCTGCAGCCGGATGCCGGCGCCCGGATGCCGGTCGACCAGATCACCGGCAAAAGCCAGCGCTGCCTTGCAGCTTTTGAACGAACCGCCAAACAGGCCGCCGTCGAATTCGACGCTCCACACACCGTTGGTCTGCGCAGTCACCACGATTCGCTCGGCGGATTTATCAAGACGTCCCATGTGCGTTCCAGTGTTTCGCGGCGCGCTCGCGTCCGGCTCTCCGAGCCACTTGGACGGGCGCCGCCTTCATCGACAGGACAGAATTTTGATACGACCCGCGCAGGACTCCATGCCGATCGCGTGGCTGCTGCGTTAAGGCGCCGTAAGGTGACGGCGTGCCCCGCATGGCTGTGTTGCGGCGCGGGCAAAAGCCCGCGCTGCGCCTTGGTTCTTTATGGATTTTTTATGCGGCTCGCACCGGCATCGCATGGATCGCTCACCGGCACCGGCCCTCTCTCACGCCGTCGCCGATTTGCGGCGCGCACCGAGTCGAGGATTGCATGTCACGCCGTATTTGCTCCACGCTTCGCCCTGCAGGCTCCGGGTGGCAAGCCCTCCGCAGCTTCAGCGTAGGAGGGCTGTCTGCTGCTGCTCTCCTGGCTGCCTCGAGCGCATACGCCGCCGACGGCGAGAGCTTTGCCGACCGCTTTGCGCGGATTTACGCCGATCATCTGAACGACAATGTGGAATCGGGCCCCGCGCCCGCCTATCGCGGTGCGCCGCCGCCGCTGTCGTCGCCGCCATTTCCGTTCACCAATTGGGGAATCGGTGGCACCTCGAACATTGGCTATCCCGACACGACGACGGGCCCGCTGCTGGAAACGCTGTATGGCGGACCGGGCGGCGACTGGCTGAAGGAAAGCCGCATCAAGATCTATGGCTGGTTGAACGCCGGCGGCAATGTCAGCACCTCGACCAGCAGCTTCAGCATCTCGAAGGGCATCGGCGGCAACTATCCCGCCGCCTATTCCTATCGCGCCAACCGCGTGCAGTTCGATCAGTTCGCGCTGTTCATCGACCGCACGCCCGACACGGTCCAGACCGACCATATCGACTGGGGCTTCCGCCTCGCGAACCTGTACGGCGCCGATTACAAATACACGTTCACGCGCGGGCTCTTGAGTCAGCAATATCTCAAGAAGGCGCACCCGTACGGGTACGACCCGATGCTGATCTATTTCGACCTCTACATTCCGTATGTCGCCGAGGGGCTGAACATTCGCGTCGGCCGCTACTTGTCGGTTCCGGACATCGAGGCGCAGCTCGCGCCCAACAACTACATGTATAGCCACTCGCTGCTGTACTCGTACGATCCGTACACGACGACGGGCATCATCGGCTCGTTGCGGCTGACCAAGAACTGGACGGTGCAGCTTGGCTTCTCGGGTGGCCAGGACATCCTGCCGTGGGACATTTCGAACCGGAAGCCGACCGTCTACGCCTGCGTCAACTGGACCTCGGATAGTGGCAACGACAACATCTATCCCTGCATGAACGGCGTGAACGACGCCAAATACGCCTACAACAACATGAACCACTGGGTCGTGACCTGGTACCACAAGTTCAACGCCAAGTGGCACATGGCGACCGAAGCCTTCTACATGTACGAGCGCGGCGTGCCGAGCGTGAACAGCACGCTGCCGACCATCCTCGGCACCAACAGCGCGCAATGCTCGCCGGGCAAGGACCGCTGCTTCGTGTCGGAGTCGGCGATCGTGAACTACCTGAACTATCAGGTCGGCGAGAAAGACTTTCTCAGCTTCCGCAACGAGCTGGTCTACGACAAGCGCGGCCAGCGCACCTTGTACAAGACGCTCTATTCGTCGCACACGCTGGGCTGGAATCACTGGATCGGTGACGTCATCACCTTGCGCCCCGAGCTGCGCTACGAGCGCTCCTACCAGCAGCGCGCCTATGATTTCGGCAGGCGAAAAGAACAGCTGATGCTGGCGGGCGACATCATCGTCCATTTCTGAGCCGCCGCATCTTCACGCGATCTTTATGCACGGCGGCCAGATGCGACCTCGCTCGCTCATGCCGCCGCCGCACATGAATGTGCAGGAGAACATGATGCTGGACCTATTGAGCGCCGGGCTTGTCGCCGTTTTCGTGGCAGCGGCGCTGGCCTATGTCGCGCTGTGCGAACGGATCTGACGGATGTCGTTCGACTATATCCTCGCCGGCGGCGTCAGCGTCGCCCTCGTTGCCTATCTCATCTATGCGCTGATCCGGCCGGAGCGGTTCTGACATGACTCCCAACGGCTGGCTGCAGATCGCGCTGTTCGGCGGGCTCGTCGTGCTGGTGACCAAGCCGCTCGGCGCCTGGATGCATGCGGTGTTCGAAGGACGCCGGCGCTGGCTGGGTCCGGTCGAGACGGCGATCTATCGCGCCGCCGGAATCGACGAGACCAAGGAGCAGCATTGGACCGGTTATGCGATCGGCATGCTGCTGTTCAGCGCCGTGTCGATCATCTTCCTCTACCTGCTGCAGCGCTTTCAGGGCGCGCTGCCGCTGAACCCGATGGGGCTCGACAACAACAGCGCCGACAATTCTTTCAACACTGCGGTCAGTTTCGTCACCAACACGAACTGGCAGTCCTACACGCCCGAAACGACCATGTCGTATCTGACGCAGATGGTCGGTCTGACAGTGCAGAATTTTGCTTCGGCTGCGGTGGGCATCGCGCTCGCCATCGCGTTGGCGCGCGGCTTTACCAGGCGGCAGTCGAAGACGATCGGCAATTTCTGGGTCGATCTGGTGCGCGGCACGCTCTACGTGCTGCTGCCGATCTCGATCGTGGTTGCGCTGCTGCTCGTCTGGCAGGGCGTGCCGCAGAATTTCTCGGCCTATGTCGACGCCACCACGCTCGAAGGTGCCACGCAGCAGATCGCGCAGGGGCCGGTCGCCAGCCAAGAGGCGATCAAGATGCTGGGCACCAATGGCGGGGGCTTCTTCAACACCAACTCGGCGCACCCGTACGAGAATCCGACGCCGCTCTCGAACTTGGCTCAGATGGTGCTGATCTTCTGCCTCGGCGCCGGCCTGACCAACACGTTCGGCCGCATGATCGGCGACCAACGCCAGGGTTGGGCCATTCTTGCGGCGATGGGCATGCTGTGGCTCGGCGGCGTGACGCTGGCCTATTGGGCCGAAGCGGCGGGGAATCCCGCCTTCACGCAGCTCGGCGTCGACCAAAGCGTCACCGCGCTGCAGAGCGGCGGCAACATGGAAGGCAAGGAAGTTCGCTTCGGCATCGCGGCCTCGGCCCTGTTCGCGACGGTGACGACCGACGCGTCGTGCGGCGCGGTCAATTCCTTCCACGACAGTTTCATGCCGCTCGGCGGCATGGTGCCGCTGATCAACATGATGCTGGGCGAGGTCATCGTCGGCGGTGTCGGTGCCGGTCTCTACGGCATGCTGCTGTTCGTGATCATCGCCATCTTCATCGCCGGGCTGATGGTTGGACGAACGCCCGAATATGTCGGCAAGAAGATCGAAGCGAAGGAGGTCAAGATGACCATCCTCGCCATCCTCTGTCTGCCGCTGGTGATGCTCGGCTTCACCGCGATCTCGTCGGTCATCGAGCCCGGCCTCGCCGGTCTCGCCAATGCCGGGCCGCACGGCTTCACCGAGATGCTGTACGCCTACACGTCGGGTGCGGCGAACAACGGCAGCGCCTTTGCCGGCCTGTCGGCGAACACGCCCTGGTACAACTACTCGCTCGGCGTCGCGATGTTCATCGGCCGCTTCTTCGTCATCCTGCCGATGCTTGCGATCGCGGGATCGCTCGCCGCGAAAAAGATCGTGCCGGCGTCGTCGGGCACGTTCCCGACGCACGGAACGCTGTTCGTCGTGCTGCTGGTCGGCACCATCGCGATCGTCGGCGGCCTCACCTTCTTCCCGGCGCTCGCGCTCGGCCCGATCGTCGAGCATCTCGCGATGCAGGCCGGGGCTTCGTTCTGATCCGCTGGATGAACAGCCATAACCACCAAGACACCAAGGACGCCAAGGTGCACCAAGGCAATTCCCTGGCGCGCGCAGCGCGTAACAATCCTGCAACGGCGCAGGATCGGGTGCGCGCTACGCGCGCGGGAACCAGCTTGGTGCTTCTTCGTGTCCCCGGATCAAGTCCGGGGCAGGCTCTTGGTGTCTTGGTGGTTTCCTCATAAAGGACTTCTCCCAAATGGCGCCCAAGCGTCGTACGTCGCTGCTCGATCCGGCCCTGCTCGGCCCCGCTGTCGGCGACTCCTTCAAGAAGCTCGATCCGCGTACCCTGGCGCGCAATCCGGTGATGTTCGTGGTCGCCGTGGTGGCGGCGCTGGCGACGGTGCTGACCGTGCGCGATGCGATTGTCGGGACCAATATCCTGTTCCAGGCGCAGCTGGTCGTATGGCTGTGGTTGACCGTGCTCTTCGCCAACTTCGCCGAAGCCGTGGCTGAAGGGCGCGGCAAGGCGCAGGCGGCGTCGTTGCGCCGGACGCGAACCGAAGCGATGGCGCGCCGTGTCCGTGACGGCGGCGACACGATCGGCGAAATGGTGGCGGCGACGCAGCTCAAGCCCGGTGATCTGGTGTTCGTGCAGGCCAGCGAGCTGATCCCGTCGGACGGCGAGATCATCGAAGGCGTGGCGTCGGTCGACGAAAGCGCCATCACCGGCGAGTCGGCCCCGGTCATTCGTGAATCGGGCGGCGATCGATCCGCGGTCACCGGCGGCACCCGCGTGCTGTCGGATCATATTCTCGTGCGCATCACTGCGGCGCAGGGATCGACCTTCATCGACCGCATGATTGCGCTGGTCGAAGGCGCTGAACGGCAGAAGACGCCCAACGAGATCGCGCTCAATATTCTGTTGGCGGGTCTTACGCTCATTTTCGTGCTGGCGACGGTGACGATTCCCAGCTTCGCCGCCTATGCCGGCGGTTCCGTGCCGGTGATCGTGCTGGTGGCGTTGTTCGTGACCTTGATCCCGACCACGATCGGCGCGCTGCTCTCGGCCATCGGCATCGCCGGCATGGACCGGCTGGTGCGCTTCAACGTGCTGGCGATGAGCGGCCGCGCCGTCGAAGCTGCGGGCGACGTCGACACGCTGCTGCTCGACAAGACGGGAACCATCACGCTCGGCAACCGGGTCGCGGTCGCGTTCTTGCCGGCGCCTCGCATCACCGAGGTGATGCTGGCCGACGCGGCGCAGCTCGCGTCGCTGGCGGACGAAACGCCCGAAGGCCGTTCGATCGTCGTGCTGGCCAAGGAACAGTTCGGCATTCGTGCGCGCGAGCTGTCGGCCGATACGCCGCGCTTCGTTCCCTTCACGGCGCAGACGCGCATGAGCGGCGTCGATGTCAGCGGACGAAGGATCCGCAAGGGCGCCGCCGATGCGGTCTATGGCTGGGTGCGCTCGCTCGACGCCGGTTTCCAGCTTCCGCGCGAAGTCGAGCAGGCCGTCACCGACGTGGCGAAATCGGGCGGCACGCCGCTGGTCGTCAGCGACGAGGCGCGGGTACTCGGCGTGGTGCATCTGAAAGACGTCGTCAAAGGCGGCATCCGCGACCGTTTCGCCGAGTTGCGCCGCATGGGCATCCGCACCGTCATGATCACAGGCGACAATCCGCTGACCGCGGCAGCCATCGCCGCCGAGTCAGGTGTCGACGATTTTCTGGCCGAAGCGACGCCCGAGGCGAAGCTGGCGCTGATCCGCAAGGAGCAGGGCGAGGGCAAGCTGGTTGCGATGTGCGGCGATGGTACCAACGACGCGCCGGCGCTGGCCCAGGCCGATGTCGGCGTGGCGATGAACACGGGCACGATGGCGGCGCGCGAAGCCGGCAACATGGTCGATCTCGACAGCGACCCGACCAAGCTGATCGAAATCGTCGGCATCGGAAAACAGCTGCTGATGACCCGCGGCTCGCTGACGACGTTTTCGATCGCCAACGACGTGGCCAAGTATTTTGCCATCATCCCGGCGATGTTCGCGGTGATCTATCCACAGCTCAACACGCTGAACGTGATGCGGCTGGGCTCGCCGCAAAGCGCCATCCTGTCGGCGATCATTTTCAACGCGCTGATCATCGTCGCGCTGATTCCGCTGGCGCTGCGCGGCGTGCGCTATCACCCCACCACCGCCGCGTCGCTGCTGACGCGCAACCTGCTCGTCTACGGTGTCGGCGGCGTCGTCGTGCCGTTCATCGGCATCAAGGCGATCGACCTGGCCGTGCGCGCCGTCGGCCTGGCGTGAGAAGAACTGGACCCTCGCAATGTTGAACCAACTTCGACCCGCGCTCTTCGTCTTCGTCGCGCTGACCTTGATCACCGGCGTCGCCTATCCCTACGCCGTCACCGGTGTGGCGCAGCTGGTGTTTCCGTATCAGTCGAAGGGCAGCCTGATCGAGCGCGGCGGCAAGGTGATCGGCGCCGAGATCATCGGCCAGAATTTCGACAGCGAGCGCTATTTTCACGGCCGTCCCTCAGCGACGACCGCGACCGACCCCAACGACAGCACCAAGACGGTGCCGGCGCCCTACAATGCCGGCAACAGCTCGGCGTCGAATGCGGGCCCGACGTCGAAAGCGCTGATCGAGCGCGTGCAGGCCGACGCGGAGAAGCTGAAAGCCGAGAATCCGAATGCGCCCGTGCCCGTTGACCTGATCACCACGACCGGCAGCGGCCTCGATCCGCACGTCACGCCGGCGGGCGCGCTGTTCCAGGTGCCGCGCGTCGCCAAAGCGCGCGGGTTGGACGAGGCGCGCCTGCGCAAGCTGGTCGAGGACTCCGTCGAGGGCCGTCTGCTGGGCCTGGTCGGCGAGCCGCGCGTCAATGTGCTCAAGCTCAATCTGGCGCTCGACGCGCTTGGCTGATAGGCGAGGGGGATGAAGGACGATCGGCGCCCGTCCCCCGACGCTCTGCTCGAACGTGCCGCGCGCGAGCGGCGCGGCAAGCTCAAGATCTATCTCGGCGCCGCGCCCGGCGTCGGCAAGACCTACGAGATGCTGGAAGACGCCTGGGCGAAGCGGCGTGACGGGCTCGACGTCGTGATCGGCATCATCGAGACGCACGGCCGCCCTGAAACCGAAGGATTGCTGCCGGGCCTCGAGATGGTGGACCGGCGGACGGTGGAACATCGCGGCGTGACGTTGAGCGAACTCGACGTTGACGCGATCCTGGAACGGCGGCCGAAGCTGGTGCTGGTCGACGAGCTGGCGCACAGCAACGCGCCCGGCAGCCGTCATCCCAAACGGTACCAGGACGTCGAAGAACTGCTGGCCGCGGATATCGACGTCTGGACCTGCATGAACATCCAGCATGTCGAGAGTCTCAACGACGTGGTGGCGTCGATCACGCATGTGCGCGTGCGCGAGACCGTTCCCGACTCGATCCTCGATCGCGCCGATGAGATCGAAGTGGTCGACCTGCCCGCCGACGACCTCATGCAGCGGCTGCGCGAGGGCAAGGTCTATGTCGCCGATCCGGGTGGCGAGCGCGCACTGGCGAATTTCTTTCAACCCGGCAACCTCACCGCGTTGCGCGAACTCGCGTTGCGGCGCGCGGCGCAGCGCGTCGACCAGCAGATGCAAAGCTGGATGCGCGCCCACGCCGTCGACGGTCCGTGGCAGGCCGGCGAGCATGTGCTGGTGGCGCTGTCCCCGATGCGCGATCCCGCCTCGCTGGTGCGCGCGGCGAAACGGCTCGCCGACCGGTTGCACGCACCGCTCACCGCCCTCAGCGTCGACACGCGTCGCGAGATCGGGCCCAAGGCGCGGGCCCGTCTCGACGAAGCCTTGCGTCTCGCAGAGCGTCTCGGCGGCACTGCGCTGGCGGTCCCGGGGCAAAGCGCGGTCGACGAAATCCTCGCTTATGCGCGCGACAACAACGTCACTCAGATCGTCGTCGGCACCTCGACGCGATCCCGTTGGCTCGAACGGGTGTTCGGTTCGACCGTGCTCGAACTGGTGCGCCGCGCCGGCCCGGTATCGGTTCATGTGATCGCGGCGTCGCCCGCCGACGCGGAAGAAGGCGGCGGCCGCATCCAGGTCGAGCCGCCGACGCTGGCGGGCTGGATCGCGTCGGTGTTGTTGGTCGCGGCGGCGCTCGCGGTCGGGTTGGTGATCGAGCGCTTCACCTCGGTGCTCAACGTGCCGCTCGCCTTTCTCACCGCCGTCGTCGCGGCGGCCGCGATCGGCGGACGCGGGCCGGCCTTGCTCGCCTGCGCGCTGTCGGTGGCCAGCTACAATTTCTTTTTCCTGCCGCCGGTTCACACCTTCACGATCTCGGACCCCGAAAACGTCATCGCGCTGTTCTTCTTTTCCATTGTCGCGGTGCTGGTGTCGAACCTGTCGGCGCGGCAGCGGGCGCAGGCGATCTCGGCGCGGCGGCAGGCAAAGGCGCAGGCCGAGCTCTACGCCTTCAGCCGCAAAGTCGCTGGGCTCGCCGTCCTCGACGACCTACTCTGGACCGCGTCGGTGCAGATCGCCTCGTCGCTCGAGGTGCGCGTCGTGTTCCTGCTGCCCGAGGGCGAGGGCTTGCGCGTCGCCTCCGGCTTTCCGCCTGAGGATTCGATCGATGGGGCCGACATGGCGGCGGCGCGCTGGAGCTTCGCGCATGCGCGGCCAGCCGGACGCGATGCCGACACGCTGCCGGGCGCCAAGCGCCTGTTCCTGCCGCTCATCGTCGGCGGCGCCGTGGTCGCGGTTGCCGGCCTCGACCGCGACGCGCCGGGGCCGCTGCTGACGCCCGACCGGCGGCGGTTGCTCGAAACGCTGCTCGACCAGACCGGCGTCGGGATCGAGCGCATCGCGCTGGCCGGGCGGGTCGAAGCGTCGCGCGTCGAAGCCGAGACCGAGCGGCTACGCGCGGCGCTGCTGACCTCGATCAGCCACGATCTGCGCACGCCGCTCGTGTCGATCACCGGCGCGGCGTCGGCGTTGCGCAGCTATGGCCACGCTTACGAACCGGCGCAGCGCGACGAGCTGCTGCGCACGGTCGAGGAAGAGGCGGCGCGGCTCAACCGCTTCATTTCGAACCTGCTGGCGATGACCCGGCTGGAATCCGGCACGATCGACGCGGCGCGCGAGCCGGTCGATCTGGAAGAGGTGGTCGGCACGGCGCTCGAGCGGGTGCGGCCGGTGCTGGACCCGTCGCGCATCGGATTTTCGCCCGAGGGCGATCTGCCGCCGATCCGGGGCGACTATCTGCTGCTGGAGCAGGTGCTGGTAAATCTGCTCGACAACGCGGCCAAATACGCCGCAAGCGACGAGCAGGGCCCGCCGCTGGTGACGATCGCGGCGAGCCGGGACGGAGACTTCGTGCGTATTGACCTCCAGGACGACGGACCCGGCATTCCGCCCGCCGATTTCGAACGCGTGTTCGACAAATTCTACCGCGTGCGGGACGGTGACCGGCGCCGCGCCGGTACCGGGCTGGGGCTCGCCATCTGCCGCGGCTTCGTCGAGGCGATGGGCGGCTCGATCGTCGCGGTTGCGTCCGAGCGCGGCGCGCATTTCGTGCTGCGCCTGCCCGTGTCGCGCCTGCCGGATCGGCCAGGAACGGCGTGATGTCGCCGCGCCCGACCAAAATTCTCGTTGTCGACGATGAGCCCGCCATCCGCCGCTTCCTGCGCACCAGCCTCACGGCGCAAGGCTATGACGTGGTCGAGGCCGACACGGCGGCGACCGCGCTCAGCGAAGCGGCACGCGAGAAGCCCGACGTGATCGTGCTCGATCTCGGCCTGCCTGATCAGGACGGGCTGGAAGTGGTGCGCCGCATCCGCGCGCAACAAACCACGCCGATCGTGGTGCTGTCGGTGCGCGACGACGAGCGCGGCAAGGTCGAGGCGCTCGATCTCGGCGCCGACGACTATGTGGTGAAGCCGTTCGGCATGGACGAGCTGATCGCGCGATTGCGCGCGGCGCTGCGCCACGGGCTGCAGGCGCAGGGAACCGCGCCCTTGTTCGAAGCGGGCGATCTCAAGATCGATCTCGTCCACCGCCATGTCTGGGCGCGCGGCGAGGAAGTGCATCTGTCGCCCAAGGAATATGACTTGCTGGCCGAGCTGGTGCGCCATGCCGGCAAGGTGCTGACGCACAAGCACCTGCTGCGCGCCGTGTGGGGCCCGGCCTATGACGATGCGCAGTATCTGCGCGTATTCATGCGGCAGCTGCGCCGCAAGCTTGAAAGCGATCCGGCGCGGCCGGTCCACATTCTGACCGAACCGGGCGTCGGCTATCGGTTGCGCGCGCCCTGATTCGGACGCGCCGATCAGGCCGCCGACGACAGCGTTCCTGGCCGTTTTTTAAAAGCGCCGCGAAACGCCCCAATAGACCACGAGGTCGGTGGCCGCCTTGTTCAGCGGCAGATACACGCCGGCATCGAATTGCAGGTCGGGTTGCGCCAACCAGGCGATGGCGAGGTCGAACGTCTGGATCGTCGCGCTGCGGTCGCGGAATTTACGCCCGGCGTAATGCTCAGCCGAAAGCACCAGCGTGTCGGCCATGGCGTAGCTGAGATTGACGAAACTCTGCGCGTTGAAGCGCCGCGCGTCCGGATTGGTGTCGGACGCCAGCGCATCGAGCTGGACCTGGAAGCTGATCGACCAGTCCTCGTCGAGCTTGAGCGTCGCCGGCGCGTAGACGCCGAACTCGGTGCGCTTGTTCGAAATGCCGTCGCTGCCGGTCGGCAGCTTGACGTAGGGCGCGACGCCGATCGCGAGATCGCCGTCGTCATTGCCGATCAGGTTGACCTTGCCGGTCAGCACCAGATCGCTCCAGCCTGTCGCACGCTGCGTGACGCCGGAACTGCTGCTGCGCGTCCAGACATAGGTCGGCAGCGTGAGTTCGATGTCGGTGCGGTCGGTGAGGCCCAGCTTCAGGGTCGGCAACACGGTCGAGAGCGTACGGGTGCTGTCGCTGCGATCTCGATCATGCGACCAGTTGAACAGGTCGCTTTCGACCTGCCAGTGACCTGCGTCGACCGTGGTTGCCGACGACGATTTGTTGGGCCGGTCGGTCGAAAATTCGCGCAGCTCGCCATCGGCCGCGTGTGCGACTCCGGCCAACAGGAGACAGGCCAGCGCTGACGGCATCCGGGACATGCGGCGACTCAGTTGACGTGCGAATTCCAGAGCGCCTGCAGATAGCCCGGCAGCGCCATCGCGTCGAACGGTTTCGAGATCACGTCGATGGCACCCAGCTCGCGCAGGCGCGCGACTTCCTGCGGCTGCACCTTGGCGGTGATGAAGACCACCGGCGTCGCAGCGAACATGTCCATCCGGCGCAGCGCCGCAACCGTCGCCGGGCCATCCATGCCCGGCATCATGACGTCGATCAGGATCATGTCGGGTGTGAAGCCAGGGGCCTGCGCGACCGCGTCATGGCCGTTACTGCACACCAGCAGCTCGAAGCCGCCCAGCTTCTCCAGCGACATGCGCATCACGGTCTGGATGTCGATTTCATCCTCGACATACAGGATCCGCTTCAATGCCCGGCCGCTCATGCCGACAGTTCCTGTTGCACGGTGCGGATCCGGCTGCCGCGTTGAATCAGCGTCTCGATGGTGCGCGCCAGCAGCTCGTTGGATGTGTGTGACTTGACCAAAGCTGCGGTCACGGCGCGGGAAATGTCGCGCGGCATCTCGTCGGCCGAGAAGATGATGACCGGCGTCGACTCAGTGCCGCCATTCAGCAGCGGCAGCAATTCCAGCCCCGACCCGTCCCGCAGCGTGATGTCGAGCAGGACCAGGTCGTAGCGATTTGCCAGCAGCAGCGCCTTGGCCTCAGTGACGCTGGTGGCGCTGACCATGTCGGCGATGTCGCGCAGCACGACCGAGGTGACGCGCAGAATGTCGAGATCGTCTTCGACGTGCAGGATGCGCGGCTGGCGTTCGGCTCCGAGGGTGGCGCGCCGAATGCTTTCGATCAGCCTGGGCTGGTCGATCGGCTTCTGGATCCAGTCGACGATGCCGACCACGTCGCCATTGAGCTCGTCGGCGCGCTCGGTCGCGGTGATCGACACCACGACGATCGGAATTGGCGGCCCGGTTTCGCGCGTGCGGATTTCGCGGATCAACGAGATGCCATCCTGATCGGGCAGCGCCAGATCCAGCGTCATCGCCGCGTAGCTGTACCGTTCCAGCATCGACTTGGCCTGGCTCGCCGTGCGCGCGACGTCGGCTTCGTAGCCGCCCTGCAGCAGCATCATGCGCAGCAGCGTCGCGACGTCGGCATCGTCTTCGCAGATCAGCACGCGCGGGCCGGTGGAAAGCTGCTCTGCCGCCGTCGGCGCCGTGATCGCTGCGGACAAAGCGGGCAGGGTGAAAGTGAACACCGTGCCCGCCGGCGACGTGGTAAAGCCGATCGTGCCGCCATGCCGCTCGACAATGCTCTTGGCGATCGAGAGGCCGAGGCCGGTGCCACCTTTCTGGCGCGCGTCGGAGGCATCGGCCTGGGCGAACTTGTCGAAGATGCGGTTCTGGAACTCGTGCGGGATGCCGGGGCCGCGATCGCGGACTTCGAAGCGGATCGTTTCACCCGCCTCGATCAGCGCCAGTTCGACCGCAGCGCCCGCAGGCGAGTACTTGATGGCGTTCGACAGAAGATTGGCCAGCACCTGCTGCAGCCGGTCGCCGTCGCCATAGACTTTCCCGGTTGCGCTGCCGGCCACCAGCTCGACCGTGACTCCGTAACGTTCGGCGTAGCCGCGATTGGCGTCGGCCGCCTGCCGCGCGAGTTCACCGACGTCGAGTTGCCGGAAGTCGAAGGCGATGTGGCCGGATTCGATCTTCTCCATGTCGAGAATGTCGTTGATCAGCCGCACCAGCCGTCGCGCGTTGTTCTGCGCGATGGTGAGCATGGTGCGGGCTTCGGTCGGGATTTCGCCGGTGACGTTACCGAGCACCAGTTCGAGCGAGCCGTTGATCGAGGTCAGCGGCGTGCGCAACTCGTGGCTGACGGTCGAGACGAATTCGTTCTTGAGCTGATCGATCCGCTTGCGCTCGGTGACATCGCGCATGATGCAGATCACGATCGGCCTTCCGTCGTCATGCACCGCGCGCTGCATCGTGATCTCGACCGGAAGGGTGGTCCCGTCGGGCCGCCGGATGGTCATTTCGCGCGGCCGGTGGCCGGGGTCGGCCAGCTGCTCGCGCACGATGACGTAGAGATGATCTTCGGTCTCGGCGAAGAAGCCGCTCGCCTTGCGTCCCGTCATCCCGGCGGCGTCGCGGCCGAAGGCGAAGGCGGCGCTCGGATTCACCTCCTGCACCATGCCGGCGCCGTCGACCGTCATGATTCCGTCGGCGGCGTTGTTGAAAATGGCGCGCGACTGGCTTTCGCGCTGTTCAAGGGCACGGCGCTGCTTCTGTACCGTGTCGGCCATGGCGTTGAACGATGTCGCGAGGTCGCTGATCTCGTCATTGCCGCGCATCGCGACGCGCTGGTCGAGTTCGCCTTGGCCGAACCGCTCGGCCGCCCGGCTCAGCTTGCCGAGGCGCCGCGTCAGCGTGCGCTGCAGGAAGAAGGCGCCGAGGGCTCCAATGACGACAATGCAGCCGATGATGCCCCAGAGAACGCGGTTTGCGGTCTGCGTCTGGCTTGCGAGCCGTGCCTCTTCGATGGTGCGGAACAGGCGCTCGCCGGTGACCAGCTCGTCGATCGCATTGTGCAGCCGTGTCATCTGCGGCGCCGCTTGGTCCCGCACCACGTCGCGCGCGGCCTCGAACCCGGCATTGCGGCGCGTTTCGACCGCACGCGTCGATTGCGCCAGCGCGAGCCCCAACAGATCGCGCACGTTCGCCAACCGCGCCGGTTGCTGCGCCGCCGGCGAGTTGAGTCGTTCCAGCTCCGCCAGATCGTCCCGGACCCGCTCGATCGCCTCGCGATACGTCGCAAGGTACGAATCGTCGCCGGTGATGACGAGGCCGCGCTGCGCGTCTTCGGTGGTGAGCAGATTGGTGCGGAAGGACGCGATCGCCCGCACGAAGTTTTCCGAGCGTTCCCGGTCGCTGGTCGCGCCGCGAGTCAGCATGTTGAAAGCAATGGCGATGGCAAAGATCAGCAGGAGCATGCCGATGAAGAAGGCATAGCCCAGCCACAATTTGCGGCCGATCGTGAAGCGCGGCATCTGTTCTGGACTCCCGCGAGGTCTCTGTATTTCGCGGCGAGAGCCTGACGTGTGTGACGGAACTTCGCAACTCGCCCGTGCAGGGCGATTCAGCCTGGCGTCTGGAGAATGAACGCCTTGGCCTCGTCGAGCAGGCGCTTGGGATCGCCCGAACAGCCGAAATTCATGTCACTTTCACTGACGGTGCGCGGCTTGCGCCCGTCCGCACCGGTCCACGTCTTTACGATCGCGTTACCATCATTGTGGCCCAGACACACGCCGACGACACCGTGCTTGCGGTCGATCAGCACCGCGTAATTCTCGCTCGGACAGGCGTGGCGGCGGCAACCTTGGACGAGAAAGAAATCGCCGTCCCGCGCCACCGGCGACACGGTCGTCCAGCGCGTGCGCATCTTGGCCAACGGCGCCGCACCGACCAGCTTCGTGACGCCTTGGGCGAAGCCGCGCTGCGTCAGCAGGGTGGTGGCGCCGACCTTCTCGGTCGGCGCCTTGTCCTGCCAGCGTTCGATCGTATCCGGCCATGCGCCGGCCCGGACTTGATCCGGGCTGTGGGCCGGTGCCGCTGCCAGCAGCAGCGGCATGACCAGCAGCAGCGCAGCGAGACGAATCAGAAGCGGGTCCATCAGAAGGTGGTGGGCGCCTCGATGCCGCTTTGTTTCAATTGTGCAACCAGAAGCTTCTTCAACCGGCCCAGCCCTTCTTCGCTCGACGCTTCGGCGCGCGCCACCAGCACGTCCTGCGTGTTCGAAGCGCGCAGCAGCCACCAGCCGTCCGGCGTCTTCACGCGCACGCCGTCAATGTCGTTGACTTCGATGCCGTCGGGCGACGCGGTAAGGCGCTGCTTCACTTCTTTGACGACGTCGAACTTGCGGCTCTCATCGACCTGGAAGCGGGTCTCGGGCGTATTGAATACTTTGGGCAGCTTGTCGACGAGGTCGGCGAGCTGCTTGCCCGACTTCGACACCAGCGACAGCAGGCGCACGCCGCAATAGAGCGCGTCGTCGAAGCCGTACCATTTGTCGCCGAAGAAGATGTGCCCCGACATTTCGCCCGCCAGCGGCGCGCCGGTCTCGGCCATCTTCGCCTTGAGCAGCGAATGGCCGGTCTTCCACATCACCGGCTGACCGCCGAGGCGCGCGATCTCGTCGAACAGGACCTGGCTCGCCTTGACGTCGGCGATGATCATCGCGCCGGGATGCGTGGCGAGCACTTCGCCCGCATAGATTGCCAGCAGCTGGTCGCCCCACACGACGCGGCCCTTGCCGTCGATGGCGCCGATGCGGTCGCCGTCGCCGTCGAATCCGATGCCGAGATCGGCGCCCTTCGCCGCGACAACGCGCTTCAGGTCGACGAGATTTTCTTCGACCGTCGGATCGGGATGGTGATTGGGGAACGTGCCGTCGATATCGTCGAACAGCAGCGTGTGCGTGCCCGGCAGCTTCCTGGTCAGCCGGCGCAGAATTTCGCCGCTGGCACCGTTGCCCGCGTCCCACACGACGTTGAGATTCTTCGGGCCCTCATAGTCCTTCAGCAGGCGCTCGACATACACGTCCTGAATGTCGAGGTCTTCGATCGCGCCCTGGCCGGTCGCGTACTTGCCGCTTGACGCGACCTTGCCCAGCGACAGGATCGCTTCGCCATACACGGGGCCCGTGTAGAGCGTCATCTTGAAGCCGTTATAGTCGGGCGGGTTGTGGCTGCCGGTCACCATGACGCCGGCGTCGGCCTGCAGATGCTTGACCGCGAAATACAGCATCGGCGTCGGGCCCAGCCCGACGCGTTTGACGTTCACGCCGGTCGACAGCAGGCCCTCGGCAAGCGCCGCAGCGAGCGACGGCGACGACAGGCGTCCGTCGTATCCGAGACAGATCGTCTTGCCCGCCCCGCCGACCATGGTGCCGAACGCGCGACCGATCGCGGCGGCGTCTTTGACCGACAGCGTCTTGTCGACGATTCCGCGAATGTCGTACTCGCGAAGAACGGTGGAATGAAATTCGTGCATGGTCCTAATTCCCCGCGAAAGCGGGGATCCATTCTTGTTTGTGAGTTATTTTACGACGCGAAGCGCGGCTGCATGGGTCCCCGCTTTTGCGGGGAGCGATACGGCGGGGCGGCCGATCGAGCGATAGTCGAAGCCCGCCTGCGCCATGTCGGCGAGGTTGTAGATGTTGCGCAGATCGACCAGCACGGGCTGGTTCATCAGCTGCGCCACGCGCGGCAGCTGCAGCGCACGGAACTCGTTCCACTCGGTCAGGATGGCGGCGACGTCGGCGCCTTCCACCGCCTTGTACGCGTCGTCGACCCATTCGACGCCGGGCAGCAGCTTTTCCGCTTCGTGCATGCCGGCGGGATCGAAGGCGCGCACGCGCGCGCCGGCCGCCTGCAGCGCCGGAATGATGTCGAGCGCCGGTGCGTCGCGCATGTCGTCGGTGTTGGGCTTGAAGGTGACGCCGAGAATGCCGACCACCTTGCCGGCCAGGTTGCCACCGCCCGCTTCGATGATGCGTTCGGCCATGGCGCGCTTGCGCTTGTCGTTGATGTCGACGACGGCGGCGACGATGCGGACCGGGCTGCCGTAATCCTCGGCCGTGCGCACCAGCGCGATCGTGTCCTTGGGAAAGCACGAACCACCGTAGCCGGGACCGGCATGCAGGAACTTGCGTCCGATGCGGCCGTCGAGGCCGATGCCCCGCGCCACGTCATGCACGTCGGCGCCGACCTTTTCGCACAGATCGGCGATCTCGTTGATAAAGGTGATCTTGGTCGCGAGGAACGCGTTGGCCGCGTACTTGATCAGCTCGGCCGCTTCGAGCGTGGTGAAGACGATCGGCGTCTCGATCAGATAGAGCGGCCGGTAGAGCCGCCGCATCACTTCCTTGGCGCGGTCGCTCTGGCAGCCGATCACGACGCGATCGGGCCGCATGAAGTCGGTGATGGCGGCGCCTTCGCGCAGGAATTCGGGGTTCGAACAGACGTCGAAATCGGCGTCGGGCCGTTCGGCGCGCACGATGCGCTCGATCTCGCGCGCGGTACCGACCGGCACCGTGCTCTTGGTCACGATCACCGTGTAGCCGGTCAGGTTGCGCGCGATGTCTTTCGCCGCGGCATAGACATAGCTGAGATCGGCGTGACCGTCGCCGCGGCGCGACGGCGTGCCCACCGCGATGAACACCGCCGCCGCGCCGGCCACGGCGGTGGCGATGTCGGTGGTGAAGGTGAGGCGGGCGGCCTTGGCGTTCTTGGCCACCAGATCGTCGAGCCCGGGCTCGTAGATCGGAATCTCGCCATTCTTCAGACGGTCGATCTTGCCCTGGTCAAGATCGACGCAGGTGGTCTCGGTGCCGAATTCAGAAAAGCAGGCACCCGAAACGAGGCCGACATAGCCGGTGCCGATGACGGCGATGCGCATGGCGCTTTCTCCGCTAGAGCGTTTTGCGGCCAGCTAGATGGCGCTGCCGTACAAAACGCGACCTAAGATGAGGAGGTCACGATCCGACGGATCGTGACCTAAAGAAGTTGCTTCAGGCACGCGCGAAGCTTGTCCGCCATCTCGGGCCGCTTCAACGCGAACGCGATGTTGGCCTCGAGGAAGCCAATCTTGTCGCCGCAATCGAACGTCTGCCCGTCGAACTTGTATCCGTGGAAAGGCTGCTTCCCGACGAGGCGCAGCATTGCGTCCGTCAGTTGGATCTCGCCGCCGGCGCCGGCTTCCTGCCGATCGAGATGCTCGAACACCTCGCCCTGGAGAATATAGCGGCCGGTTACCGAGAGGTTCGACGGCGCTTCTTCGGGCTTGGGCTTTTCGACCAGCCCCAGCACTTCGACGGCGCGGCCCCAGGGGCCAGTCGCTTCCTTGCCGGGTTTGAGGATGCCGTAGCGGTTGGTGTGTTCGCGCGGCACTTCGTTGACCGCGATCACGTTGCCGCCCAGCTCGTCATAGGCTTCGATCATCTGCGCCAGACAGGGCTTGTCGGACAGCACGACGACGTCGGGCAGCAGCACCGCGAACGGCTCCCTGCCGATCACGTGACGGGCGCACCACACGGCGTGGCCGAGGCCCAGCGGCGCGTGCTGGCGGGTGAAATAAAGATGGCCCGAGCCGATTTCGGTGTCGGCGAGCATCGCCAGCTCGGCCGTCTTGCCGCGGCGCTGGAGGTTCTCGGTCAGCTCGGGGTGCAGGTCGAAATGGTCTTCCAGCACGTCCTTGCCGCGCGAAGTGACGAAGACGAATTCCTCGATCCCGGCGGCGCGCGCCTCTTCGACCGCGTTCTGGATCAGCGGCTTGTCGACCAGGGGCAACATCTCCTTGGGCATCGCCTTGGTGGCGGGCAGGAAACGTGTGCCGAGGCCGGCAACGGGAAAGACGGCCTTGCGGACGGGCGGAAACTTCATGGGAAACCTGTATTTATGGGCGCGGTTGTGCCACCGGGGTCGGGCTCCGCACAAGCACGCTTCGGGGCGCCGGGGCGGCCAGGATCGCGTCGATCAACGCCCGGACCTCCTGGCGTGCGGCGACATGGCTCAAGGTCATGGAGTGGCCGGTCTCTGAACCGAGGTCGAGCAGGGTAAGGCCCTTGAGGAAGAGTTCGCGGAAAATGACGCGTTCGCCGAAGCCCGGCGCCAGGCGAAAGCCGATCCGCTTCGCGAGCGCGGCCAGAATGTCGCCGATGACGCGTTTGTTCCGGCCTTCCACGTGTCCCATGCGATTGCGCATCACGATCCAGTCGATGGTTTGCCCATCGGCCAACGCGCGCCGCTTGCGCTGTTCCCACACCATTTCGCTGTAAAGCGACGGGCCCACGATGCGGTGCGTGTCGGGCTCGATGCGCGCCAGCAGGTCGAGATCGACGAAGCTGTCATTGATCGGCGTCACCAGCACGTCGGCGCGCGCATGGGCCAGCCGGGTCAGGTTGGAATCCGAACCGGGCGTGTCGAGCACGATGAATTCGTAGCTGCCGAAACGGCCGATCGCGGCCTCGAGCCGGCTGCGTTCGTCTTCGTTCGCGTCGGCGACGACGGGCAGGTCGCTGCGCGTGACGGCGGCGGTGGGCGGCGTCGGCAGCGCAGCGTCGCGGCCTGCGAGATAGCGCGACAGCGATCCTTGGCGCGCATCGAGATCGAGCGCGGCGACCCGCTTGCCGGCGCGTGCAAGCCCGACCGCGACATGCACCGCGGCCGTCGATTTGCCCGAGCCGCCTTTCTCGTTTCCGAAAACGATCAGGCGCGGGCGGCTGGCAGTGGAGGAGGCATTCACCACCAAGACACCAAGGACACCAAGGAGCACCAAGATGCTTCCCGCGCGCGGAGCGCGCACTCCATCCTGCAGAAATCCCGATTTTGTTGCGCGCTTCGCGCGCTTGTATGCACCAAAGTCACAGCACGAAACGGCGAATGCCGTCCTTCAACAGGGGAACGTTGAAGTTGATCAACAAGCCGAGACGCAATCCTGACAGCCGAAGATAGGTCAACACCTGGGCCTGGTGGACCGGCAAAAGCGCTTGAATTGCTTTCGCTTCGACCACGACCGCTTCTTCGACGACGAGATCCAGCCGTAACGCATTTGGGATGCTTCGTCCCTGATACGTGACGGCGAGCGCCTTCTGCTGCTCGAACCGGAGCCCCCGATCCTCCAACTCGAAACCGAGACATTGCCCGTACACCGATTCGAGCAGTCCTGGACCAAACGCTTTGTGGACTGCGAGTGCGGCGTCTACGACTTCCTTGGCAATCGCATCGACCCTGGGTCCGGGCCCAGTTTCCTTGGTGCACCTTGGTGTCCTTGGTGTCTTGGTGGTTCGGCTTTCTTACTTACAGCCCCACCGACCTAAGCTCGACTCTCATCCCATGCCCAGATGCGGCGCCACTTCGCTCCAGCCGCGCCAGACCATGTCGCAGGCGACGTAGAAAATGATCAGCAGGCCGACATAGGCCAGCCAGCGGTATTTCTGCAGCAGCCGCGAGATCAGGTTGGCGGCGACGCCCATCAGCACGACCGACAGCAGCAGGCCGATGACCAGCACGACCTGATTGTCGCGCGCGGCGCCCGCGACGGCGAGAACGTTGTCGAGCGACATCGAGACGTCGGCCGCGGCGATCTGCACGATTGCGGCGCGAATCGTCGTGACCCTGGCCGGCGTGGCGACATTGTGCGGATCGAGTCCGGCGCGGCGTTCGGCTTCCTGGTGGCGCAATTCGCGCCAGAATTTCCAGCACACCCACAGCAGCAGAATGCCGCCGGCAAGCGTCAGGCCGATGATCGCCAGCAACTGCACCGTCACCAGCGCGAACAGAATGCGCAGGATGACCGCGGCGCCGATGCCCCAGAAGATCACCTTTTTGCGCTGCTCGGGCGCGACCGACGCGGCGGCGAGGCCGACCACGATCGCATTGTCGCCCGCCAGCACGAGGTCGATCATGATGACCTGGCCCAGCGCGATCAGGAACTGCGTCCAGAATTCCATGGGCCGAGCCTCTTCGTTATTGAATTGCGGCGGCGAGCGCGCCGATACGTTCGAACAGCAGATCGTAGAAACCGTCGACGTCGGCGCGGTTCAGGACCATCGCGTTCGGACTCTTGCCGGTGGTGCCCCACCAATCCATCACCGTCATGCCGGGGACGAGATCGCTCTTGAGGTCGATGTCGACCGCGACGCGCTTGCCGCTGAACAGATCCGGCCGCAGCAGCCAGGCGATCACACACGGATCGTGCAGCGGTCCACCCGGCGTGCCGTATTTCTTGCGGTCATGGGCGCCGTAGAAACTCAGCCACGCCAACGCGGCGCGGCCGATGCGGCCCGGCAACTTCGCGACCCGCGCCAGCTGCGCGTCGGTGGTGAGCACGCTGTGGGTGAGGTCGAGCGGCGCCAGCGTGACGTCGAGCCCCGCCGTCATCACGACATGCGCTGCGTGCGGATCGACCTGCATGTTGAATTCGAGCGCCGGCGCGCTGTTGCCGCCGGCGAAGAAGCTGCCCGCCATCGCGACCACCGAGCCGATATTGGCGGCGATGCGCGGCTCCTTGATCAGCGCCACGGCGAGGTTGGTCATCGGCCCCAGCAGGCACACCGTGATGCCGGGCGTGGCCAGCACCGTGTCGATCAGGAAGTCGACCGCGTGGCCGGGGCGGGGCTTCAGGGTCGGGTCGGGCAGCGGCACGTCGGCCAGCCCGTTGTCGCCGTGGACGCTCTCGGCGGTCTCGAGTTGGCGCAACAGCGGCCGGGCGCAGCCGGCATGGACCGGGATGTCGGTGCGGCCCGCCAGTTCGCAGATCTGGAGCGCGTTGCGGGTGGTGAGATCGACCGGGACGTTGCCCGCGACCGTGGTGATGCCGCGAAGATCGAGCTCGGGCGAGCCGAAGGTCAGCAGCAACGCAATGGCGTCATCGAGACCGGGATCGGTGTCGATCAGAATCGGCCGACCTGGAGAGGAACTTTGCGATGTCATGGAGCGCCGGGCGTAGCACCGGCCTCCAGGCAGGGGCAAGGCGGGCCCGGCCTCGGGTCAGCTTCGTCTGTGGATAAGCCTGTCGACGGATTCCGCGGCCCAATCGGAGGGCCGGGGGAACAAAAGGCCGCGGCATTTGTGCGCTGCTTCTAAGCCATTGATCCGCCACGGCGCTTAGCGCTGAGCGCGGGCTGACCTAATCATTTCCGGAGGAAATTTAGCCTATTGGCGCGCGACAGGCGTGTGGACAGCCGCACTTGACCTTGGCTGATCCGGCTGTCATCTCAATGGGACCAATCTGGTCCTGTATGGATGGTGTCCGAGAGCAAGATGATCCGGCTCAGCAAGCTTACGGATTACGCCGTCGTCGTCCTGTCGCGCATGGCGCAGGACGCGGGGGCGGTGCATACCGCGCCGGCCCTGTCGCGGTCTACAGGTGTGCCCGAGCCGACGGTGCAGAAATGCCTGAAGCTGCTCGCCCGGGCCTCGCTGGTGGGCTCGCGCCGCGGCGCCGCCGGCGGGTATGCGCTGTCCCGGCCGGCCGAGGCGATCAGCGTCGCCGAGATCATCATCGCCCTGGACGGTCCGATCGCGTTGACCGCCTGCGTCGATGGCGCCTCGGGCGGCTGCGGCGTCGAACGGGTCTGCGCCATGCGGGGTGGTTGGGATCAGGTCAATCGCGCCATCAAAGGCGCGCTCGAAGGCGTGACGCTCGCCGACATGGCGGCGCCGAGCTGCGCGCATGCGCATACGCCAGCCGCGATGCCGGACTTCACGCCGGCAAACGCAAGGAACTGAACATGGCTGCGACGACGGATACCGCGCTTCAAGTGCAGGCGCTGG
>JAQGIE010000115.1 GCA_028291365.1 Rhodospirillales bacterium
AGCGCGGTGCCACGGCCGCCACGGCGCTCACCGCGTGATTTGCACGAAGAGCGCCCGCGCGATCGTGATCCACCCATAGGCTGCGAGTGCGCCGATGACCATCATCGGGAACCCGCGCATGCCGGGCCGACGCACGGCTCGCTTCATACGGTTCATGGCGTACCTGCCTTCAAGCGATCAGCCAAAACCTCTTTGACCAGTCCCCCGGCGCCGCAGCCTCCGCCGTTCGCGCCCGCACCGGTTCTTGAAGATTGAAAGCGCGGCTTTTCTTCCTGCGCTTCGCACCCCGCCGGTCGCGAGCATCGCTCAGCCTACGCCGAACGCTGCTAGGCAGACGCGGTTCCGCAGTGTGGAGACCGCGAATTTTGACAGTCCCGAAAGATGGTTAAGGGGCGCAACGCCGAACTCTATTTAAAAAAGCTGCGTTCCCGGCCTGGATCTCGGAGAGGCGGGCAATGGAACTAACTGCGCTACGACGGCCGCTGCTGTTCGGATGGAGCATTGGCTCGGTCCTGCTGCTCCTCGCAGCCGGATGCCTGGCGGCGTCGCTGGTGCCGACCGACAGTCTGCTCGCAATGGCCGGACGTTACTCGCTCAGCGGCGATCCTTCGATCGAGCGCATGCTCGACGGCCTGCCGACCCGGCTTCAGATCGTCGGCGCGATTTATGGGCTGCTCGCGGCGCTTTGCCTGGTGAACAGCCGGCGCTTGGGCGAATTCGCCGCAGAGCTCAAGGACACCGCGCCGCTCGAACTGCACCGCGTCCGCAACTGGGCGGTTCGGACCTTTCACGGCAACGGCTTTTACCTGCTGTCCGCGCTGCTCCTCTTCATCGCCGTCGGCACCGCGATCAGGGCCTATTTTCTTCGCGAGCCGATCCGGTTCGACGAAGCCTGGACCTACGAATCGTTCGTGCGCATGCCGACGTCCCTCATCCCGCTCCGCTACAACGTTCCCAACAATCACATTCTCAATTCGCTGCTGATCAAGCTGTCGACATCGCTGTTCGGCAGCACCGAAGCCGCGATCCGTCTGCCGGCCTTGTTCTGGGGCGTGCTGTCGATCCCCGCCTGTTTTGCGCTCACCTGGCGACTTGCCGGCGTTCGCGCGGCCCTCATCGCGACCGCGCTGCTCGTGCCCTGTTCGATCCTGGTCGAGTACAGCGCGCTCGGCCGCGGCTATTCCTGCATCGGCACGATGTTTCTGCTGATGTTGCTGGCCGGCTACCATGCCGCCGAATCCAGATCTGTCACGGCCTGGACGGTGATGGTGATTGCCGGCGTGCTCGGCGCCTACGCCATTCCGATCATGGCGCTACCCGCTGCGACGGCCTGCCTGTGGATTCTCTTCCACGCGGTGAGCCAAGGAAACCGTTCCGCCATTCTCGCGTTGCTCAACGCGGAACTGGCGCTCGCCATGATCTGCGCCCTGGTCTATTTGCCGGTCCTTGCGATCAACGGGTTCGATTCATTGACCAACAACGAGGGCGTCGGTGCCCATCGCGTGCCGCTGCGCGAGGTGTTTGCCAACCTTCCCGGCTTCGCGCTCGAGTGCTGGCGCCTGTGGACACGGGATCTTCCGCCCGGCGGTTCGCTGGTGCTGGCGGCAGGTGCGCTCGCAGGTCTCACCCTTCCCTCGCCAAGCCGGGCGGCCTTGTTCCGGCTGCTCGCCGCTTCGGCGGCGGTCGTCTTCCTCTACCTCGCCGGCGTGCACGATCTCGGCTTCCTGCGAGTCTGGATCTATCTGGTGCCGCTGGTGATGATCGCGGCCGGCATCGGCTTTGCCGCGCCGTTGCGGCGCCTGGGCGTGCCTGCGGTCGCCGTGCTCGCGCTGCTGCTCTGTGCCGGCCTGTCCTACAGCGTCGTCACGCAGGACGGCGTGTCGGCCTCGGCCGAAACGGGCGTCTTCCCCGATGCGCATCCGATCACCGTCGAACTTCTCACGCGCGCGAAATCGGGTGACCTGGTCATGGTTCACGGCACAAGTTCCGCGCCGCTTCTCTACTACGCCCGCCGGCTGGGCCTTGCGTTGAAGCCGATCGGCAATCGCGGCAAGGTGCGGCTGTTCGAGATCGCGACGACGACGATGGTCGACGCTGCGTTGACGGCAACGGTCTTCCTGATCACGAATGCTCGAAATCCCGGCTACGCCTCGGACCAGATGCTGGCCGAGGCCGGCGTCGAGCATGGCGCGGTGACGAGAGTGGAACTCCCGATCACGTCGACGCTCGAAGTTGCACCGATCCATAGCGTCACGAGGTGAGTCCGATGGTGGTTCGATTGCTGAAGCGAATTCGTGAACCGTTGACCTTTGCCGCCGTCGGCGCGGCAGGTTTCGTCGTCGACTCGCTGGTCCTCTATCTTTGCATGTCGCAGCTCGGCCTCTATGGCGGGCGGATCGTGTCGTTCCTGGTCGCCGTCACCTTCACCTGGTGGATGAATCGCACCTACACGTTCAAGGTGCCGGGCACGGCGTCGCACCAGTTCCGGCTTGTCAAAGAATGGTTCCGCTTCGTTTCGGTCAACGCATTCGGCGCCAGCGTGAATCTCGGCGTCTATGTCGCGCTGGTCTCGACCGTTGCGCTTGCCGCCGAGCATCCCATCCTTGCGGTCGCGGCGGGCTCGCTGTCCGGCATGGTGCTGAACTATCTCGGCAGCAAGCACGCCGTGTTCCGGCGGGATGCTCGAATCGCAGCGACATAGGCGCAGCACGGCTCTGCGGCGATTTTCTTCGTCAGAGATCGAGGATTTTACCGCAGAGAACGCCGAGAACGCAGAGGAACTGAGACGGCCGACGCGCGGCGCTTTCCGGATGAATCTCGCGCCGCGCCATACACCGTAGTCCGATTCAAGCCACCTTCATCACCAGCACCAACCCAACCGATGCAACCTAAAAGGGCTATGCTCTAGATTCGGTTTTGATCGACGCGCGCGCGCAAAAGCGCGCGTCATGAAATCAATCGAGGACAATGCGTATCGCGCGGCACGACGCGCGATACCTCTCTCGTTCTCTGTGTCCTCTGTGGTGAAATCCTACCAACGCCGTGCCGGCGCGGCTGCGGCAGGATATTCGACGGCCCGCCAGCGTCACGGCGCGCTGTTCGAGATCGCGCCCGCCGACCTGTCGGCGGCCAGCCCGGACGTGCCGGTCTTTTTCTGCCCGCGCGAATACCAGCCGCGGATGGCGCGCAGCGACGGCCGCTCGACATACAAGGCGACGAGCGAAGCGACCGCGATCGACGCGGCGATGGCCAATGGGACGACGATCCATCGCGACAGGCCGAACCCGTCGCCGAACCGGATCACGCGATAGCCGATCATCTGGTGCACCAGATAGAGCGGATAGGAGATGCCGCCGAGCCAGACCAGGAACGGCCGGCGAATCCAGCTCATGCGTCCCGAAACGGCCAGCGCGAACATGGCGCAGAACAGCAGCATCGGAATGGTGCGGAACAGCCCGACCTGGCTGATCTGCATCGCCACCGCAGCGAGCAGCAGCACGAGGTGGATCGGCTTCCAGCTTCCCGCCCCTGCCCGGCCATGCTGCCAGCGATCGAAGAAGACGATGCCGCAGACGAAGAACTGCGCGAACTCGATGACCAGCAACTCGCCGACGCGGTCCGGCAGGTTGAGCCCGCTCGCCAGCGCCGCACGCCAGCACGCGACCACAACCAGCCAGCCGCAGCAGATATGGAGGATCCGCCCGACGGCGCGCCGCAGCAGCACGCCGACCATCAGCGCGTAGAAAGCGAGCTCGACCGCAAGGCTCCAATAAACCCCGTCGAGATCGGGCTGAAACAGGAAGCGCTGCGCCATGGTCACGTTGGCGGCGACCAGCCTGGCGCTGAGGAATTGATTGGGCAGCGGCGCGACGGCCATCAACAGGCAGGCGCAGGCGACGGACAGCCAATAGGCCGGATAGAGCCGCGCAAAGCGATGCACGGCGAAATCGACCCAGGAACGGCTGCGCTGCAATGTCATCAGGATCACGAAGCCGCTGATCATGAAGAAGAGCTGCACGCCATAGGTGCCGTCGAGGAACGGCTTGAGCGGGATCGGCCGATGCAGGAACGCTTCGTCGTAGCGAAGCGTGTCGTGGTACATCGCCACCCACAGCGCGGCGATGCCGCGAAACACATCGAGTTCGACAAAGCGCCGCGAGTCGTTCCGGCTCATGCAGGGGTCCGCAGCAGCGCGCACTCGCGCAGGCGCGCCGCCCAGAGCTTGTAACCGGCGGCGTTGAGATGCACGCCGTCGCCGCCATGCAGCGAGGACGGCAGCGACGCTCCCGGCGGGAAGGACTGCACGAACGGCAGATGCTGCGAAACGGCGAGCGCTTCGATGCGCTGATTGAAGTCGGCGATGCGTTCGTTCATGTCGTGGCCGAATTTGGCGAGCGCCGGCTGCACCGCAAGATCGACCGGAAACACCGAGCAGATGCAGACTCGCGCCCGGCTGATCTGATCGGGGCCGATCCGGTCGAGCAGGCCGCCGAACATCTCGGCGGCGCGCTGCGGCGAGGCGACGGAAATCTCGTTGAAGCCGATCGCGAGCGCGATCGCGCTCGCCGTCTTGACGGTTTCATAGAAGCGCAGCCGGTAGGTCAGGCTGCGGATCGTGTCGCCGCCGATGCCGAAATTGAGCGCCCCGGGCGCGATCCCCGCGACGTCGAGTCCGGCGACGTGACTGTCGCCGAAGAACAGCGTGCGGTTCGGCCCCGCCTGCGCGTCGATCCGAAGCTGCAGCGCCAGCGTGTCGCGCCACGTCTCGGATCGGTCGGGCTGGTACAGGCCGAG
>JAQGIE010000123.1 GCA_028291365.1 Rhodospirillales bacterium
CAGTCGGTCGGCGCCGATGCGCTGCACGAACATGCATGTGCGCGCCTCGCGGTCGATTGGCATGGCACGACCAGCGACGGCGCCGTCACCCTCGAACCGGTCTTCTGTCTCGGCCTGTGCGCCGCCGATCACGCAATGCAAGCTGGTCGGCGCGCTCGACGCGCAGGGCACTCTCACCGGGCTGCATATGCGCATCTCGGGCCAGTCGATTCTCGCCGGCCTGGCGCCGCAGAGTCTGCAGAACGGCAAAGACCCGGCCGCCTTCCAGGGCCTCAATCCGCCCGGTCCGGAAGCGTCGATCACCTACACCGTGCCGAATCTCCTGATCGATCACGCGATCCGCAATCCGCACGTGCCGCCGGGCTTCTGGCGTGGCGTGAACCTGAATCACAACACGATCTATCTCGAATGTTTCATGGACGAGCTCGCGACCGCAGCGGGCCAGGATCCGCTCGAGTTTCGCCGCAAGCTGATGACGAACAGCCCGAAAGCGCTCGCCGTGCTCAACGCCGTCGCCGAGAAGGCGGGCTGGGGCAAGCCGGCGCCGACCGGCGTCTATCGCGGCCTGGCGCAGACGATGGGGTTCGGCAGCTACGTCGCGGCCTGCGCCGAGATCTCGATCGACGACAAGGGCGCGCTCAAAATCCACCGCATCGTCGCGGCGACCGATCCGGGTCATGCCGTCAATCCGCAACAGATCAATGCCCAGGTCGAAGGCTCGTTCGTCTACGGCCTGTCGGCGGCGCTCTACGGCGAATGCACGGTCAAGGAAGGGCGCATCGAGCAGCAGAATTTCGACAGCTACAACGTGATGCGCATGGACGAGATGCCGGCGGTCGAAACCATCCTGATGCCGTCGGGCGGGTTCTGGGGCGGTGTCGGCGAGCCGACCATCGCGGTGGCGGCGCCCGCCGTGCTCAACGCGATCTATGCCGCGACCAAGGTTCGGATCCGCACGCTGCCGGTCAAGGACCAGAAACTGCGGACCGCCTGATCGCATGCGCGCATTTCTCGCTGCGCTCGCGCTGAGCGTTGCGGCGCAGGTCGCGCATGCCGCCGACATGCCGGCCGGAGCAAGCTCGTGCTCCGGCTGTCATGCCGAAAGCGCCCAGGCGCAAAGCCCGGTGCCGCCCTTGGCCGGGCGCGATCCGGCCAAGCTGGTCGCCGCGATGCGCGCCTTCCGCAGCGGTGAACGGCCCGCCACGGTGATGGACCGCATCGCCAAGGGCTATTCCGACGAAGAGACCGCCGCCATCGCGGCGTGGTTCGGCGCGCAGGCGAGGCGCTGATGCAGCGGCGTGAATTCATCGGCGGCGCGTCTGCCGCGCTCGCCCTGTCGCGCACCGCCATCGCGCAGACCGCCGCGAAGATCGTCGTCGTGGGCGGCGGCTTCGCCGGCGCCACCGCCGCGCGCTTTCTGCGCCGCGCCAACCCCAGCCTCGACGTCACGCTGGTCGAACCGAATGCGAGCTTCGTCGCGTGCCCGTTCAGCAACGAGGTGCTGGTGGGCTTGCGCGACCTCGACGCGCAGCGCTTCGGCTATGACGCGGTGCGCGCCGACGGCGTCGCGGTCGCGACGCAGGCTGCGACCGCCATCGACGCTTCGCTTCGCCGCGTGACGCTCGCCGACGGCACCGTGCTGCCCTACGACCGTCTCGTGCTCGCGCCGGGCATCGACATCGCGTGGAACGCGCTGCCCGGCTATGACGAGGCGGCGTCGCAACGCATGCCGCATGCCTGGAAGGCGGGCGAGCAGACCTTGCTGCTGCGCCGGCAGCTCGAAGCGATGAAGGATGGCGGGCTCGTCGTGATTTCGGCGCCGGCCAACCCGTTCCGCTGCCCGCCCGGCCCGTATGAGCGCGCCAGCCTGATCGCCTGGTACCTCAAAACCAAAAAACCGCGCTCGAAACTGATCGTGCTCGACGCCAAGGATCAGTTCTCGAAGCAGCGCCTGTTCACGGCGGCGTGGAAGGATCTCTATCCGGGCCTGCTCGAATGGGTGCCGCTGAGCCAGGGCGGCAAGGTGAATTCGGTCGACCCCGCCGCCAACACGCTGGTGACCGATTTCGCAACGCACAAGGCTGACGTCGCCAACGTGATCCCGCCGCAACGTGCGGGCCGCATCGCCGAGATCGCGGGGGTAAGCGATCGCACCGGCTGGTGTCCGGTCGATCCGGTGACGTTCGAATCGCGCCTGCAGCCGAACATTCACGTGATCGGCGACGCCGCCATCATGGGGGCGATGCCGAAATCGGCCTTCGCCGCCAATGCGCAGGCCAAGATCTGCGCCGCCGCGATCGCGACCTTGCTGCGCGGCGCGACGCCGGCCGAGGCGAAGCCGATCAACACCTGTTACAGCCTGGTCGCGCCCGATTACGGCATCTCGATCGCGGGCGTGTATCGCGTGGTGGGCGGGCAGCTCACTGACGTCGAAGGCGCCGGCGGCATCAGCCCGGCCGACGCGCCGCCGCAGACTCGCGCGCTCGAAGCGACCTACGCCGAGGCCTGGTTCCGGACGATCACCGGTGAAGTGTTCCTGTAGGCTCGCGACGCTGCTGCTCGCAGCGTCGCTCGGCCCGGGCGCGGCGATGGCGCAGGAAACCAAGCTGCAGCGCTACGAGATCGTCGGCGACGCGATTCCGAAACCGCTCACCGAGCGGCCCGGCGACGCTGTGCGCGGCCGTGCCATCGTGGTGAACCGGCAGGTCGGGCTCTGTCTGCTGTGCCATGCGGGCCCGTTCCCGGAGGAGCGGCTGCAGGGCGATATCGCCCCCGACCTCACCGGCGCCGGTGCGCGCTGGACGCCGGGCCAGTTGCGCTTACGTGTGGTCGATGCGAGCAAACTGAACCCGGCGACGATCATGCCGCCTTATTACCGGGTCGAGGATCTGACGCGCGTCGCGGCTGCGTTTCGCGGCAAGCCGATCCTGACCGAAGAACAGGTCGAAGACGTGGTCGCCTTCCTCACCAATTCGCGCGAGGCGAAATGAGCTTTCGTCTGACAAGGCGTCGCATGCTCGCCACCGTCGCGGGCGCGTTCGGCGCCGTGCCCTGGCTGCAGCGGCCGGCGATGGCGACGCCGGCGACGGTCGCGGCGGCGATGCGCGACATCGTCGGCGACGCGAAACTACAGCCGGGCCGGGTCAAGCTCGACCTGCCGCCGATTGCCGAGAACGGCAATGCGGTCGCGGTATCGGTGCGCGTCGAAAGCCCGATGACTGCGGCCGATCACGTGCGCAGCATCCACCTCTTCGCCGAGGGCAACCCGCTGCCCAATGTCGCGAACTTCTTTCTCGGACCGCGCGCCGGGCGCGCCGTGGTGGCGACGCGCATGCGGCTCGCGACGTCGCAGAAGGTGATCGCGGTGGCGCAGCTCAGCGACGGTACCTGGTGGACCGACAGCGCCGAGATCTTCGTGACGCTCGCCGCCTGCACCGAGGGGTGAGCGACATGGCCGGCACGCTGATCAACGTTCCGCCGCGCGCCAGGAAAGGCGAGGTGATCGAGGTCAAGATCCTGATCTCGCATCCGATGGAAAGCGGCCAGCGCCACGACGAGTCCGGGCGCGTGGTACCGCGCGACATCATCAACCGCCTCGTCTGCGCCTATAACGGCGAAGAAGTGTTCCGCGCCGACCTGTTCCCGGCCATCGCGGCCAATCCGTTCCTGTCCTTCTGCACCGTCGCCACCGAAAGCGGCACGCTCGATTTCAGCTGGACCGACGATGCGGGCAAGGTGCAGACCGCCAGCGCGCGCATCGAGGTCGAATTGTGATCGCTGGCGGGCGTTGGACGCTGCTCGCAGCGCTGCTCTCGGCCTCGGTCGTCGCGGCGGCCGGCGCCGAGATCGCGCCCGCCGACAAACGCTCCGGTTACGAATTTTCCAGCCGCGCGACGCAGGCGATGCAGGACGACGACGCGGCCAATCCCGGCTTTCTCTGGGTGCAGCAGGGCGAGGCGTTGTGGAAGCAGCGCGACGGCGCCGCCAACAAGGCCTGCGCCGACTGTCACGGCGACGCCAAGGACAGCATGCGCGGCGTGGCGGCGCGGTATCCGTTCTTCGCACCCGAACTCGGCAGGCCGATCGATCTTGAACAGCGCATCAATCGCTGCCGCACCGAGCATCAGCAGGCGGCCAGGCCGTTTCCGTATGAAAGCCAGGAGCTGCTGGCGCTCACCGCTTTCGTCGCCAACAAATCGCGCGGCATGTCGATCGACGTCACGCTCGACGAGCATTCGCGTCCGATGTTCGAGCAGGGAAGCGCGCTGTTCCATCAGCGGCAGGGCCAACTCAATCTCACCTGCGCGCAATGCCACGACGACAATTGGGGCAAGCAGCTCGCCGGCAACCCGATCCCGCAAGCGCATCCGACGGGCGATCCGGCGTATCGGCTGGAATGGCAGGCGCTGGGCTCGCTGCGCCGGCGGCTGCGCAACTGCCTCGTCGGCATGCGCGCCGAGCCGTATCCGTATGACGCGAGCGAGTATGTCGCGCTGGAACTGTTTCTCGCGGTGCGCGCGCGCGGGCTGAAGGTCGAGACGCCGGGAGTGAGGCGGTAGGGCGGCGGCAATCGACAGGTTCAAATCCTGCCGCCGCAACCTCAACTTGCAAGGGCCGGATTTTGGCTGCGATAGCGCCGGAGCAGGGCCAACATCCAGCCGGCAAAATAGCCGGCGCAGGCGCCGGACACCAGTTGGCCGACCACAGCTGTGGTGCCGTGCGTGTCCAGTTTCATCGCGGTGACGACCGCGACAGCATATTGGATGACGAAAACGGTCAGGTTGCGGACCAGCGGCATCACGCTCCCGGGGCGGATGACGGTGCCATCCGAGCGATCAATCGTGATCGCGCTTGAGCTGGCATATATCGCCACCCCTGCAGCAATGGCGGCCGCAGCGACCCACGATCCGATCAGTTTCGGATCGCCTCCGGACTGGATCAGCCGCGACAGTCCCATCATGCAGAAAACCACCGGCGCGATCAGCACACGTCGCAACGGCATTTTCCGGGTCCGCAGCGATTGACAGCCGAGCCAGACAAGAAGCCCCAGCAGCGCAAAGACCCAGATCGGTGTCTCGGTCGCAATACGTGTCACGATCTCCATACCCATCCCCAGACAGTCACCTGCCTTTTGCCCCTGCGATGATTTCCTGCAACGTCGCGACATGCCGCGCGAACGCGCCGCGCCCGGCCGCGGTCGCAGTCACCGTGGTCTGCGGCTTCTTGCCGACGAACGCCTTGGCGACGCTGACATAGCCGGCCTTCGCCAGCGTCTCGATATGGGCGCCGAGATTGCCGTCGGTGGCGCCGGTAAGTTTCTTCAGCCGGGTGAAGTCGAGCCCCTGCGCGTCCGGCAGCGCGGTGAGCGCCGCCATGATCCGCAGCCGAAGCGGCTGGTGGAAGATCTCGTCGAGCTCGGCCATGTCAGCTCCGCCGCATCCAGAATCCGCCGAGCAGCAGCCCGCCGCCGTTGACGAGCGCCATCCACAGTTCGAACCACGGGCCGGCAAAGAAATAGCCGATCAGCGTCAGCGCGCTGATTGCCGTCCCGATGGCGACAAAAGCGCTGCCCAGCCACAGGCCGACGATGATGTAGGGCAACATGAAATAGGTCGGCCAGAACGCGCCCAATTGGTGCGGGGTGAAGTGGCCGACGCCGACGCTCCAGATAGCGCCAAAAGCAATGAACACCACAAAGGCCGCCGTCGCTTTTGCGTTGAACGTATTCACGCCCGCACGTTTCCTGCTCAGAGCGCCGATCAACACCGAGCCAGCGATGCCCGCGATGAACACCACAACCCACACATAGCGCGCGAGGGACGGCATCCCGAACGAGAGTACATATCCCACGAACGTCAGCGCTCCCCACAGCATCAGCATCGAGCTCGCGTGCTGGTAAAACCGCGACCGGCGCACCCGCCGCGCGATGTCCGTGATGTCGGCAAGCGCCGAACTCGCTTGATTTCTATCGATCATGATCTGCGTCTCACCGGGTTGCGATGTCTTCGGAGATCACGGAAACCGCCGCCGGCGTGCTGACGAGATCCATGTGATTGGTGTTGTCCAGGATCCGGACATCGATGTTCGCCGCCGGCGACCGACGTACAGTTTCCTCATATTTCTCGGCGCGCATCAGTTCGTCATTTGCGCCGGCGATGAGCGTCAGCGGGCCTTTGGCCGCGTCGAGATCGACGCGATAGTCGCGATGTGCTCCGAAGTTTGACAGCAGGCGGAACGAATATTCCGACGTCAGAATGCGTGTCGAATTGGGCGGCACGGCAAAAGCAATCACGGGAAGCTGTTCGCAGCATGCTATTCCGGCGGCATGTAGGAGACTCAAGGCAATGATACGCGGCACATTCGGACTGGCCCAACCGCCGGCCTTTTCCCGAGTGGCGGTCGCCTTCGTGCCGAGATACGGCGACAGCAGCACCGTGCGCGTGAACAGAGTCTGGATCGACGAACCCGCCACCCGCAGTGCGAACGCGCCGCCCGACGAATGCCCGACCAATGTCAGCGGAGCGGACGGCGTGGTCGTCCTGATAAATCCGACGAGGTCTGCCATGTCATCTTCAAGCTGACCGATATAGCCGATGTCCCCGCGCGTGCCGGACCCACCGTGACCGCGAATGTCCGGCACGAAGCTCTCGACCCCGCGCGCCGCAAGGGTCTTGGCCAGCGGATGCACCGCAACGCTAGAACCGGATGACCCGTGGACCAGAATCGCAACGCGGCCTGTTGTCGGCTCGCGCGGGGCATAGTGGCGATAAGCAAGCCTCGATCCGTCACGGGCCTGAAAAGAGAGCAAGGGCGGAATGCCTTCGCGATCTCCAGCTCGTACAGTTTCGGAAATGACGGCCATGGTTGGCGGCTTCGTCAGCGGCCGAGCGATCATGCCTCCAAGCAAAAGGGTAATGAGCCCGACGGCCGCAAATCCGCAGAGAATGGTCTTGAACAGTCCAAAAACGATCTTGGCGGCCACGGCCTCACCTTCCCAATCAATACAGATAACTCTGTAGTACAGAGAAATCTATATTGCAAGTCGGGCTTCGGCGCGGGTGGCCTGTTGCCGACGACGAAGGAGAAGGACTTCGTCTTCCGGCTGGCGCAGTTGAAGCGCTTCGATCTGCCACTCGGCTGGGATCACGAGCTCTGGTTCGTGCGCTGCTTTATCGGTCTGGTCGCAAGCGGTACGCACAACAACGATCCGTCACGCGCCGACGTGCGGCGCCGCTGCAATGTTGCGCGCGACCTCGCGCTGGACGGTCGCTCGCGCTTCCAGCTCTGCACCAAGTTCGAGACGCCGGGAGTGAGGCGGTAGGCGCGCGCGCGCAGGGCAGGCGATCGTTCGCTGCACACGGTTCAGCGCGTCGCCATCGCAAACGGCCGCATGAAATTGCGCACGACGCCAATCTGACGGCCCGTGTCTTGGCCGACGCGGGGTCGAGAATCGATCGTGAAATCCTGCCGCAATGCGCGCCTCCGAAACCTCTGCAGGTCCGATGTCCGGCAACGATACGTGCGAAAGAAATTCCGCAGACAGCCCGCGTAAGCGCGAGCCGTCTGCGGCGCCACGCTACGCGCGTCGGGACCGGCCTGCGCCGAGCACGCCGAACAATCCAACCAGCGCGCCGGCGAACAGCGGAAGCGAGGCCGGTTCCGCTACGGCGAAAGATTCCGCATAGACGCCGATGCAGCCGCCCGGACAGATCGTGTTGTTCGGGTCCGCGCCGAGCGGCATGAAGACCTCACCGGAAATCGGGTCGACCGCGACGGAATGGTCGCCCGGCGTGGTCAGCACGTTCTGCAGGAAATTGTTGGTCGCCGCATCGATGATGCCCAGCACGGACCCGCCGGGATTGTTGCGATCGGCAAGGAAGTAGCAATTGGAGCCTGTCGGTATGAAACGAGGAGCTGCTCTCGATCGGTTCGCTGGCGCGTCGCTGACCGAAGCCACCGCGAACCTCAATTATTCTTAATCTACCGCTGAGGTGCACCGAAGGCGGCGCCCCCCATCTTCCCGTCCTACGGCCGGCGATCCGCGCGGCCAATCCGTTTCGAACGGTAGGGAAGAGAGCCTCACCATGATTCCAGTCGACCAAAGCCAAAAGAAGAAGCGCGCTTCGCGCGTGCTGCTCGCGGCGCTTGCCACGACCTTGCTGGCCGGCGGCGCCATCGGCACGTACGGCGTATCCGCCGGCGCGGCCGAGCCGCCGCCGCCCATCTCCGAAAGCGCCCCGGTCACCAACGCCCAGGCCGGCTTCGGCGACCTCGTCGCCAAAGTGAAACCGGCGGTCGTGAACATCGCGACGACCGCAAAGGTCGAGCGTGCCGAAATGCAGCAGCAGGGGCCGCAGCAGTTCAACATTCCGCCGGGCTCGCCGTTCGGCGAAATGTTCCGCCATTTCGGTGAACGCCAGAACCAGCGGCGGCCCGAAGGGCAGCACGCGCTGGGCTCGGGATTCATCGTCGATCCCGCCGGCTACATCGTCACCAACAACCACGTGATCGACGGCGCCAGCAAAGTCACCGTCACGCTCACCGACGGCACCAGCTATCCCGCGACGGTCAAGGGACGTGACGAGAAGACCGACGTCGCGCTGCTCAAGATCGATGCGCCGAAGCCGCTGCCCTATGTCGCCTTCGGCGATTCCAGCAAAGCGCGCGAAGGCGATTGGGTGATCGCGGTCGGCAATCCGTTCGGGCTCGGCGGCACCGTCACCGCCGGCATCATTTCGGCGCACGGGCGCGACATCCACGAAGGTCCGTACGACGACTTCCTGCAGATCGACGCGCCGATCAATCCGGGCAATTCGGGCGGACCGTTGTTCGACCAGTCGGGGCGCGTCGTCGGCATCGACACCGCGATCTACTCGCCGACCGGCGGCAGCGTTGGCATCGGCTTTGCCATTCCGTCCAATCTCGCCTCCAAGGTCGTGGCGCAGCTGCGCGAGCACGGCTCGGTCGAGCGCGGCTGGCTCGGCGTCGCGATGCAGCCGATCACGCCGGCGCTGGCGAAAGCGCTCGGCCGTCCGAACCATGACGGCGTCGTCGTCAACGAGGTTCAGCCCGACTCACCGGCCGCTGCCGCCGATCTGAAGCAGGGCGACGTCGTCACCGCGGTCGATGGCAAGGCGATCTCGGGCCCGCGCGAGCTGGCCATGGCCGTCGCCGGCCTGGCGAAAGACACCACGACCAAGCTCACCGTCTGGCGCGACGGGAACGAGCGTACTGTCGCGGTGAAGATCGGTACGCTTCCGTCCGAGAAGACGGCGTCCGCCGAGGACGGCCAGTCGAAGACTCCGGTTGGGCTGTCGCTTGCGCCGCTGTCGAACCAGGCGCGGTCGCAACTCGGTCTGGACGAGACGGCCAAGGGCGTCGTGGTCGCAAACGTCACCCCCGAGAGCCGGGCCGCCGAGAGCGGCCTCGAACCGGGCGACGTCATCGTCAAAGTCGGCGGCGACGCGGTGAAGACCCCGGCCGAGGCTGCGTCGCGCATCCAGGAGGCCGAGAAGGCCAAGAAGGACGCGGTGCCGCTGTTGGTCACGCGCCAGGGCAGGACCTATTATCTGGCCCTTCAGCTGGCGGCCTGAAGCTTCGGCACGATTTCAGGAGGCCGGGACGCGATTTCGCGTTCCGGCCGGCTGCCTGCCGAGCCGAGGCATGGGATGAAAATTCTGCTGGTCGAAGACAATGAACGGGTCGCGCAGTTCGTGCGCAAAGGCCTGCAGGAAGAAGGCAACGTCGTCGACTACGCCGACAACGGCCGCGACGGGTTGTTTCTCGCCAGCTCCGAACGCTACGACGCGATCGTGCTCGATCGCATGCTGCCCGGCGGCATCGACGGGCTCGCCATCATCGAAGCGCTGCGCAAGACCGGCAACAAGACGCCGGTGCTGATCCTCAGCGCGCTGGCCGACGTGAACGAACGTATCCAGGGCTTGCGCGCCGGCGGCGACGACTATCTGACCAAGCCGTTCGCGTTCGGCGAGCTGGCCGCGCGCCTCGACGCGCTGGTCCGGCGCTCGCAGGACGCCGAAGTGCAGACGGTGCTCACCACCGGCGATCTCCGGATGGATCTGCTGTCGCGCAAGGTGACGCGCGGCGGCACGCCGATCCAGCTGCAGCCGCGCGAATTCAAGCTGCTCGAATTCCTCATGCGCCACGCCGAGCAGGTCGTGACGCGCACCATGCTGCTCGAAAATGTCTGGGACTATCATTTCGATCCGCAGACCAACGTGGTGGATGTGCATATCAGCAAGCTGCGCCAGAAGATCGAATCCGACTCGGAGCGGCCGC
>JAQGIE010000126.1 GCA_028291365.1 Rhodospirillales bacterium
TCATCTCGGACATCGAGATGGATATGGCCCCCAAGGGGCTGAACGAAGACATCGTCCGCTTCATCAGCGCCAAGAAGAACGAGCCGCAATGGCTGCTCGACTGGCGTCTGAAAGCGTATCGCGCCTGGCTCGAAATGATCGAGCCGACCTGGGCGATGGTGAATTATCCCAAGATCGATTTTCAGGACGCGTACTACTACGCCGCGCCGAAACAGGGGGCCAAGCCGAAGAGCCTCGACGAGATCGATCCGGAGCTGCTGCGCACCTATGCCAAGCTCGGAATTCCCTTGCGCGAGCAGGAAATCCTGGCCGGGGTCGAAGGCAGCGAGCGCATGCCGGTCGCGGTCGACGCGGTGTTCGATTCGGTTTCGGTCGCCACGACGTTCAAGGCCAAGCTCGAAGAAGCGGGCGTGATCTTCTGCCCGATTTCGGAGGCGGTGCAGCGCTATCCCGAACTGGTGCGCCGCTATCTCGGCTCGGTCGTGCCCTACAGCGACAATTTCTACGCGACCCTCAATTCGGCGGTCTTCACCGACGGGTCGTTCGTCTACGTGCCCGAGGGCGTGCGCTGCCCGATGGAGCTGTCGACCTATTTCCGCATCAACGCCAAGAACACGGGCCAGTTCGAACGCACGCTGATCATCGCCGACAAGGGCTCGTACGTCTCGTATCTCGAAGGCTGCACCGCGCCGCAGCGCGACGAGAACCAGCTGCATGCCGCGGTGGTCGAGCTGGTCGCGCATGACGACGCCGAGATCAAATATTCGACGGTGCAGAACTGGTATCCGGGCGACGCCGAAGGCAAAGGCGGCATCTACAATTTCGTGACCAAGCGCGCGGCGTGCCGCGGCAAGAACTCGAAAGTGTCGTGGACGCAGGTCGAGACCGGCTCGGCGATCACCTGGAAATATCCGAGCTGCATCCTCCAGGGCGACGGCAGCCAGGGCGAGTTCTATTCGGTCGCGATCGCCAACGGAAAACAGCAGGCCGATACCGGCACCAAGATGATCCATATCGGGCGCAACACGCGCTCGCGCATCGTCTCGAAGGGCATTTCGGCAGGAAAGGCGCAGAACACGTATCGCGGTCTGGTTCGCGTGCTTCCCAAGGCGGAGAACGCGCGCAACTACACGCAGTGCGACAGTCTGCTGATCGGCTCGAATTGCGGCGCGCATACCGTGCCCTATGTCGAAAGCCGCAATCCGACCGCGAGCCTCGAACACGAAGCGACCACCGCGAAGATCAATGACGACCAGCTGTTCTATTGCCGCCAGCGGGGCTTAAGCTCGGAAGAAGCGGTGGCGCTGATCGTCAACGGTTTCTGCCGCGAAGTGATGCAGCATCTGCCGATGGAATTCGCGGTCGAGGCGCAGAAGCTGATCGGCATCTCGCTCGAAGGCAGCGTCGGTTGAGCTCGGGATGACGAAAGAAAACTGGAACGATCATGCTTGAAATTGAAAACCTCCGTGCCGTAATCGATGGCAAGGAGATCCTGAAAGGCCTCACGCTGACCGTGCCGACGGGCGAAGTGCACGCGATCATGGGGCCGAACGGGGCGGGTAAATCGACTCTGTCCTACGTGCTGGCAGGACGCGCCGGCTACGAAGTCACCGGCGGCTCGGTGAAGCTCGACGGTGTCGATCTTCTGTCGCTCGAGATCGAGCAGCGCGCCGCCGCCGGCCTGTTCCTGGCCCTGCAATACCCGGTCGAGATTCCGGGCGTGCCGACGACCACCTTTCTGCGCACCGCGCTCAACTCGATCCGCAAGGGGCGCGGCGAGAGCGATCTCGACGCGATCCAGTTCCTGCGCGTGCTGCGCCAGAAGACCAAGGCGCTCGGCATCACCGAGGACATGCTCAAGCGCGGCGTCAATGTCGGCTTCTCGGGCGGCGAGAAAAAGCGCAACGAAATACTGCAGATGGCGGTGCTCGAGCCCAAGCTCGCGATTCTCGACGAGACCGACAGCGGCCTCGACATCGATGCGCTCAAGATCGTGTCAGAAGGCGTCAACGCGCTGCGCGATCCCAACCGCTCGATGCTGGTGATCACGCATTACCAGCGCCTACTCGATTATATCGTTCCCGATCGCGTGCACGTGCTGGCGCAGGGGCGCATCCAGCGCTCGGGCGGTCCGGAGCTGGCGCGCGAACTCGAGGCGCACGGCTACGCCGAGTTCGGCGGCGAGCGCGAGGCAGCAGCATGAGCGCGACGCTCCGCCAGGATTACGAACAGCGTCGCACCGGCGCTGCGCCGGCCGCGCTGGCGCAGTTGCGCGCGCAGGGCGCCGCCGATTTCGATCGGCTGGGTTTCCCCACGCCGCGAGCCGAACGTTGGAAATACACCAGCCTCGCGCCGATCGAGAACCTGCCGCTGACGCCGGGCGCCAACGATCCGCTGCCCGCCGCGCTGCTCGCGGGCGCCGATCGCGTCGTGCTGGGCGCCAAGATCGAACGCAGCGTCGGCGCGCTGCCCGGCGGCGTGTATCTCGGCAGCATTGCGGACGCGCCCGCTGCAGCCCGCGCCTTGCTGGGCACGCTGGCCTCGAGCGAAACCGAAGCGCTGGTCGCGCTCAATGCCGCGCTCGCCAACGACGCGCTGGTGCTGTTCGTGCCAACTGGCGTGGCGCTGACGCGCCCGATCGAGCTGGTGGTGCCGGCGCGACCCGGCGTCGCTTCCTATCCGCGCTTGCTGGTCGTGCTCGAAGCCAACGCATCGGCGACGATCATCGAGCGTCATGAGGGCGCCGGCGCAGGTTTTGTCGACCTGACCGCCGAGATTGCGCTGGGCACGGGTGCGCGCTTGCGTCATTGGCGCGTGCAGGCGGCGGGCGAGGCGCGCCGGATCGTCACAAGCGCGGTGCGCGTCGGTCGCGACGCGTCGTATCGCGCGTTCACGCTGACGCTGGGCGGCCGTCTCGTGCGCAACCAGTGCGATGCGCGCATCGACGGCGACGGGGGAGAGGTCGAATTGGACGCAGCCTATCTGATCGGCGGCGACAGCCATGTCGATACGACCACGCGCATCGTGCACGGCGCCGAGCACGGCACGTCGCGGCAAACGGTCAAAGGCGTGCTCGACGGCCACAGCCGCGGCGTCTTCCAGGGCAAGGTGCTGGTGGAGCAGGGCGCGCAGAAGACCGACGGCTATCAGCTGAGCCGCGCGTTGCTTCTGTCGCGCGACGCCGAAGTCGATGTGAAGCCCGAGCTTGAAATCTACGCCGACGACGTTAAGTGCAGCCACGGTGCAACGACCGGGCGACTGGACGAAGACGCGCTGTTTTACCTGCGTGCCCGCGGCATTCCGGCCGACGAGGCGCGCGCGCTGCTGGTCGAGGCCTTCGTGGCCGAGGCAATCGAGCGCGTCGATGACGAAACGGTGCGCGACGCGCTGCTGGCCCTCGCGGCCGGCCGCCTGGCACGCGACCAGCGGGAGTTGGCTACATGATCGAACTCCCCGCGATGATGCGGAATGAATCCTGGATCCCCGCTGTGGCGGGGAATGGAAGCGCTGCATGAGCCTGGCAAGCATCGATCCGCGTTCGCGCAACACGCGCGTCAATCGAACCGTCGAGCGCATCCGGCAGGATTTTCCGATCCTGTCGCGTCAGGTGCATGGCAAGCGCCTTGCGTATCTCGATACCGCGGCGTCGGCGCAGAAGCCCGAGCAGGTGATCGAGGCGATGAACCGCTTCCAGCGCGAGGATTACGCCAACATCCATCGCGGCGTGTATGCGCTGAGCCAGGCCGCGACCGACCGGTTCGAGGCTGCGCGCGCGCGCGTCGCGCGCTTCCTCAACGCCGCTTCGGCCGACGAGATCGTGTTCACGCGCAACACGACGGAAGCGATCAACCTCGTCGCGCACAGCTGGGGCCGCAAGAATCTCAAGGCCGGCGACGAGATCGTGCTCACCGAGCTCGAGCATCACGCCAATATCGTGCCGTGGCAGCTGATCCGGGCCGAGACCGGCGCCGAGATCAAGGTCGTGCGCATCCACGATGACGGTTCGCTCGACCTCGATCATGCGCGCTCTTTGATCGGACCGCGCACCAAGCTGGTCGCGTTCGCGCATGTTTCGAACGCGCTGGGCACGGTGCTGCCGGTGCGCGAAGTCGTGCGGCTGGCGCGTGCGGTCGATGCCGCGGTGCTGATCGACGGCTCGCAGGCGGTGCAGCACATGGCGGTCGACGTGCAGGCGCTCGATCCCGACTTCTACGTTTTCACCGGTCACAAACTGTACGGGCCGACCGGCATCGGGGTCCTGTACGGCAAGAGTGCGCGCCTCGCCGCGATGCCGCCCTACCAGGGTGGCGGCGACATGATCGAGCGCGTCACGTTCGAGCGCACCACCTTCAAGCCGGCGCCGCATCGCTTCGAAGCCGGTACGCCCGCCATCACCGAGGCGATCGGGCTGGCGGCGGCGATCGACTATGTCGAGCAGGTCGGTTTCGACTGGATCGGCCCGCATGAAGACGAGCTGCTCGCCGATGCGACGCGGCGGTTGCTGGCGATCGACGGCCTGACCTTGTGGGGAACCTCGGCGCAGAAGGCGAGCGTCCTGTCTTTCACGCTCGAAGGCGCACACGCGCACGATGTGGCGACGATCCTCGACCAGCAGGGCGTGGCGGTTCGCGCCGGGCATCATTGCGCCCATCCGCTGATGGACCGGTTGGGCGTGGTGGCGACGTCGCGTGCTTCGATCGGCCTCTACAACGATCCTGTCGACGTGGAGCAGCTGGTTGACGGCGTCACCGCGGTGAAGCGGATCCTGAAACTATGACCGACGTTTCCGACCTTCGCGACCTGTACCAGGAGATCGTGCTCGACCACGGCAAGCACCCGCGCAATCTGCGCAAGCCGGCCGAGGCGAACCGGATCGGCCATGGCTACAACGCCATGTGCGGCGACAAGATCGACGTCTATCTGACGATCGGCGGCGACGGGCGCATCAGCGACGCGGCCTTCCAGGGCCAGGGCTGCGCCATTTCGACGGCCTCGGCTTCGATCATGACCGAGACGTTGAAGGGCCGCACCGAAGCCGAGGCGAAGTCGCTGTATGAAAGCGTGCATGCGCTGTGCACCGAAGAGGGCGCGGTGCTGCCCGACGCGCTCGACGACGACACCGCCGATCGGCTGATGGTGCTGGCGGGCGTGCGGCAATATCCGATGCGGGTGAAATGCGCGACCTTGGCCTGGCACACGATGCAGGCCGCGATCGACGGACAGGCAAGCGAGGTATCGACGTGAGCATCGTCGAGCAGACCCACGACGATGACGCGATGATGGAGCCGCCGCAGATCGCGGCGCCCGTCGAGCATCCGTTGTGGCCCGAGATCAAGGCCAAGCTGAAGACGGTCTACGACCCCGAGATCCCGGTGAACATCTACGAACTCGGGCTGATCTATCGCGTCGTGCTGGGCGAGAACAACAACGCCAAGGTCGAGATGAGCCTGACTGCGCCCGGCTGTCCGGTGGCCGGCGAAATGCCGGGCATGGTGCAGGACGCGGTGCGCGCGGTCGAAGGCATCGGCGAGGTCGATGTCGAACTGGTATGGGATCCGACCTGGGATCCGTCGCGGATGGCCGACACGGCCAAGCTGCAACTGAACATGTATTGAGGAGGAATCGCGAATGGCGTTTCCCACTGCACTGACCCTGACCGACGCCGCGGCCGAGCGCGTGAAAGCGCTGATGGCAAAAGCCGAGGGCGGCGTGATCGGCCTGCGCGTCGGCGTGAAGAGCCGCGGCTGTTCGGGCATGTCCTACGAGGTCGAATACGCGACCGACGTGAAGAAGTTCGAGGAAGTCGTCGAGGACAAGGGCGTCAAGATCCTGATCGATCCCAAGGCCGTCATGTTCCTGCTCGGCTCCGAGATGGACTGGGTCGACGACAAGTTCAATTCGCGCTTCGAGTTCCGCAATCCGAACGAGAAGGGCCGCTGCGGCTGCGGCGAGAGCTTCCACGTCTAGGGTTTTGCAGCGCCGCAGGCGCTTGCGCTTTTAGCGCCGAAGGCGCTTCCCGGATTTCGTCGTTTCGTGATGTGATGCCCGAAAAGCAGGAGGCGCTTCGCGCCTACATCGGGAGGAAACATGTCCGAAACACGCCGCGATTTTTTGAAACTCGGTGCTGGTGCCGCCGCCGTCGCTGCCGCAACCGTCAGCGGTCCCGCCGTCGCAGCACCGCCCGGCAGTGCCGACCAGCCTCGCCTGTTGAGCTTCCGTCGTGACCAGGGCGCGCCGCGAGTCGGTGCGCTGACCGCGTCAGGCCGCATTTGCGACGTCGGTGCCGCCGCCAAGAAGGCTGGCCGCACGCTGACGTTCGACCCCAACAGCATGGTCTCGCTGATCGCCGCCGGTCCGCGCGCGCTTGACGAGGTCCGTGCGCTGCTGGCGAAAGGCGACGCCGACACGCTGGCGCTCGCCGACGTGCGCCTGACCGCGCCGCTGCCGTCGCCGACGCGAAACGTCTACGCGGTCGGCTGGAATTATCTCGAGCATTTCGAGGAAGGGGCCGCGCTGCGGGGACCGGGCGGCGCCGAACTGCCGGAACATCCGGTGTTCTTCACCAAGGCGGTGGGCACGGTAAACGGGCCGTTCGATCCGATTCCCTACGATCCCAGCGTCTCGACCCTGATCGACTGGGAAGGCGAGCTCGCCATCGTGATCGGCAAACGAGGGCGCAACATCCCTGAAGCGAGTGCGATGGATTATGTGTTCGGCTTCACCGTGATCAACGACACGACCGCGCGCGACATTCAGCAGAAGAAGCACGGCGGCCAGTGGTTCAAGGGCAAGAGCCTCGACGGGCACGGGCCGATGGGGCCTTGGATCGTTCCGGCCGCCGCGATCGACTACGACAATCTGCACCTGATGACGCGCGTCAACGGCGTCGTGAAGCAGGATGCGAACACCAAGGCGATGTACTTCAAAGTGCCGCGCATCGTGTCGGAACTGTCGCTCGGCATGGAGATCCAGCCCGGCGACGTGATCGCGACGGGCACGCCGCCCGGCATCGGGTATGCGCGCAAGCCGCCGGAGTTCCTGAAGCCCGGCGACGTGATGGAAACCGAGATCGTCGGCATCGGCACGTTGCGCAACGAGATCAAGGCCTGGGTGTGACTCCGGCGGTCTTCGCTCGTATTTCCGTCATCCCCCCGGCTTGAAGCCGCGTCCGCGCGTGATCGACGCGTTGCCGTGCTTGGCACGCAGCGTGTCGATCGCGCGTTCGACGGCGGCGGTGCGGGTGCGGGTCGGATCGACGAGGTCGGCGGTGTCCGCGGTTTCGGCCGGCATCAGATCGGTGCCGCCGACTCCGATCAGCCGGTAAGGCTCGGCATCGGCCAGCGGCGCCAGCAGTGTTCGCGCCGTTTCGAACAGTACGGTCGCCAGCTGCGTCGGTGGCGTCACGCCGATGCGGCGCGAGAAGCGACGGAAATTGGTCGTGCGCAACGTCAACACGATGGTGCGCGCGGCAACCTCTTCGCGCTTCATCCGGCGCGACACTTTTTCGGCCAGCGGCCAAAGCTCGGCCTCGAGCGCTGCGCTGCCGATCAGATCGTTGTTGAACGTGGTCTCGGCGCTGATGCTCTTGGATTCGCGGTCGGGTTCGATCTTGCGCGCATCTTCGCCGGCGGCGAGCTGGGACAGATGCAGGCCGGTGCTGCCGTAGCGCGCCACCAGCCGCTCGCGGCCGACCGCGAACAGATCGCCGATGGTCGTGTAGCCGTCGCGCGTGAGCTTCTCTTCCAGCTTGGGGCCGACGCCCCACACGGCGCGGATCGGCTGCGGATCGAGAAAGGCACGAACGTCGTTGCGCCCGACCACCGCGAAGCCGCGCGGTTTGTCGATCTCGCTCGCCATCTTGGCGAGGAACTTGTTGGGCGCGAGGCCGATCGAGACCGTGACGTTGAGCTCGCTTTCGATCTGCCGCGCGAGCTTGGCCAGCGTCTCGGCCGGGCTGGCACGATGCAGCCTGGCGGTGCCGGTGAGGTCGAGAAAGGCCTCGTCGATCGACAGGGCTTCGACCAGGGGCGTGGCGTCGCGCATGATGGCGCGGACCTGCCGACCGACCTCGGCGTAGAGGTCCATGCGCGGCCGTACAACCGTGGCGTGCGGGCAAAGCGCCAGCGCCTTGAACATGGGCATCGCCGAACGGACGCCGTAGCGGCGCGCGACGTAGCAGCAGGCCGACACGACCCCGCGATGGCCGCCGCCCACGATCACCGGCTTGTCGATCAGGCTGGGATTCTCGCGCTTTTCGACCGTGGCGTAGAACGCGTCGCAGTCGATATGCGCGATCGACAGGCTGGTCAGTTCGGGGTGGGCGAGCAGGCGCGGCGATCCGCAATTCGGGCAACGGCTGCGGCGATCGGTTAACGAAACCGGCCGCAGGTTGCCGCAATCCCGGCAAAGTCTTGGAATCTCAGCGGCTTCCATCCTAACCGTTCCTTAAGGCCGGCGGGCGATCCTGCTGCACCCTGCCTTGGCTCCTTGGCGGGGTGCTCGTGCCGCCTCGGGAGTCTGGAGAGCCCCCAATGTCCAAAACCGTCCTCATCGTCGAGGACAATGAGCTCAACATGAAGCTCTTCAACGATCTCCTCGAAGCCCATGGGTTTCGTACGCTGCAGACGCGCGACGGAATGGAGGCGCTGAAACTTGCTCGCGAGCACCGCCCCGACCTGATCGTCATGGATATCCAGCTGCCCGAGGTCTCGGGGTTGGATGTGACCAAATGGCTAAAGGAAGATGATCACCTGCGCGACATCCCGGTGATCGCGGTCACGGCTTTTGCAATGAAGGGCGACGAGGAGAAGATCCGGGAGGGCGGCTGCGAGGACTACATCGCCAAACCGATTTCTGTTACCAAGTTCCTCGAAACCGTCCAAAAGTATCTCGCCTGAGACGCTTCCGGACGGGCTAGGGAAACGGCCCGGCTGAACTAGCTCCGGCCCAGCGTAGGAGAGACGCTGACGCATGTCGGCCCGAGTTCTCGTCGTCGACGACCTGCTGCCGAACGTCAAGCTGCTCTCGGCGAAGCTGACCAACGAATATTTTGAAGTCGTCACGGCGCTGAATGGCCCGCAGGCGCTCGAAGTCGTGCGTCAGGCGCCGCCCGACATCATCCTGCTCGACGTCATGATGCCGGGCATGGACGGATTCGAAGTCTGCACCCGCATCAAGTCGGATCCCGCGACCGCGCACATTCCGATCGTGATGGTGACCGCGCTGAGCGACGCCGAGAATCGCGTGCGCGGGCTCGAGGCGGGCGCCGACGACTTCCTCACCAAACCGGTCAATGACGTTGCGCTGTTCGCGCGCGTGCGCGCGCTGGTCCGCCTGAAGCTGACGATCGATCAGTGGAAGCTGCGCGAGAACACGTCGAACCAGTTCGGCATGGCGACGCCGCTGTCGGCGCGCGCCGAGGCGGTCGACCATGCGCATGTCCTGCTGATCGAAGATTCGATCCTCGACCGCGATCGTGTCGTGACCACGCTGACGCGCGACCAGGACACGGTTTCGCACGCCCCGTCGGGCGCCGCGGCGATGCAGATGACGCAGGCCGAAAGCTTCGACCTGATCATGCTGAGCCTCAATCTCGAGGGTGAGGATTCGCTGCGCCTGTGCTCGCAGCTGCGCAGCCAGGACAAGACGCGCCAGACGCCGATCCTGCTGATGGCCCACGAAGACGATCTGAAGCGCGTCGCCAAGGGCCTCGAGCTGGGCGCGACCGACTACATCCTGCGTCCGATCGACCGCAACGAGCTGATGGCGCGCGTGCGCAGCCAGGTGCGCCAGAAGCGCTACCAGGACCGTTTGCTGGTCAATTACGAATCGAACCTCTCGATGGCGCTGACCGACAGCCTGACCGGGCTGTACAACCGGCGTTACGTGATGGTGCATCTCGAGCGGCTGCTGCGGCAGAGCCAGGAAAGCAAAAAGCCGTTCGCGCTGATGCTGCTCGACATCGATCACTTCAAGCGCATCAACGACAATTTCGGCCATCCCGCCGGCGACGACGTGCTGCGCGAATTCGCCGGCCGAATCAGCCGCAGCCTGCGCAACTTCGATCTCGCCGGCCGCATCGGCGGCGAGGAGTTCGTGGCCATCCTGCCCGACACCAATCTGGACGTGGCGGTGGCGGTGGCCGAGCGTCTGCGGGCCCAGATCTCGGGCGCGCCGATGACCGCCAAGGGGGTCGACGAGCCGATTCCGCTCACGACCTCGCTGGGCGTGACCATCGCTTCGGATCCGAGCGACAGCGTGGACGACCTGATCGGTCGCGCCGACCGCGCCCTCTACGCCGCCAAGCGCAATGGCCGCGACCGGGTCGAGGTCGAGCTGGCCGGCGGCGCCGAGCCGGCGGCGGCGGCGGCCGGCGGCGACTGACATTCCCCGCGAAAGCGGGGAATAGAGACGCAAAAGGCCGCCCGAGGGCGGCCTTTTGGGCATCCCCGTAAAAGGGACGTCTTACTTGATCTTCTGTTCGTTGAACGCGACGTGCTTGCGCACCTTCGGGTCGTACTTGTTGAACGACAGCTTCTCGGTCGCCTTACGCGGGTTCTTCTTCTTCACATAGAAGAAGCCGGTACCAGCCGAGCTCACCAGCTTGATCAGAACGGTCGAGGACTTCGCCATAACGCTTACTCCAACGGCCCCCAGACCAGATTGGTGGGGCCGGAAAACGAAGCGCGGAAGATACGGACCGAGGCCTGGAAGTCAAGCCGCGCCTAGGTCGCGGGGCGGGGGCCGATCAGGCCAGCAAATTCAAGATGTTATCGGTGCTCGGGGTGCCTCCCAACAGATCGGCCAGCGAAGCAGCTTGGCTGGGGGCCGAATCCTGCGCCAGGGCGAGATACTGCATGACCAGCAATTTGGCGGCCCGGGTGCCCTGATACGGGGTGGTCACCTGCGCTTGCTCAGCCTGGCTCTTCTGGGCCGTGAGATCGGTGACCGACTGGGTTCCGAACTGCATGCGGCTCGCATCGCCCGACAGGTCGATGGAAATGTTCGTGAGCGCGTCGATGGCCTGCTGCAGCGCCGTGGTCGGCGGGCTGGCGCCGGTCCGCAGCGCATCCACCGCACTCGTCAACGGCTGCGTCACCCGGCTGTCGAACTCGCCGTGACCGCTGATGTCGTACATGTCCGGCGAGCTCTTCAGGAAGACGAGCGTATCGGCCACCGAGGTCAGCAGATTGCTCGACCCGACCGTCGCCGTCGCGATCTGGGTTGAGATGTTGTTCACGATGCTGGTGAACTGGTTGTCGATGGCGGTGCGCGGGTCGAACGTAGCGCGCGCCGAATCCAGCGCCTGCGCGTCGCTCGTAAGCGAGCTGCGCGCGTCGGCGAGGGACGGCAGCACCGTCGCGGTGATCAGATTGTACGCAGCCTGCGCGCCGCTCGCGGTGCTCAGGTCGAGCCCGGCGAGTGCGTTCGTCACCTTGGTTCCGAGATCCGTGCTGCGCAAATAGAGCTTCGAACCGGCGACATAGTTGTAGCCCTGCGCGCCGGTGCCGGTGAGCAGGTTGTCGGCCCCGCTGCCGGCGGTGTTGATCAGCGTCCCGATCTGGCTCTGCAGGCCGGCCGACTGCGCGTTCAGGCTGGCATCGCCGCCGCTGGTGATCGCCTGCTGCGCCAAGGTCTGCAACTGCCCGAGCAGGTCACCAACCTGCGCCATCCGGCTCAGCCCGTCGGCAGCGGAGGCGCTGCCCCGCGACATCTGCTGCGTGTCGACCGTGACTGCAAAAGGTGCGCTGGCAGCGACCTGCTGAACGTAATCGG
>JAQGIE010000128.1 GCA_028291365.1 Rhodospirillales bacterium
CGCCGCCGGTGATTTGGCTCGTGCTGCGCCTCCTGGGAGGGCCGCGCGACGACACTTATTCCGACGAGGCGGGCGCGTTAGGTTCGAGCGACCGTTCGGGCGTCCGCCGGATGCACGGCCGATGCAGGGGCGCGTGACGAACATGCGCGGCTCGAAGCGAACGGCCTGGCCGGGTGAAATCGAGGCAAAGACGACATGAACAGCGACGACCGCGCGCGGCCCGCTGAGATCGAAGCCGCGCAACAGCGCGATGTGGCGCTGCAAGGTTCGCTTACCACCGGCCTGCATCCGCTGCTGGCGGTGCTGGGAGTCCTCGCCTGGCTCGGCGCCGAATTGTGGAGCGAATTGCGCCGTCGGCGCTGAGCGCCATGCTGCCATTTGCCGGCGTGCGCGAAAAACCTATGTCGACTCTCGCCAGACAGCGTCACGCTGCACGGCGAAGGGCAGGGGCCGTCCGCGACGCTGATCCGGTCGCGCCAGCCATCGGTCACGCGCAATGGAGGACACCGACATGATGCTCGATTGGAACGGCTATCGCACGCAGCTTGCGGCCGGCGTGAAGGAAGTGGGCCAGCTCAGCCCCGACACGGTCAGGGGATACATGGCGCTGAGCGCGGCCGGGCAGAAGACGGATCTGCTCGGCGCGAAAGTCCGCGAGCTCATCGCGCTCGCCGTGGCCGTCACGACGCGGTGCGACGGCTGCATCACGGTTCATACTGAAGCCGCGATCAAGCATGGCGCGACCAAGGAAGAGATCGCGGAAGCGCTGGGCGTCGCCATTGCCCTCAATGCCGGGACGGCACTCGTCTACTCGGCGCGCGTGATGGACGCATTCAACGAATATCCGCGCACTTGAACAGCGCACCACCAGAAAGGTCGTGCGCGGCTGCCGGAGCACGACTTCGAGGCCGCGTGTCGCGGGTCTGGTGCGCGCGCAGGACGCGCAGGAACCGCGGAGCAAGAACGGATGTTGGCTACGCGGGCGCGGGCCGACGGGCAGGAGAAAGCCGATGACGAAATTTGCCCTTTACGTTTCGCTGCACGCGAAGCCGGGGAAGGAGAAGGAAGTCGCAGACTTTCTGCGTTCGGCCGCAGCCCTGGTGAAGGACGAACCAGGCACGATCACCTGGTTCGCCATTCAGGAGGGACCGTCCTCCTTCTCGATCTTCGACACGTTCGACGACGAGGTCGCGCGGCAGGCGCATCTCAACGGCAAGGTGGCGGCCGCATTGATGGAAAAGGCCGGCGACCTGTTCGAGAAGCCGCCGCAGATTCACCAGATCGGAATTCTTGCCGACAAGCTTCCGGCGTAGAGACCAGCGGCGCGTTGCGGCGGCAGGGATCATCCGCGGCCCGCGCGGTGGTTTCCCGGTGAACGCCCGACGGGCTGCCGAGGGAGAATCGATGCGTTCGCTCGTTGCCGTTCTGGTCGCGGTCAGCCTTGCGAGCTCGGCGGCACGGGCGCAGCTCGACGCCGATCGCGGCTCCGCGACCACCGACCCGTCCGCCGCCATTCAGCGCTTGCTGCAGAGCCTCCCCCCGGACGTCGCGCAGTCGCTGCTGGATCAGGCCCGCACCACACTCGTGCTCGCGATCCGGCAGGCACATGCAGAGGCGGCGCAGTCGGCCCGGCCGATGCCGCCGCAGTTCCGTCAGATGCTGGCGCCGTATTTTCCGGCCGACCTTCTCGCCACGGTTCGCTTCACCACCAACGCGCGATCGGGCGCCGGCTTGCAGACGCTGCTGATGAACGGCAATGGGCATGTGGCCGCGGTGACGGTGGACGACATCATCGTGTTCCGCGGCGACAACGATGCCGCCAATCCCTGCCTGTGGGCGCACGAGCTCGTGCATGTGCAGCAATACGAAACGCTGGGCGTCGAGCGTTTCGCGCTCCTCTATGCGACCCGCTTCAACGAGATCGAGAGTCCCGCCTACGACTATGAGCAGAAGGTCTGCGCGCACCTGAAGCGCGACGGCGCCCCGCGCTGAAGTCAGCTTGTGATCGGACTCTCACCACGCCGCCACCGCACCATCACTCCGCGGATCCGTCGCACCTTCCAGCACGCCGCTCGCGTGGCGCACGATCGCACCCGCATGGCCCATCGTGCTGGTGAACGGCTCCAGCAGTTCGACCACGTGGCCCGCTTGGCGCAGCGCGTCGACCAGCGCGCCGTCGAAACGGTTCTCCAGCTTGAGCGTCACGCTTTCGTCGCCCCAGGTCTTGCCCAGCAGCCAGCGCGGCGCGGTCACCGCTTGCTGCAGCTCCTGCCCGAACAGCGCGTAGCGGCTGAAGATGGCGGCCTGCGTCTGCGGCTGTCCTTCGCCGCCCATCGTGCCGTAGACCATGGTGCGCCCGTCATCGAAGCGCGCCATCGCGGGGTTCAGCGTGTGGAACGGCTTGCGGCCCGGCTTCAGCGCGTTCCAGCCGTCTTCGGCGAGGCGGAACGAGCAGCCGCGATTCTGCCAGGTGATGCCGGTCTCGGGCAGCACCACGCCCGAGCCGAACTCGAAATAGACGCTCTGGATGAAACTCGCGCTGCGGCCCTGGTCGTCGATCGCGCCCATCCACACCGTGTCGCCCGCCTGGCTCGGATACGGCCACGGCAGCGCGCGCGTCGGATCGATGCGTCTGGCCAGGCTGTCGATGTGCGACGGTTCGAGCAGCGCCTGGGCTTCGACGCGCATATGCACCGGATCGCCGACCTCGCGGTCGCGCACGAGAAACGCCTGCTTGGTCGATTCCACCAGCCCGTGCAGGAACGCGAAGCCTTCCGCCTCGGTGACGCCGAGCTGCTCGAAGATGGCGAGGATCAGCAGCGAGGCGACGCCTTGGGTTGGCGGCGGATGGTTGAACAGGGTCACGTCGCGCAGCCGCGCTTTCAGCGGCGCCGCCACCCGCGCTTTGTGGGCAGCCAGATCGGCTGCGGTCACCGGCGAACCGGCGCGCGCCAGGTCGGCTGCGATCGAGGCCGCGAGTGTGCCGTGATAGAAATCCGCCAGGCCGGCGTCGGCGAGTTTTCGCAACGTCGCCGCCAGCGCCGGCTGGCGCAGCACGGTGCCGGTTGCGGGTGGTGCGCCGCCGGGCAGGAACTGCGCTGCGAAACCCGGCACGTCGCGCAGCTCGTCGAGCTTGGCGCGCGTCAGCGCCGCCTGGCTTGCGGTGACGACGGCACCTTGCTCGGCCTGGAAGATCGCGTCTTCGAGCAGGCGCGACAGCGTTTGCGGCGCCTGCCAGCCGTGCGAGATCGCCAGCGCCGCCTGCCAGCCCGAAATCGTGCCCGCGACCGTATTGGCGGCGAGCGGCCCGCGCCACGGAATCGATGCGACGCCCTTGGCGCGGTACCAGGCGAGGTCGGCCGCAGCGGCAGCACCGCCGCATGCATCGATCGCGACCGGCGCTTCGCCCGGTGCCGCGATCAGCCAGAACCCGTCGCCGCCGATGCCGGTCATGTGCGGATAGACCACGGCGAGCGAGGCCGCCGTCGCGACCACCGCTTCGATCGCGGTGCCGCCGTCGCGCAGCACGCGCAGCCCGGCCTCGGACGCGAGGTGATGCGGCGCGGTCACCATGCCGCGCAGGCTTCTTGGCGTGTTCAGCATGCGTGTGCTCGACAAAAAAATCGCTCCGGCATCCTGGCCGAAGCCGGATGCCGGAGCGAGTTGGGAGGGAACGTTGACCGCGTCAGGTCGTGGCGAGCGCCGGCGCCTCGGCGCTGCTGCGCAGCCCGCGCCGCATCGGCTTCAGCACGAACAGCGCGAGCAGGCCGGTGGTCAGATCCATCATCACGATCAGCCCGAACACCGGCAGCCAGCTTCCGCTCGAATCGTGGATCGACGCGGCGATCGGGCCGCCCAGCACCGAGCCGATGCCCTGCGCCATGTAGAGGAAGCCGTAATTGCTGGTCGCGTATTTGGTGCCGAACGTGTCGGTGAGGATCGACGGAAACAGCGAGAAGATCTCGCCCCAGCCGAAGAAGACGACGCCCGACAGCAGCACATAGGCGACGGGGATGTCGCGGAAATACAGCATCAGCGTGATCGCCGCGGCCTCGCCGATGAAGGCGATGGCCATGGTGTTCTCGCGCCCGATACGGTCGGACACCCAGCCGAAGAAGGGACGCGTGAGTCCGTTGGTGATGCGGTCGATGCTGAGCGCCAGCGGCAGCGCCGCAAAGCCCCACACCATCACCTTGTCGTCGATGCCGAATTCGCGGCTGAAAGTGGCGAACTGCACGATCACCATCAACCCGCCGGTCGACATCATCGTCATCATGGCGAACAGCAGCCAGAACACCGGCGTGCGCAGCATGGTGCGGCTGGGCACGTCGACCGCGCTGTTGCGCACCGCTGCCGACAACGCCATCCAGCCCGAAGGCGGCGAGCGCATCAGGCTGGCGGCGGCGACGCCGACCGCGCCCAGGATCAGCCCGAACACCAGCATCGTGCGCTGATAGCCGGCGGTCTGCAGCATGTCGGAAATCGGAAAGGTGGTGAGGATCGCGCCGAAACCATAGCCGGCCGCGACCATGCCGGCCGCGAAGCCGCGCCGGTCGGGAAACCAGCGCACCATCTGCCCGATGATGCCGACATAGACGATGCCGGTGCCGATGCCGCCGAACAGGCCGTAGGTCAGGTACAATTCCACCAGATTGTCGGCGAACGAGGCGGTGACCCAGCTAAGTCCGGACAAGGCGCAGCCGACCAGCACCAGCCGCCGCGGACCGAACCGTTCGATCAGCGCGCCTTGCAGCGGCGACAGCCAGGTCTGCAGCACGATCAGCAGCGAGATGGTGATCTGCAGCGCCGGCAGCGACGCACCGGTGGCGCCCTGCAGCGGCTTCACGAACAAGGTCCACACATATTGCGGGCTGGAGATCGACATCATCGCGATCACGCCCACGATCAGCTGCAGCCAGCGGCCCCCGATGCCGTCCTTGGTTGCTTGTGCCGGAACTGCCATGCCCAACTCCTTTCGCCCGCGCGTATGTCGAAAGGGGCCGATCGCAAGCAGCGTGCCATGCAAGCTGCCGTGCATTTCCGCGCTGTTCGTCGTTGCGGCCGCCCGCGCAAGCGGCGCTCGCGCGCCAGGAATCGATCAGCTGCACAAGATCGGTGCATGGGGCGGTCGCGTCGCGATTATCGGCAGCCGCGCCCGCTGTTTGTACGTTTGGCGTTCGGGAAAATTTCGTTGCGCGGCGCTCACTGCGGTCGGGTGAAATTCCGGAACGTCACCGAATAGCGCAGCGCCTCGACCTCGGGCACGCTGTGTTCCCAATCGTGTCGCGCCGGCCCGCGCAGCACATAGGCCGAGCGCGGCTGCACCAGGTGCGACAGGCGCTCCCACCTCGCGCCGTGCTTGCGCCGGAAGCGCAGGCGGCACGGTGCCAGCAGCGACACCGCGATCACGTCCTCGAATTCCGGCTTGTCGCGATGCCAGCCGACGCCGGCGCCGGGCGCGTATTCGTTGATCAGCACCTGTTGCAGCCCGTCGGCCGGCACCGAAGCGAATTCAGCGGCGCGTTGGCGCAGATCGAGCAGGAAATCGGGGATCGGCGGCGACTCCTGTACGAAGCGGCGCGCATAGTCATAGCGAAAGCCGAACGACACCACGCGCCGTTTGCCGAGATGGCCGTGAAACTCGAACGGCTTCAGGTCCAGCGCGGCGATCCGTTCGGCCAGCGCACGCTCCTCGTCGGGCGAGATCAACTCGTCGCGACAGGCGAAACCGTCGGGGAGGGTAGCGGCCGG
>JAQGIE010000175.1 GCA_028291365.1 Rhodospirillales bacterium
GGTTCTTCGCGCTTTCATATTCTCCAAGCCACCGATGCGGCACTGAAGCGCCTGGGCACGGACCATATAGATCTGGTGCAGTTGCACGGCTTCGATGCCCAGACGCCGCAGGAAGAAGTGCTCTCCACCCTCGACACGCTGATCAAGGCGGGCAAGATCCGCTATATCGGCGCCTCCAATTTTTCCGGCTGGCATCTGATGAAGGCGCTGTCGGTGTCCGAACGCCAGGGCTATGCCCGCTATGTTGCGCACCAGGCTTATTACTCGCTGATCGGGCGCGACTATGAGTGGGAACAGATGCCGCTCGGTCTCGACCAGGGCGTCGGCGGCGTCATCTGGAGCCCGCTCGGCTGGGGCCGCCTGACCGGCAAGATCCGTCGCGGTGTTGCGGTACCTGCCGACAGCCGGCTGCACGCGACCGCGTCGTATGGTCCGCCGGTCGACGAAGAGCTGCTCTATCGCGTCGTCGACGCGCTGGATGCGATCGCCAAGGAAACCGGCAAGACGATTCCGCAGATCGCGATCAACTGGCTGCTGCAGCGGCCGACCGTTTCGACGGTGGTGATCGGCGCGCGCAATGAAGAACAGCTGCGCCAGAATCTCGGTGCGGTGGGCTGGTCGCTCACCGGCGAGCAGATCAAAAAGCTCGACGACGCCAGCAACGTGACGCCGGCCTATCCCTACTGGCATCAGCGTCAGTTCGAGCGCAACCCGCCGCCGGTGTAACGGCGCGAAAACCAGGCGCGCGCCTGAAGATCGCTCGCATAATCTCGAGCGCAAGACGCGGCCGATGTGGAAACGTCGCCGATGCCGCAGCAGAGTCCATGCAGGCGATTGCCGGGCCGCGTGCTAGCGTGCGCGGGTGTCGTCGGTGATCCAAGATGCGGTCGTAGAGACCTCGCCCGAACAGATCCCGGTTCCCGCCGACCGCGAACTACAGTACCGGCTGCGGCAACAGGAGCTGCTGGCGCAACTTGGTGTGTTAGCCTTGCAGCGCGCCGACTTCGACGAGTTGCTGCACGCCGCGGCGCGACTGGTCGCCGAAGGGCTGCTGTGCCGCTACTGCAAAGTGCTCGAGCTCCTGCCGCAGGAACGCAAGCTGCTGGTCCGCGCCGGAGTCGGTTGGGGCGCGGGCGTGGTCGGCGTCGCCAAGATCGGTGCCGATCTGGACTCGCCGGCCGGGTTCGCGTTGCACACGGGACTGCCGGTGATCTCGAACCATCTCGAACACGAGCAGCGCTTCCGCACGCCGACGCTGCTGGTCGAGCACGGCATCCGGCGCGCGATGAACGTGATCCTGCAGGGCGACGGTGCGCCGTTCGGCGTGCTCGAAGTCGACAGCCGCGACGGCGACGAGTTCCACGACCTCGATCTCGCCTTCCTGCAGGGCGCCGCCAACATTCTCGGCATGGCGATCGAGCGCCGCAATTACCAGCAGGCGCTCGAACTGTCGGTGGCCCGCCAGGATCTGCTGCTGCACGAAGTCAATCACCGCGTCAAAAACAGCCTGCAGCTGGTCGCCAGCCTGCTCAACCTGCAGGCGACGGCGACCGCCAGCGACGACGTCCGCGACGCCTTGCACGAAGCCTCGGCCCGCATTGTCGCGATCGCGCTGGTGCATGACCGAATCTACAAGACCGACGACGTTCGCACCGTCGATCTCGGCGAATATCTGCGCGACCTTGGGCAGAGCGTCGCGGCGGCGGCCAGCCAATGCCACGTGCATATCGAGGCCGCGCCCGGCCTGTTCATCGAAACCGATCGCGCCATCTGGGTCGCGGTCATCGTCAACGAGCTGGTCACCAACGCAGCCAAGCACGCCTATCCGGCCGGCGCCGATTGCGTCGTCGATATCAAGCTGACGCGGATGGAAGACCAGATGCTCGAATTGCGCCTCGCCGATCACGGGCGAGGACTGCCCGAGGGTTTCGATCCGGGGCGCAGCAGCGGGCTCGGCATGCGCGTCGTCACCGCGCTCGCCCGGCAACTCGATGCGAGCTTCGAGCTGCGCGGGCCGGGCACGCAGATCATGCTGCGTTTTCCCGCCCGTGTTCACGACTAAAGCCTGACCCGATCAAATTGATCGCTATCCGGCCGCAGCTTCGGGCCGGTCGTCGGCGAGCCAGCCGCGCGCCTGCGCCGCCAGATCGAACGAATGCAGCCGTGCCGCGTGCTCATGGATCATGCCGGTGACGAGCAGCTCGTCGGGACGGTGGCGCGCAATGAAGTCGGCGATGCCGGCGCGAATCGTCGCCGGCGATCCCACCACCGAACAGGCGAGCGCGCTGCCGATCATCTGCATCTCGGCTGGCGATGCGACGTCTTCGATCCGCGCGATCGGTGGCGGCAGTTTTCCCGGCACGCCGCGGCGCAGGTTGAGGAAAGCCTGCTGCTGCGAGGTGAACAGGCGGCGACCCTCGTCGTCGCTGTCGGCCGCGATCACGTTCAGCGCCAGCATGACATAGGGACGGTCGAGCTGGTCCGACGGCTGGAAGCGCGCGCGATAGATCTCGACCGCCTGCTCCATCGCCTCGGGCGCGAAATGCGACGCGAAGGCGAAGGGCAGGCCGAGTACCGCGGCGAGCTGGGCGCTGAACAGGCTGGAGCCGAGCAGCCACAACGGCACGTTGGAATCGGCGCCGGGAAAGGCGCGGATCACTTGTCCTTCCTGCACCGGGCCGAGCAGCGCCTGCAATTCAAGCACGTCCTGCGGAAAACGCTCCGAGCTGGTCGCGAGGTCGCGGCGCAACGCCTGCGCCGTGCGCTGGTCGGTGCCGGGCGCGCGGCCGAGACCGAGATCAATGCGGCCGGGATAGAGCGCTTCGAGCGTGCCGAATTGTTCGGCGATGATCAGCGGCGCGTGATTGGGCAGCATGATGCCGCCGGCGCCGACGCGCATGGTGCGCGTTGCGCACGCCACCGCGCCGATGGCGACCGCGGTCGCGGCGCTGGCGATGCCGGGCATGTTGTGATGCTCGGCCAGCCAATAGCGGTGGAAGCCCCAGCCTTCGGCGTGCTGCGCCAGGTCGATCGTGTTGCGCAACGCGTCGCGCACGGTCTTGCCCTCTGGCACGGGTGCGAGATCGAGAACGGAAAACGGGATCATGTGCGAGCCTGACGCGGGGAAGAGTCGTCCGCGCAGCCATCTAGATCCGCAGCGACGCGGCGCAATCCCCCGGGCGGAAAGACCGGCGCGGAACGCGCCGCCGGCCGGGCGGTTGGAAAACCGTGCATTCGTCGCCCGCGGAACGCGGGCGACGCCGAACGAGAACACGCTGGTCGCGTTGGATGGGGATGAGATCGATGTCACTCGTGATGCGCGCCGTGCTGGTCGCGGCGCTGCTCGTCGCCGGAACGGCGATGGCCGCCACGCCGCCCGGCGCCGTCATCGTGCTCGGCGACAGTTTCAGCGACGTCGGCAATGTAGCGCGATTCAGCGACGGCCCGATTTGGGCCGAGCGTGTCGCCGCCGCCTATTCGCTGCGGCTGCAACCCTCGATCGAAGACGGCACCGATTTCGCGGTCGGCGGCGCGCGGCTGGCGCGCGATGCCGCCACCGACCTGCTCGGCCAGACCGATCTCCTGCTGGTCCGCTTCAAGGAGCGGCTGCCCGCCGACGCGCTGGTTCTGATCTGGGCCGGCGGCAACGACGTGCGCGCAGCCTCCGCGGTGCCCGACCAGGCGGGCCGCGAGCGCCTGATGCGGCAAGCGGCCGACGTTCTGCTGCGCATCGTCGAGCGCCTGGCGCGCGCCGGCGCGCGCACCATCGTGGTGCCGACCTTGCCCGATATCGGCCACACGCCCGAAGCACGCGCCACCGACGGCGAATGGCCCGACGCGGCGCGCATGCTTGGGCGCGCCTTCGACGCGCGCGTCACGGCGGGGTTGGCGCGAATCGCGCGCAGCACCGGCGCGCGATTGGTGCGGCCGGACGTTTTCGCGCTGCTCGAACAGGTCTGGGCCGAGCCGGATCGATTCGGAATTCGCGAGTTGATCGTGCCGTGCCGTTCGAGCGGCGACGATTGCGCGACGCATCTGTTCTGGGATCCGGTCCATCCCACCAGCACGCTGCACGCGCGCATCGCCGAATTGGTTCTCGCGTCGCTGGCGCAGCCGTGACGCGCAGCAGCTTCGCCGCGGAGGACGAAGTCGTCAGTCCCGGCATGCCTGGGCCGGACGGGACGGATCGATCCGGGTGACATAGGCGTCGCGGTCGCGCAGCTGCGTCGAATCGATTCGCAGCAGCGGGCCGGCCGAGGACGTAGCGCGGATCTCGGCGCGAAGCCGCGGCGGCAGGTCGAGCACGGCGTGATGGATGCGCGTCATCATCGCGGCGATCACCGGCCGGGCGCCGCCTTCGGCATGAAAGCGCAGCGGGCAGCCGCGCGCCGCGACGCGCTGCACGCCGCCGATAAAGGCGTAGGTACAGGCCGACTGGCAGAGAAAGTCGGGCGCGGTTTCGGTGACCAGGCCCCGCGCACGAATCAGCCGGGCGAGCTGCACGCCCGCCATGGCATTGCCGCCTTCACTGCCGAGCTCGACGCGCCGGATCGCGGGATACGCGTCGAGCGTCATGCGCAGCTGCGCCGGCGTCGCGCGCGTGATCGGTTCGAGCAGATAGACCGCGTCGCCCTCGACCACGACATGCTCTTCGAGCGGGCCGTCGAACCAGGTCGCGCGGTGCGTGTCGAAAGCGAGGAACGCCGCCACCATCAACGAAGCGAACAGCGCCGCCGCCGGTGCGCGCAGGAAGCGCCGCAGGGCCAGCGCCGCCAGCACCGTTGCGGCGAGCAGCCCGGCGATCGACCGATCGTCGAGAAGACCGGCGCTGTAGAGCCCGTACCAGCCGGCAGGAATCGCCAGGGAGGCAATGGCGGCGAGGCCCGGGGCCCGGGCGCGACCATCCCGCGAACCTCGTTTTCTTTCATGCACGGCGAACTCGGCCAGTCTCTTTCTCCCGCGGTCGCACCGGATGCACGAATTTGCGCACCGCGTGCAGATGGAATGCGCGTTTCATCGCGGCCAACGCAAAGGCAGGTTGCCGCCGCGACTAGCGGGCTGCTGAAAATCGTGCCGCAGCCGCGCTGCATGCGTTCGTAAGAGATTTCATCACAGAGAACACAGAGAACACAGAGGTATCCGTCGTTGTGGCGCGACACGCATCGGCCTCGATTGATCTCCTGACGCGCGCTTTGCGCGCGTCAGGCCAAAACCGAGTTTGGTCGGAGTGATCGGTCGTTGCAGTCCCTCTGTGTTCTCCGCGTTCTCTGCGTTCTCTGTGAGTAAATATTCGATCTCTGAGGAAGAAGATTCTCCGCAGAACCGTGCTGCATTTTTCAACAACCTGCTGATCCGATCCAATTGGATCGGCTCATGCTTTAGAAGCGCGCTTCAGAGCTGCTGCGCGTGGAACGTATCGCAGGCGCGCAGATCGCCGGTTTCGACGCCGCGCCGGAACCAGCGCACGCGCTGGGCTGAACTTCCGTGCGTGAAGGCGTCGGGCGTCACCTGACGTCCGGCACTGCGCTGCAGCCGGTCGTCGCCGACCGCGGCGGCGGCATGAATGCCGGATTCAATGTCGCCCGGCTCGAACAGCTTTCGTTGGCGGTCGCTGCGCACCGCCCACACGCCGGCGAGGCAGTCGGCCTGCAGCTCTGTCCGCACCGACATGCCTTGCGCGCCCGAGCTGCGCGCGACGTTTTCGTCGAGCAGGCCGAGTTCGTGCTGTACGTGATGCCCGACCTCGTGCGCGAGCACATAGGCCTTGGCGAAATCGCCCTTCACGCCAAAGCGCGACGACAGTTCGTTGAAGAAGTCGGTGTCGAGATAGATATGCTGGTCGCGCGGACAGTAGAACGGGCCGGTCACCGGTTGCGCGATGCCGCAACCCGACGGAATCGCATTGTCGAAGATCGCCAGTTTGGGCGGATGATAGGTGCGGCCCATCTGCTGGAAGATCTGGCTCCACGTATCCTCGGTCCGGGCCAGAACCAGTTTTTCGAATTTGAATTCCTCGCCGGCCGGGCGCGCCGGTGCGCTGCTCTGCACGCTCGATCCGCCCTGCTGCGCCATGTCGAGCAGCAGGCTGGGATCGACGCCGAGGAACCAGCCGATCAGCACGATGGCGAGGGTGCCGAGGCCGCCGCCGATCAGCCCGACGCCACTGCCGCCGCGGCGATCTTCGACATTTTGGCTTTCGCGGCCGCCACCCAACAACATCGAAACTCTCCTTCGTTCGCCAGTGAAGGACCGCAGCGGCCGCAGGGTTCCGTCAGCACGGCCTCGCCAGCAGCTCGACCAGCCGGTCGAGGAACAGGCGAACCGCCGGCACCAGCCCGCGGCGGGTTGGAAACGCCGCATGCAGGATGCCCGCGGGCATGGTCCATTCGGGCAGCAACCGTACCAGCGCGCCGCGTTCGACATCGTCTCTGACCAGGACGAGCGGCAGCTGCACGATGCCGATGCCGGCGCGCGCCGCCGCGTGCAAGGTCGGCATGTCGTCGGTGACGAGCCGCGGCGAGAAGCTCAGCACGCGTTCGGTGCCGTCCGGGCCGCGCAGGCGCCAGACATGGACGCCGGTCGCGCGGCTCATGTCGAAACTGTCGAAATGCAACAGATCATCCGGCGTGACCGGCGTTCCCGCGCGCGCCAGCAGCGACGGCGCCGCCACGATCACCTGCTCGTGTTGCTGCAGGCGGCGAATGACGAGGCCGCTGTCGTCGAGCGGTTCGTTGCGCACGCGCAGCGCGATGTCGAATCCTTCTTCGATCACATCGACGCGACGGTTGGTGCGCTCGATATTGAGCTGCACCCGCGGATAGTCGGCGAGAAAGCCGTTGATCACCGGCATGATCGGTTCGACCAGGATGAACGGGCAGCTCACCCGCACCTGACCGCGCGGCTCGGCACGGGTGCGGTCGATCGCTTCCTGCGCCGCACTCGCCTCGGCGACCATCGCCTGGCAATGGACCAAGTACGTCTGGCCGACGTCGGTCACCGCAAATCTTCGCGTCGAACGCTGCAGCAGCCGAACGCCGAGCTGTTCTTCGAGCAGCGCGACGCGGCGGCTGAGCTTGGATTTGGGGACCCCCAGCGCCCGGCCGGCGGCGGCAAAGCCGCCGCGCTCGACCACCTGGGCGAAATAGAAAAGGTCGTTGAAATCCTGCATGGCCCCCTCGGTCATCGTCCTATGGGTAGGACGGACAGTGCGAAAATCGCCGTCTAATCGCAACATCGTTCCAGGAATATCTAGTTGGGCGAACAGAGACCGGCACCCCGCCGGCCGACAGGAGCCTCTCCCAATGACTGCCCAGATCAAGTTGCTGCAGGTCGATTCGAGCCCGCTTGGCGAAGCCTCGGTCTCGCGTGAGCTGACCCGGAACATCGCCCAGGCCTTCAAGGTGTCGAACCCGAACGTCGTCGTCAGCCACCGCGATCTGGGCGCGCGTCCGCCGTCGCATTTTGACGGCGCGCTGATTCAGGTGTTGAAGCTGGGCGCCCAGGCGAACGAGACGCAGCGCGCTGAATTCGACTTCACCGAAGAGCTGATTCAGGAATTCCTCGCCGCCGAAATCGTGGTGATCGGTGCGCCGATGTATAATTTTTCGGTGCCGACCCAGCTCAAGGCCTGGATCGACCGCATCGCGCAGGCGGGCCGTACCTTCAAATACAGCGAGGCCGGTCCGGTCGGTCTGGCCGGCGGCAAGAAGGTGATCATCGTGTCGTCACGCGGCGGCAAATATGTCGGCACCGCCTTCGAGGCGCTGGATCACCAGGAATCGTACCTGCGTGCGGTGCTGGGCTTCTTCGGCATCACCGACATCGAAATCGTACGCGCCGAAGGCGTCGCGATGAGTCCGGAGCTGCGCATCCAGGCGATGGACGCGGCCAAGGCCGAAATCGAACGTCTCGCCGCCTGAAAGCTGATCCGGCTGGCGTCGCGTGCGCATGCGCCATCATGCGCACGCACGCTGGACGGGGAAGCGGCCCCACCAGCGCGAACCACGGTGCGCACGGTGCGCAGTCGCGTCGGCTCGGATTTGATCACTTGATGAAAACCGCGTCACGTCCCGCGCCGACGCCGCCGTTCGACAAGATGGTCTGCTCGCGTTCACCAGCCGGACTGTGGTGCGTCGAGATCACGGCTCCGGGCGCCGCCGGCAAACAGGCGCGTCAGCCCAGCAATCCGCGGCGGAGGTCACGTTGGTTGGGACGCGTCCACAGATTGTATCGCCGTATTGCAGTTGTACGAGATCGGATCTGCAAGAACCCGCCATTGACCCCTGCACAGCGCCGCGCTTACGTGGCGCCCATCTTTCGCAGTACATGTGGCTCTGTGAACATTCTGTTGGTTGAAGACGAACCCGAAGTCGCGTTGACGCTGTTCGAGATGCTCGAAGAGCTCGGCTGCCGTTGCGCCGCGCGCCATACCGCCGATGAAGCCTTCGCGGTGGTCCGGTCGCGCGCGATCGACCTGGCGCTGATCGACGTCAACCTGGGCAGCGGCGTCGACGGATTGACGCTGGCGCGCGGGCTGCAGACGACGTTTGGTATTCGGACCGTCTTCATCACCGGCAACGCTACGCCTGACTTGCGGGCGCAGGTGCAGCACCTGAACGCGGCCTTGCTGGAAAAGCCGATCTATCTCGAGACGCTGCGCACGTCGCTCAACTCGATGGGGATGAGCAAGCGCGTCTGAGCGTGGCGGAACTGGGGACCGGCGGTTCCGTTCGCACCACGATGAAGATTCAAATCGCTGCAATCCTGGTGATCCCGCTGGTGCTCGCCGGCTGCGGCGAGCAGGCGACGCAGCCGGTTGAAAGCGGCTACGGCAAGAGTCCGGTCCTGCCGCCGCCGCACAAGACGCTGCTGCCGACCGTGAACATCGCCGACGCACAAGGTTGGCCGGCCGGCGCGACGCCGGTCCCGGCAAGCGGGCTGGCGGTGCGCGAATTCGCCGGCGGGCTCGACCATCCGCGCATGCTCCACGTGCTGCCCAACGGCGACGTGCTGGTGGCCGAGACCAACGCGCCGCCCAAGCCGGACGATGCCAAGGGCATCCGGGGCTGGGTGATGCGGAAGCTGATGGCCAAGGCCGGCGCCGGAACGCCCAGCGCCAACCGCATCACGCTGTTACGGGACGCCGACGGCGACGGCGTGGCCGAAGTGAAGAGCGTGTTTCTCGAAGGCCTGAATTCGCCGTTCGGAATGGCGCTGGTCGGCCACGATCTTTACGTCGCCAACAGCGATGCGGTGGTGCGTTTCCCCTATGAAGACGGGCAGATGAAAATCACCGCGCCGGGCACCAGGATCGTCGATCTGCCCGCCGGCACGATCAACCATCACTGGACCAAGGACCTGACCGCGAGCCGCGACGGTGCGCGTCTCTATGCCAGCGTCGGATCGAACAGCAACGTCGCCGAGAACGGGCTGCCGGCAGAAGAAGGCCGCGCAGCGATTTGGGAGATCGACCCCAAGACCGGCGCGCACCGCATCTTTGCTTCGGGTCTGCGCAACGCGAACGGGTTGTGTTGGGAGCCGTTGAACGGTGCGTTATGGGCCGCCGTGAACGAGCGCGACGAACTCGGCAGCGATCTCGTGCCCGACTACATGACCTCGGTGAAGGATGGCGGCTTCTATGGCTGGCCGTTCAGCTATTACGGCCAGCATGTCGACGACCGCGTGAATCCGCAGAATCCCGAACTGGTGCAGAAGGCGATCGTGCCCGACTACGCGCTGGGCGCGCACACTGCGTCACTCGGCCTGGCCTTCAACACCGGCACGGCGCTGCCGGCGCCGTTCACGCAGGGCGCCTTTGTCGGCCAGCACGGTTCGTGGAATCGCAAGCCGCGCAGCGGTTACAAAGTGATCTTCGTGCCGTTCGCCAACGGCCAGCCGAGCGGCCCGCCGGTCGACGTGCTGACCGGATTTCTGTCGCCGGACGAAAAAGCGTTGGGCCGGCCCGTCGGCGTGGCGATCGATCGCACCGGCGCGCTGCTGGTCGTTGACGATGTCGGCAACAAGGTCTGGCGGGTCACCGGCGCCGCCAAGGCGCCCCAGTAACCACCGGCCCACGGCTGCGAACCATCTCCCATGCGCCTGACCGCTCTCCTCCTGACCTTCGCCGTCGCCGCTTGTGCGACCAAGCCGGCCGCCAACCTGAGCGCCCCGGCCGCGGTCGGCGCCGTCGACTGGACCAAGGCCACGCCGGTCGAAGTGCAGCTCGACGAGTTCCATTTTCGTCCCGAGACGCTGCGCTTCGCCACGGCCAGGCCCGTGTCGCTGGTGCTGATCAATACCGGATCGGTCGAGCACCGTTTCGTGGCGCCGGGCTTCTTTGCCCAGTCGGTGGTTAAGCCGGGCGGGGCGAAGCCGGGCAGCGACGGCGTCACGCTGAAGCCGGGCGAGCGCGTGCAGATCGATCTGGTGTCGACGCGCGCCGATACGTACGACCTCGAATGCACCGAGACGCTGCATCCGATGCTGGGCATGACCGGCACGATCGTCGTGACGCCGTAGCGTGTCGGATTCGGCGCGGCGCGCGCGAACGGCCTGACTCATCGGGATCAGCCGACGAAGATTCGGCATCCGACGTTGCTGCAGTGCGCGACGCCTGCGGACCAGGACCAGGCGCGCGCTTGCAGGCAGGACGCGCCTTCCCGCGGGTCATACTTCGTCACCACGTAGCCGCTTGAGCGGCGGCGGCCGGAACGCCCTACTGCGGGCCTTGCTTTGACGCTTCGGACCCGACCCACATGGTTTCCACTCGTTCGCGCGTTTTTCTGTTGGCCGCCACCGTCGCAGTTCTTGCGTTCGCCCCGGCCCTGCACGCCGCCGACCATCACGGGGTCGATCTGAGCGGCATCGATCGCACCGTGAAACCGGGCGACGATTTCTACCGCTACGCCAACGGCGCCTGGATGAAGTCGGCCGAGATTCCGGCCGACCGCAACTCGCTCGGCATCTTCGCCGATCTCAACGAGGCGAGTCAGGAGCGCACCGTCGCGCTGATTCAAGGAATGCGGGCCGACGCGCCTGCGGGCAGCAACGAACGCAAGATCGCCGATACCTACGGCAGCTTCATGGATGAGACGGCGATCGAAGCGGCCGGGTTGAAAGCGCTCGAGCCGCAACTGCAGCGCTTCGCCGCCATCAGCGATCGCAAGTCGCTATCGGCGGCGCTGGGCACGACGCTGCGGCACGACGTCGATCCGCTCAACATGACGAACTACCACACCGAAAATCTGTTCGGCCTGTGGGTCGCACCCGACTTCGCCGACCCGACCAGATACGGCGCCTACCTGCTGCAGGGCGGCATCGGCATGGCCGAGCGCACCAACTATCTCGCCGACTCGCCGCGCATGAACGATCTGCGCGCCAAATACAAAGCGCATATCGCCAACCTGCTGACCCTGGCGAAAATCGCGGATGCGGCGAACAAGGCCGACGCGATTTTCGACCTCGAGACCAAGATCGCGAAAGCGCATTGGACGGCGCAGGAGTCGCATGACGTCAGCAAGGCGAACAATCGCTGGAAGCGCGAAGAGTTCGCGACCAAGGCACCGGGCCTCGATTGGGACGCGTACTTCACGGCCGCGAATCTCGCGGCGCAGGCCGATTTCATCGTGTGGCAGCCGAGCGCCTTCACCCGCCTGTCGGCGCTGGTCGCGAGCGAGCCGGTCGAGGTCTGGAAGGATCTTCTGACCTTCCACCTGCTCGACCATGAATCGACCTACCTGCCCAAAGCGTTTGCCGACGAGCGCTTCGCCTTCTACGGCACCGCCGTCAGCGGCACGCCGAAACAGCGCGCCCGGGCCAAACGCGCAGTCGTCGCCACCGACGCGGCGCTGGGGGAAGCGGTCGGCCAGTTCTACGTTGCGAAATACTTCCCGCCCGAAGCGAAAGTCGCGGCGGAGAAGATGGTGCAGAACATCGTCGCCGCCTTCGGCAAGCGCATCGACCAGCTCGACTGGATGACGCCGGCGACCAAGGCGCAGGCCAAGGCCAAGCTGGCGACGCTTTATGTCGGCGTCGGCTATCCCGACAAATGGCGCGACTATGGCGGACTCGAAGTCGTGCGCGGCGACGCGGTCGGCAATCATGTGCGCGCCGAACTGTTCGAATTGCAGTCGCGGCTGAAGCAGCTCGGCCACACGGTTGACCGCACCGAGTGGCACATGAATCCGCAGCTGGTGAACGCGGTGAATCTGCCGGTCCAGAACGCGCTGAATTTTCCGGCCGCCATCCTGCAGCCGCCCTTCTTCGACCCGAAGGCGTCCGACGCGGCGAATTACGGCGGCATCGGCAGCACGATCGGCCACGAGATCAGCCACTCGTTCGATGCGTCCGGCGCGCTGTTCGACGCCAAAGGCAAGCTCGACAATTGGTGGACCGAAGCCGACCTGAAGCAGTTCGAGGCGGCGGGGAACCGGCTGGCGGCGCAGTTCGACGCCTATCTGCCGTTTCCCGACGCGCATGTGAACGGCAGGCTGACCTTGGACGAGAACATCGCCGACGTCGCCGGCCTCAACGCGGCGTACGACGCGTGGAAGATG
>JAQGIE010000180.1 GCA_028291365.1 Rhodospirillales bacterium
ACGACGATCGCAACGATCAGACCCACGCGTGCCATCGATGGAATTCCCCAAGAACTGGAAGGGGCTAGAGAACCGAACCCGAGCGATACAAGCGGGCCTTCTTATTTGCAATGCTGCCTGCGCGCTGTAGGACGGGAGGCATGAACGCCCCGGCCTCCCGTGTCGTCGCGCCGATGCGCCCGCTCGACCGCCCGGTGGTGCTCGTCGGGTTGATGGGCGCGGGCAAGACCGCGGTGGGTCGCCGGCTCGCCTCGCGGCTGGGGCTTCCCTTCGCCGACGCCGATCACGAAATCGAGGCCGCCGCCGGCCGCTCGGTCGCCGCCATCTTCGCCGAGTTGGGCGAGCCCGCCTTCCGCGATGGCGAGCGACGCGTCATCGCGCGGCTGCTCGACGCGGGTCCCGGTGTGGTCGCGACCGGCGGCGGCGCCTTCATCGATCCGCTGACGCGGGCGGCGGTGAAAGAACGCGCCATTTCGATCTGGCTGCGCGCCGACATCGATCTGCTGGTCAAGCGCACCTCGCGCAGCTCCCGTCGTCCGCTGCTCAGGCGCGGCGACCCGCATGCGATCCTCACCGACCTCGCCGCGCAGCGCTATCCGATTTATGCCGAGGCCGATCTGGTCGTCGACAGTATCGACATCTCGCCCGAACGCATGGTGGATCGCGTGCTTGCCGCGCTTACCGGATATGTCGATGGACCCAATGAGTGACGTGATCACGGTTCCGATCGCGCTCGACGCGCGCAGCTATGACGTGGTGATCGGGCGCGGCCTGCTCGACCAGGCAGGCGCACGCATCGCCGCGCTCAAGCCCAAGGGCGTGCTGCATGTCGCGACCGATGCGACCGTCGCCGACCTGCATCTCGAAAACTTCGTCGCTTCGTGCGAAGCGGCCGGGCTGCGTGCGGTGCCGCACGTGCTGCCGCCCGGCGAGGCGAGCAAGAGCTGGCGCTTCTACGAAGAGCTCAGCGAGCGCGTGCTGGCGGCCGGCGTCGAGCGCGGTTCGATGCTGGTGGCGCTGGGCGGCGGCGTGATCGGCGATCTCGCCGGCTTCGTCGCCGCGACGATGCTGCGCGGCATCGACGTCGTGCAGGTCCCGACGACCTTGCTGGCGCAGGTCGACAGTTCGGTCGGCGGCAAGGTCGCGATCGACACGCGCGCCGGCAAGAATCTGGTCGGCGCTTTCTGGCAGCCGCGCCTGGTGCTGGCCGATCTTGGCGTGCTCGACAGCCTGCCGCTGCGCGAACTGCGCGCGGGCTGGGCCGAAATCGCCAAATACGGGCTGATCGACGATCCCGACTTCTTCGCCTGGTGCGAACAAAACGGCGAGGCGGCGCTGGCCGGGGATGACAAGCTGCGCGCACACGCCGTGGCGCACAGCGTCCGTGCCAAAGCGCGCGTCGTCGCTGCCGACGAGCGTGAAAGCTCGGGCGTGCGCGCGCTGCTCAATCTCGGCCACACATTCGGTCACGCGCTCGAAGCCTCGCTTGGTTTCGGCGGTGCGCTGCTGCACGGCGAAGCGGTGGCGATCGGCTGCTGTCTCGCCTTCGACCTGTCGGTGCGGCTGGGACTTGCGCCGGCCGAGGACGCGCAGCGCGTGCGCCGGCATTTTGCGCGGCTTGGCCTGCCGACCGAGCCGCCGCCGGGCGTGGGCGACGCGGCGATGCTGGTGGAGCTGATGGGCAGCGACAAGAAAGTCGCCGACGGCCGCATCGTGTTCGTGCTCGCGCGCGGCATCGGTCGCGCCTTCGTCGCGCGCGACATCGATCCCGCCGACGTGCGCGCGCTGCTGAGCGACGCGCTGACCGCATGAGTCCGACCGCAATCGGGCTGCTGGCGCTGGCGGCTTCGCTGGCCGCCGTGGTGGCGCCGCTGGTCGCGTTGTGGGTGCGACGGCACATTGCGAAGCTCGATCGCGACGCGGCGCTGCTGCAGGCGATCGACGACCGGCTTCCCGCCGAGGGCGACAAGGATGGCGGCGACCTGCGCGAGGAAAGCGCCATGCTGCGCGCCATCCTCGACCTCAGCGAAGTGACCGTGGGGCAGGTGATGACGTCGCGGCGCGACATAGTCGCAGTCGAAGCGGACCTTCCCGCCGCGCGTCTGGTCGATGAAATCCTGTCGAGCCCGTATACGCGCATTCCGCTGTGGCGCAATTCGCCCGACGAGATCATCGGCGTGCTGCACGCAAAGGCGTTGCTGCGCGCGGTGCGCGCCGCGGGCGGCATGGCGGCGGGGCTCGACATCGACCGCATCGCCCAGCGGCCCTGGTTCGTGCCCGAGACGCGCACGCTCGCCGATCAGCTGCAGGCGTTTCGCCGGCGGCGCGAACATTTCGCACTGGTGGTCGACGAATACGGCACGCTGCGCGGCATCGTCACGCTCGAAGACGTGCTGGAGGAAATCGTCGGCGACATTGTCGACGAACACGATCCGATCGTGTTCGGTCTCAAGCGCCAACAGGACGGCAGCGTGATCGTCGACGGCAAGTTGCCGGTGCGCGATCTCAACCGCACGCTTGGCTGGAATCTGCCGACCGACGGCTGGGCCAGCATCGCCGGCCTGGTGCTGCACGAGGCGCGCAGCCTGCCCGAGGTGGGCCAGGCCTTCGCCTTCTTCGGCTACCGGTTCGAAGTGCTCAAGAAGCAGCGCCAGCGCATCGCCGAACTTCGCGTGACGCCGCCGGCCGGCGAGTCGGATGCGGCATGATCTGGCTGCTGCGGCACGGCGAGACCGAATGGAATCGGGACGGCCGCCTGCAAGGACGTTTTGACTCGCCGCTGACGCCGCGCGGCATCGAGCAGGTCGAAGCGATGTCGGCGCTGCTGCTGCGCGAGCTCGGCATGTCGCCCGACGTGCGTCTCGTCGCCAGCCCGCGCTCGCGTGCCGTCGCCACCGCGTTGATCGTGGCACGCCGCCTCAATCTCGACCTCGAGACCGATCACCGGCTGGTCGAGATCACGATGGGATCGTGGGACGGGATGACGCTCGACCAGATCGCCGCCGCGCACCCCGAAATCGACCGCGGCGAGCCCGACTGGCATCTGGGCGCGCCGGATTGCGAGCCCTTGACCTCGGTACGAGCGCGCGTCGCCTCGTTTCTCGCCGACGTGACCGCGCCGACCATCGCCGTCGCGCACGGTCTCAGCGGCAAGATGCTGCGCGGCGCCTATCTCGGACTCGACGACGCGACGTCGATGCGGCTCAACGAGCGTCAGGACGCGGTGTTCCTGCTCGACGGCGGCATCGAGCAGGAACTTCGCTAGGGATTCCCGCAGATCAAGCCTTACGCGCGGTCGATGCGCGCGGCGTAGCAGCCGCGGCGCGCATTGTGCACGTGCAGATACGCGACATCTCGGTTGTCGAAGAACC
>JAQGIE010000198.1 GCA_028291365.1 Rhodospirillales bacterium
ACCGTCCCAAACCCGACGACGACCGCACCATCGCGATGAGTGCGAACTGGCACGCCGCGTACGAGCAGTTCGAAGAGGCCGTCGCCGTTGCTTCCGAGCGCGAGCAGGCATTCTTCGAGGCGACCCCCGAGCGACGCGCCGAGGCGAAACGCGTCGCGGTGGCCGCGGCCAGGGTCCGCGACCACCGCACCGACAAGCTGCAGGTTCTGGCCGATGCGATCTTCAGGACCAAGGCGCGGACCTTGGAAGGCGTCGCCGCGAAATTCACCGTCGCGATGCGCGACTGCGAGCCTTCACCCACCGATCCGATCCCGCCCTGGCCTTACCTGCGTTCGATTCAAGCCGATCTCGACCGGCTGATCGCGGCGGCGAAGCCCTGATTCCAGAGTGACGCGAGCGAGCGGCGCAACCGGCGCGGCGCCGCTCGCCCCCGCGATGCACGCCATGTCCGCGGACAGTCGCGCTATGTCCGCGGCCGGTTGCTGCGGACGATGGATCGCGCCTGCGGACGTTGCTGCGGACAGTCGCGCCGCGGCTGCGGACAGGCGCTGCGGACAGTGGATCGCGGCCGCGGACAGTGCTGCGGACGTGGAGCCGCTTGCGCGGACAGGCGCTGCGGACAGTGGACCACGTCCGCGGACAGTGCTGCGGACAATGCTGCGGACAGTGTGAGGCGTGCGCGGACAGTGGATCGCGTTTGCGGACGGTGACGTCGAGGTGCCGGTGCAGCGTCCGGACGAAGGCGAGCAGACCGGCGCAGCCCCGGTGGGGCCGCCATTCAGGCGAGCCCCATCAGCCTTGCCTGCGGGCCGCCCAGCCTGCGGACGACCTTCGACATCGAGTCGCGTGCGTACGGATCGCTGACGAGTTCACGTTCAAGCCGTTCCGCGGCGGCGTCGAACGACTCGCCGAGCATGGCAGGGAGATCGCGCTCGGGCGCCATGACGACATGGTCGTCGCTCTGGCATTCATAGATGGCGAACGTCTGATCGAGATCGAACAGCAACGTGTCGCCGAGAAACATCGCGATATGGATCCGGTCGAACGCTTCCCGCGACAGCTCGCAGCCAAGAAAGCCTTCGGGCGCGAAGCGCGCGAACTCGGAATAGAGCACGCACGTCTCGACGCGCTTCTGGCGCAGCACCGATACCAGCGAGTCGCTGATCGCGATTCCGAGCGTGTCCGGGCGAACCACCGCAGCGAAGCCGCGCGCTTGCAACCAGGCCGGCGAAAGCTGCCAGGGCTGCGCATCACCCAACGCCGATCGCGCGATCTCGGTCGCGCGCGGCACCAGGGCCGCGTCCAGCGGCCGATACAGACCGCGACAGTATTTCTCGATATCGTCCCAGCCGACGTAGTTCGGACGATCCGTCATCGCCGCATGGTTATTGCGATTGCTTCTTCGCCGTCAGATCGACCAGCACCGTCACCTGCTTGCCCACCATGTCGGTTGCCGCCCACGCGCCCTGGCCGACGCCGAAATTGGTGCGGTCGATCGGGACCGAGCCGACCATGTGCGCGGTGTCGCCGGTCACGTCGAGCGTGAAGGGCAGCACCAGCGGCACGGTCTGGTCGCGGATCGTGAGCGTCGCGACCGCGGCGTATTTGTTGTCGCCGCGCGATTCGATGCGCGTCGTCTCGAACACCGCCTTGGGGAATTTGCTGGTGTCGAACCAGTCGCTCTTGGGCAGCTCGTTGTCGCGGTCGGGCGACTTGGTGGTGACGCTGGTGACGTCGATCTCGGCGCGCACTTTCGAGGCGGCGAGGTTGGCGGGGTCGAACGCGATCTTGGCGTCGAACTTGCGGAACTCGCCTTCGAACGGCGCGCCCTGCTGCGTGGCGCGGAAACCGAGATGACTCTTGGCCGGATCGACCGTCCAGTCGGCGGCCTGCGCGGCCCCCGCACTCGAACCGATCGCGACGGCAAGCAGGACCAGCAACGTACGAACCATCATAGCTTCTTCTCCAATGCGCGCAGCCCCGGGACCATGCGCGTGAGGATCACGTCGCGCAGCACGAAATGATGATGCAGCGCGCCCGCCACATGCAGTGCGACCAGCCCGAGCAGAACCTTGCCGAACACCGCGTGCACGAGCTCGGCGGTGTCTTTCAGCGACGGGTTGGCGGCGATCAGGTTGGGCACCGCGACGGTGCCGAACCACGAAATCGGAAAGCCGGTGGTGCCGTTGAGCACCCAGCCCGACAGTGGGATCAGCAGCAGCAACGCGTACAGCGCCCAATGGGTGATCGCCGACACGGTCTTCTGCCACGGCGCGATGTCGGCGGGCAAAGCGGGCGGCGCATGCGTCACGCGCCACAACAGCCGCACCACGACGACCAGCAGCACGGTGAGCCCGATCGACTTGTGCAGCGCGTAGAGGCGCAGCTTGTCGGGACTGAGGGCCAAGTCGACCATGTCCCAGCCGATCCAGTAGAGCGCGACGAGCGCCGCCGCGATCGCCCAATGAAGGACGATCGCAACGGTGCCGTAGCGTGTATGCGTGGACGCGATCATCGAACCTGGATCACGAAGCCGACGGTTGGCCACTGAATTCGGCGTCGAGCGTCAGCTCGACCGCATCGCTGACGAACGGAATGCCGCCGGCGATCCCGAACTCGCTGCGCTTGATCGTGCCCGTGGCGCTGAAGCCGGCCCAATCCTTCTTCATCACCGGATGCTGTCCGATCTGGTGCAGCGTAACGTTCAGCACCACCGGCTTGGTGACGCCGTGCAAGGTCAGGTCGCCGGTGACCTTGGCGGTCTTCTCACCGGTGCGCTCGACCTTGGTCGAAACGAACTTCATTTCGGGGAATTTGGCGACGTCGAGAAAGTCGGCGCTCTTCATGTGCTTGTCGCGCGCCGCATCGAACGAATCAAAACTGTCGGTCGGAATGGTGACTTCGAGCTTCGCGGCTTCCGGCTTGTCGGCATCGAGCACCAGCTTGCCCGACACGGTGCGGAAGGCGCCGCGGCTGGTCGAGAAGCCGAGATGATCGACCGCGTACTGCACGTGTGCATGCGACGCATCGAGCGCGTAGGTCTCAGGCTTGGCGAAGGCCGGCGCGGCAAGCAGCAGCGCGGCCGAGAACAACACAGGCAAACGCATCGGGGAATCTCCGTCGGGAAGCAAGGCAGGGAATGGGGTTTGAACGGTAACTACAATAGATACGGATAGATCCGAGTCAACCATCCACCCCAAGCGGCGACCGCATCAGCGTAAGGACATAGGCTACCGTCTGATCCTGACATCCGTCTGTCGTCGACGCGGATGCGGCCAATAGCTCGTCATGCCAGGGCTTGTCCCTGGCATCCGCGATCGTTCTGACTCACCAATCGCGTGGATGCCCGGGACAAGCCCACTGGCGTCCGGGCATGATGCGTGCATTCCTCTTTTCGTCATGCTCGGGCTTGTCCCGAGCATCCACGCGACTGCGATTTATCGAAGCAATTCGCAGCGTTTTCAGACGGCGGCGTAGCGTGGATGACCGGCACGAGGCCGGTCATGACGATAAAAAGAGAATTCCGGCGCGTATGTTCGGAACGACGCGATCTGAATCAAATCAACGTACTGCATGCGCAACGCAAACACCGTGCCGGACGCCAGTGGCAACGGGCCGGGCATGACGAAGTGGCTGAGTCACGTCGGTACAACGTCCGTCCGGGCATGACGGAGTCTGGGGGTGCTTACGCCCCCTGGCGGCTGGTATGGCCGGCCGCCGCATACCAAAGCCCGTTCTTGCGCACGAGCGTGTCGGTGAAGGCGACTTCGGTGTCGATCACCTTGCCCTTGTACTCGAGCTTGATCGCCGTGCGCCCGATCACGACCGCCATGTCCGGCCCGTAGAAGCGCACCTTCAAATCGCGCTGCTTGAGCCACGCATAGTTGGCGGCGCCGTCGCGAACCTCGGCCAGCTCCTCTTGCTTGTTCGTCACCGTGCCGCGCGTGTCGGTCAGCGTGAAGTCGGGCAGCATGGCGCGATCGAGAAACGCCACGTCGCCCTTGGCATAGGCCTGCGCCCAGTCATGTTCGAATTTGAGCACGTCGGCCGTGCCATCGGGCGCTGCCGCGGCGAACGCGATGGTTGCAAATGCGACCGTCGCCACGCAGGCGATCACCGAAAAACGAATCCGATCCAGCATGTTGCCCTCCGCGAGTGTGATGCCGCCCGAGGGCAGCGCGCGCGGGCGGTCCGAACCAGAACCGCACGCGCGGTTCGGATGGAACCAGCTGGGCAAGGTGGCTTTCGACGGGGCGGCGTGGGAGGTAGGAGAACAGCCCGGCCGCGCTCGGCCATTCGCACGCCCCACTGCCCGGGACCTCAAAAAAGGATCCGATGCCAAATCCCCAGGTGCTGATCGTCGGCGCCGGCCCTGTCGGGCTGACCCTCGCCGCCGAACTGGTCCGCTATGGTGTTGCGGTCCGCATCGTCGAGAAGGCGGCGCAGCGCACCGACAAGTCGAAAGCGCTGATCCTGTGGAGCCGCACGCTCGAGCTGTTGGATCGCGCCGGCTGCACCGAGACGTTCGTCGCGGCCGGCCACAGGATCGAGGCCGCCAACATCACCGCCGGCAACAAGCGCATCGGGCACATACGTTTCGACGCGCTCGACAGCCCCTATCCGTATGCGCTCTCGCTGCCGCAATCCGAGACCGAGCGCCTGCTCGAGGCGCATCTCGCGAGGTTGGGGCTGGCGCCCGAACGCGAGGTCGAGCTGACCGACTTCACCGAGCGCGACAACGGCGTGCAGGCGACGCTGCGCCACCGCGACGGGCGTGACGAGCAGGTCGAGGCCGACTGGCTGGTCGGCTGCGACGGCGCGCACAGCACGGTGCGGCACAAACTCGGCCTGTCGTTTCTCGGTTCGACGATGCAGAGCGACTGGCTCCTTGCCGACACGCATGTCGCCGGCACCGACTTTCCCGACAGCGAGATCGCGACCTACTGGCACGAAGACGGCGTGCTGGCGGTGTTTCCGATCACGCCGGGACGCTACCGCATCGTCGCCGACATCGGCGCTTCGGTCGGGCCGAGCCCGGCCGATCCGACGCTCGATCAGGTGCAGGCGATCGTCGACCGGCGCGGGCCGGGCGGATTGACGGTTTCCGATCCGGTCTGGCTCGCGGGCTTCCGCATCAACGAACGCAAGGTCGCCGACTATCGCACGCGGCGAAGCTTTCTCGCCGGCGACGCCGCGCACATCCATAGTCCTGCGGGCGGGCAGGGGATGAATACCGGCATGCAGGACGCGTTCAATCTCGCCTGGAAGCTGGCGCTGGTGTGCCGCGGCACCTGCAGCGACGGCGCGCTGCTCGACAGCTACAGCATCGAGCGGAGCGCGGTCGGCGAAAGGGTGTTGAAGGCGGCCGGCCGGCTGACCTCGGTCGCGGTGCTGAAAAACCACGCGGCGCAGACGGTGCGCAACCTGGTCGGCGGTCTCGTGCTCGGCCTCGCGCCGGTGCGCCGCGCGATGTCCGACACGATGTCGGAGCTGTCGATCGCCTACGACGAGAGCCCGTTGAACGGACCCGGCGCGCGCGGCCTCGACGGGCCGGCACCGGGCGAGCGCGCGCGTCCAGTCGCGGGACAGACGCCGATCGGCGCCGGTGACGCGCCGCGCTTTGCGCTGTGCGCGGCTGCGACCGAGGCGGCGCAGCACGTGCTGCAGGCGCATCCGCATCTGCTCGAGCCTTCGCTGCGGGCGCCGTTGGGCGAGGGCGGTATGTGGCTGGTGCGGCCCGACGGCTACACGGCGCTGGCGGTGAAAGACGGCGAGTACCGCGCCGTCACCGACTATCTCGATGCGTTGCGTTAGGCTCGTCATGCCCGCCCCCCGGATCCCGTCCGGGGCAGGCTCTGTGGCGGGCATCCACGCTAGTCGTGACTCACCAATCGCGTGGATGCCCGGGACGTGAAGCTTGTCCCCGCGAAAGCGGGGGCCCGGGCATGACGGAGTGCGGGGTGCTTACGCCCCCTTGGCCGGGGCGTTTCGCGGCCCCACGCCGTGTATCGGAACAGGCGCGCCGGTGCCCGGTTGCCTGGGACAACCCCCGTCATCCATTGGAGGAGAGCATGGCAACCAGCACCACAGGCACCACCGGCACGCGCGCCGGCGACATACCGCGCGACGAGACGCATCGGCTGATCTCGGCCGAGAAGGTGCAAGGCACGCCGGTCTATAACGCGCAGGGCGAGAAGCTCGGCACCATCGAAGACGTGATGATCGACAAGATCACCGGCAAAGTGGCCTACGCCATCCTGTCGATGGGCGGCTTTCTCGGCATCGGCGAGCGGCATCACCCGCTGCCCTGGAACGTCCTGACCTATGACGAGAACCTCGGCGGCTACAATATTTCGCTGCCCGCCGACCGGCTGAAGGTCGCGCCCAGCTATGGCGCCGACGAGCAGGTCGATCTCAACGACCGCAACTACGGCCGCAAGATCCACGACTTTTACGGGACCGCCCCCTACTGGGATCCGGCGATCTGAACCGACCGCACTCTTGAGCATTCCCGCCGCCCGCGCCCACCTGGTCGCGGGCGGTTGCTTGTCGGGCGCGCTCGATCGGGTCGGGTGGGCCCGGCCTTCGCCGGGGTGACGAATCGGACCGGCGAGCACCGAATTCGAACAGCCCGTCACGGGCCGCGCGAAACCGTCGCGCCCGCTGCGGTGAAGTCGAGGGGAATCCAGGGCTTGAGGGTGCCTGACGGCGCGTGCTACACGCACGCCGCGCTGCGCGGGACTTCGCCCACGCGGTGCTCTCGCGCACCCGCTCGTCGTCCGATGGACGCGCCTCGTCACAAAGGCCGTCCCGCTTCCGAGGATTGCCACGTTGGCTGGAACGTCCGGTTCATCGCCGATCGCCCGTCGCTATGCCGAAGCGCTGTTCGCGCTGGCCGATGAGGCGCGCGCGCTGGACGCGACCGCCCGGGACCTCGCCACGCTGAAAGCGATGCTGGGTGAATCGCCCGAGCTGCGCGAGCTGGTTTCGAGCCCGGTGGTCGGTCGTGACGATCAGGCCAGGGCCCTGGTCGAGCTCGCCAAGCAGACCGGCCTGGGCGAGATCACCCAGAAATTCCTCGGCACGCTGGCGCTCAACCGCCGCGCCTTCGCGCTCGGCGCGGTGATCACCGCCTTTCTCGCCGAGCTCGCCACCCGCCGCGGCGAAGTCGCGGTCGAGGTGAGCGCGGCCCAGCCGCTCACGACGCCGCAGCAGGACGCGCTGCAGGCGACGCTGGCCAAGCGCTTCGGCGCCAAAGTTTCGATTTCGCCGACCGTCGATCCGTCGCTGATCGGTGGTCTGGTGGTTCGGGTCGGTTCGACCCTGATTGATGGTTCGGTCCGTTCGCAGCTCTCCGCGCTCGAACGGACGATGAAGGGAGTCGCCTAAAGATGGACATCCGCGCAGCCGAGATCTCGGCCATCCTGAAGCAGCAGATCCAGGGTTTCGGCACCAAGGCGACCGTCGCCGAAGTGGGCCAGGTCCTGTCGGTCGGTGACGGAGTCGCGCGCGTCTACGGGCTGGACCAGGTCCAGGCCGGCGAGATGGTCGAGTTTCCGGGCGGGGTGAAGGGCATGGCCCTCAACCTCGAAACCGACAATGTCGGCATCGTGATTCTGGGCGACGACCGCGAGATCAAGGAAGGCGACACGGTCAAGCGCACCGGTACGATCGTCGACGTGCCGGTGGGCAAGGGCCTGCTGGGCCGCGTGGTCGACGCGCTGGGCAATCCGATCGACGGCAAGGGCCCGCTCCAGACCACCGAACGCCGCCGCGTCGAAGTGAAGGCGCCGGGCATCATCCCGCGCAAGTCGGTGCACGAGCCGATGCAGACGGGCCTCAAGGCGATCGACAGCCTGGTGCCGGTCGGCCGCGGCCAGCGCGAGCTGATCATCGGCGACCGCCAGACCGGCAAGACCGCGGTCGCGATCGACACCATCCTGAACCAGAAGGGCATCAACCAGTCGGGCGACGAAAAGAAGAAGCTCTACTGCGTCTATGTCGCCATCGGTCAGAAGCGCTCGACCGTCGCCAACCTGGTCAAGACGCTGACCGAGAACGGCGCCATGGAATATTCGATCGTGGTCGCCGCGACCGCGTCGGAGCCGGCGCCGCTGCAGTTCCTCGCGCCGTATGCGGGCGCCGCCATGGGCGAGTATTTCCGCGACAACGGCATGCACGGCCTGATCGTCTATGACGATCTCTCCAAGCAGGCGGTCGCCTATCGCCAGATGTCGCTGCTGCTGCGCCGCCCGCCGGGCCGCGAAGCCTATCCCGGCGACGTCTTCTATCTCCACAGCCGCCTGCTCGAGCGTGCCGCCAAGATGAACGATGCGCTCGGTGGCGGTTCGCTCACCGCGCTGCCGATCATCGAGACGCAGGCCGGCGACGTCTCCGCCTACATCCCGACCAACGTGATCTCGATCACCGACGGCCAGATCTTCCTCGAGACGGATCTGTTCTACCAAGGCATCCGCCCGGCCATCAACGTCGGTCTCTCGGTCAGCCGCGTCGGTTCCGCCGCGCAGACCAAGGCGATGAAGAAGGTCGCCGGATCGATCAAGCTAGAGCTGGCGCAGTATCGCGAGATGGCGGCGTTCGCGCAGTTCGGTTCCGATCTCGATGCCTCGACGCAGAAGCTGCTCAATCGCGGCGCGCGCCTGACGGAGCTGCTCAAGCAGGCGCAGTTCGCGCCGATGCCGTTCGAGGATCAGGTCGTCTCGATCTTCGCCGGTACGCAAGGCTATCTGGACAAGATCCCGGTTTCGGACGTCACCCGTTTCGAGCAGGCGCTGCTGGCCGATCTCAAGACCAACCATGCCGACGTGCTCAAGGCGATCCGCGACACCAAGGATCTCGGCGACGAGACGAAGAAGGGCCTCAAAGCCGCGCTTGACGCTTTCGCCAAGACATTCGGCTTAGCTTACGGCAGATGGCCAATCTTAAAGCCCTCAAGGTCCGCATCGGCTCGGTGA
>JAQGIE010000199.1 GCA_028291365.1 Rhodospirillales bacterium
TGGTGGTGGCGCGGTCCTGCGATTCACGCACCGGCTATGGCGACTTCGTGCGCAAGTTTGAAAAGCAGCTCACCACCAGTGGCAAGCGTATGCAGACCGCCTTCAAAAGCCATGGTGGCATCAACGCCATGGACAAGTTCAACACCAGGCTCGCCAACGAGGCGATGCGGCAGCATATGGAGAAGGGCACGCCCGTCTTCTGCGCCGATTCGAAGAAGCTCTACGACGAAGTGCTGGCGCTGCGCGGCGACGCGCTCACCGAGTATGCGCTGAAGCGTCCGATCCCGATCGCGACGCCGTTGCGCCCGAGCTGCCCGGCGCCCAGGACCGCCGGGACCGATGCGGCCGGCAGCAGCGGCGCTTCCAGGCCGTAACACCCTTCCCCGTCGTCCCCGCGAAGCTTGTCCCGGCCCCCGAGCCGGGGCGGGGGACCCAGAGCCTGCCTGCGAAGGCAAGCCTGCCCCTGCGAAGGCAGGGGTGAAATGAAAAAGGGCGGTGCATCCCAGGATGCACCGCCCTCGTTCTGCGTGCTGCATCCCCGCTTGCGCGGGGATCCAGCACTGCGCGCTAGATCACTTGTAGACGATCTCGACGCGGCGGTTCTGCGGCTCGCGCACGCCATCCGGCGTCGGCACCAGCGGCTGCGACTCGCCCTTGGCGAAGACCGCGATCTGGTCGGCCGGCACGCCATCGCGCACCAGTTCGGCCTGCACGGTCTGCGCGCGACGCTGCGACAGACGCTGATTGTACGCGTCCGAGCCCGAACGGTCGGCGTGACCGGTGACTTCGATGCGCGTGACGTTGCCCGACTTCGCGTTCGACGCGGCCGTGCGGACGATGTTGGCGCCTTCCGGCGTCAGGTCCGAACGATCGAAGTCGAAGAAGACGAGATAGCTGCGCGGTGCCTGCACCGGGGCTGGTGCCGGCGCCACGGCGCGCTGCACGACGGCCTGCTGCTGCACGCCGAAGTTATAACGCACGCCGACCAACGCCATCTGCGTCGAGTAGTCGTTGCGGATGCCCTTGGGGCCGCTGCTGCTGCCCAGCGGCGTCTCGAAATAGCGATATTCGAGGCTGAGCGTCCAGTTCGGGTCGATGTTGTAGCCGACACCCGCGATCGCCTGCCAGGCGATGTCGGTGGAGTCATCGTTGAAGCGGAACGGGCTGGTCGAAACACCGCCCTTCGCATCCCAGTTGGCGACACCCAGACCGCCGCCGACATACGGCTTCAGGGCGAACGAGACGGGGATGTCGTAATAGACGTTCGCCATCGCGCTCCACACCTGCGAGCGGCCGTTCATGCCGCCGACGCCGAGCGCGGTCTTGAACTGATTTTCCTTGTAGCCAATTTCGAGTTCCGTGCGGAACCCGTTGTCCCAGCCATAACCGACCGCGCCGTTGATCGCGTAGCCGTCGTCGTACTTCGCCTTGTAGGTGCCGCGAGCGCCGGCGATGCCGAGCGCGCCCACGTCGACCTTCTGGTTCTGCGCCCAGTTCCAGCCGCCGTTCAGGCCGATATAGAAGCCTTCCGCGTGCGCCGGTGCAGAGAACGCGGCCGCGGCGATTGCGAGCGCCGCGGCGGTGCCGCGCAGGGACCAGTTCCGAGTCATTTTTGTCTTCCTTCCGATTGTTTCTTTTGGCGACGAATTTGTTGGACCCGCATCGTCGCTTGGCGACGGCGGATCTGCCGAACCAAGCCGCCCACCCCAATGTCCGGGTGGCGAACGTGGAATTTAACTACCGCGTTCCGTTTTTCATCAGGTGCACTGCAGTCATGCGGTGTGGTTTCTGGCGGCTGATGCAGAATTGCAACAGCGGTTTTGGAACGATCGCCCGCGCGCACGGTTGTTGGGGACGCACGAACGCTTCAATCGAGCGAGAGTTCCACAGCCATGCGCGCGATGATGCTTCTGCTCGGTTTGGTGATGCTCGCCAGCACCGCTCACGCCGTCCCGTATGATCGGGCGACCGTCCGTCTGGCCCGGGTCGAACCGCTGCTGGCGGTGCCCGCGGTGCCCAGTGTCCAGACGGCGCCGGTCGCGGTGCCGCCGCGCCCCGCGCCGCGCCGCGAGCGGACTTCGTAACCGGCCTTATCTCCCGATCGCCAGGCCTTCGCGCCGTTTGTCGGCAGCGCCGACCAGTGTGCCGTTCTCGAATGCGATGGCGTGCAGTCCGCTCGATTGCGGCGACACGCGAGTCTGATGACCCATCGCTGCCAGCGCCGGTTGCAGTTCGCTGTTTTCAAGCTCCGTCGGCCCGTTCCGGTTGAGCAGATGCGGCAGGTCGAGCGCGGATTGCAGGTCCATCTTCCAATCCAGTCGCGCCACCAGACTCTTCAGCACATAGCCCGGAATGGCGCTGCCGCCGGGTGAACCGAGCGCCAGCACCGGCATGCGGTTCGCGTCGAACACGATGGTCGGCATCATCGACGAGCGCGGACGTTTGCCCGGCTCGATTCTGTTTGCGACCGGGGCGCCGTCGGCGCCGGTCGGCGCGAGCGAAAAATCGGTCATGTGGTTGTTGAGCAGAAAGCCGCCGACGATCAGCCGCGATCCGAACGCGGTTTCGATCGACGTCGTCATCGCCACCAGCAAGCCGTCCTGGTCGACGATCGTCAAATGCGACGTGCCCGGCCGTTCGAGCGAACGGTCGGGCGCGCGTGCGGGCGGTGCACCCGGCGGTTCGCCCGCGGGCACGCGCTGGGCCGCGACATGCGCGGGATCGATCGCCGCGGCACGCGCGGCGAGATAGGCGCGGTCGAGCAGTCCCGCGACCGGTACCTGCACGAAATCCGAATCGGCCAGGTAGCGCTCGCGATCGGCGAAGGCGCGGCGTTGCGCTTCGGCAAGCAGATGCCACGGCTTGGGATCGCTCGGTTTCATCGACGGCAGGTCGAACTTCTCGAGCATGCCGAGCGATTCGAGCACCGTGACTCCGCCCGAACTCGGCATGCCGACGCTGCACACGCGGAACACGCGGTAGGGCCCGCAGACCGGTTCGCGCTGCTTGGTCTGGTAGGCGGCAAGGTCGCTCGCCTGCATGCGAACCGGGATCGGCGTCGGGGCGGCGGCTGCGGCTTGCTGCAGCTTTGCCAACAATTGGTGGCTGATGTCGCCCTTGTAGAAGGCATCGACGCCGTTCCTGGCGATGTCGCGCAGCGTCTTGGCGAAGGCCGGATTCTTGAACGTCTCGCCGACCTGCAGCGGCGTGCCGTTGCCGTGATAGAAGACCGCGCGCATGTCCGGCGTGGTGTCGAAATAGCGCTGCCCCTGCGACAGCAAGGTCGCCAGTCGCGGCGACACCTCGAAACCGTTTTCGGCGAGCTTGATCGCGGGTTCGAACAGGCGCGCCCAGGGCAGTTTTCCGTGGGCGCGGTGCAGCGTTTCGAGCAGGCGCGGCAGCCCCGGCACCGCCACGGCGCGGCCGTGTTCGATGGCGGCGAAGAAGCCAACCGGCTTGCCGTCGGGACCGAGAAAATCCTCCGGCGTTGACGCGGCGGGTGCCATTTCGCGCCCGTCATAAGAGCGCAGTTCGCCGTTCTTCTTCGACCAGGTCAGCACGAAGGCACCGCCGCCGAGGCCCGACGATTGCGGCTCGACGAGGTTGAGCACAAGCTGCGCCGCGATCGCGGCGTCGGCGGCGCTGCCGCCGGCTTCGAGCATCTCGGCCGCGGCACGCGACGCGTGCGGATTGGCCGACACCGCCATCCAATGCTGTGCCACCACCGCCTGTTTTGCGGTGCTCGTCGTTGCAGCTTCGGGATCGGGCGATTGCGCTGCTGCAAGCGGTGCGAACAGCAGAAAAGCCACAATCCCGAGTTGCTTCATGTCGGCGGTTCCACCGGGAAGTTGTCGATCAGGCGCGTGCCGCCGATCCGTGCCGCGGCCAGCACACGCAAGGCGCGGCCCTCGGCGACGGGCGCCGGTTGCATGGTTTCAGCGTCGGCGATCTCAACATAGTCGACACTGTCAAAGCCAGCCTCGCGCAGTTGCGACGACGCATTGCCGCGAGCGCCCAGCACGTCGCCTTTTGCCGCTTTGCTGGCCACGTCCTGCAGCACGCGATTGAGCTTGCGCGCGATCGCAAGCTGCTCGGGCGTGAGATAGGCGTTGCGCGACGACAGCGCCAAGCCTTCGCCGTCACGCACCGTCGGCACGGTCAGGATTTCCAGCGGCAGTTCGAGGTCGCGCACCAGCTGCTTGATGACTTGCAGCTGCTGCCAGTCTTTTTCGCCGAATAGCGCCAGGTCGGGCGCGATCTGGATGAACAGCTTCGATACGACCGTGGCGACGCCATCGAAATGACCCGGTCGGTGGGCGCCTTCGAGCGTCGTGGTCAGCGGACCGCCGACCGACACAGTGGTGGCGAAGCCATCCGGGTACATGACTTCGAGCGGCGGCGCGAACAGCAGGTCGACGCCGCTGGCGCGCAGCAGGTCGAGATCTTCGCTTTCGGGGCGCGGATAGGCGCCGAAATCTTCACCCGGACCGAACTGCTTGGGATTGACGAAGACCGACACGACGACGCGGTCGGCCTGGCGGCGCGCATGTTCGATCAGCGCGCGATGGCCGTCATGCAGTGCGCCCAAAGTCGGCACCAGCGCGACGCGCTGGCGTTCGGAGCGCCATTCGGTAACGCGAGCGCGCGCCGCGCCGACCGTGCGGGCGACGCCGGTCGCGACTTTCGAAATCATTGTGCGGCTTTCGGCAGAAAGATGTGCGCCTTGCCGGGGAAGCGGCGGGCGCGCACGTCCTCGGCGAAGGTGCGCGCCGCTTCGTCGATCGTGGTCGCCAGCTCGGCATAGCGCTGCACGAAGCGCGGCGTGGCGTCGCCGGTCAGTCCCAGAATGTCGTCGGTCACCAGCACCTGGCCATCACAGTCGGCCGATGCGCCGATGCCGATGGTCGGAATGCGGATCGTCTCGGTGATGCGGCGGGCCAGCGGCTCCATCACGCCTTCGATGACGACGGAGAAGGCGCCCGCGTCGGCGATGGCGCGCGCGTCGTCGACGATGCGTTCGGCGGCTTCTTCGTCGCGGCCCTGGACGCGAAACCCGCCCATCGCGTGCAGCGATTGCGGCGTCAGGCCGATATGGCCCATCACCGGCACGCCGCGCTCGACCAGAAACGCGACCGTTTCGGCCATGGCGCGACCGCCTTCGAGCTTCACCGACTGCGCACCGACCCCAAGCAGGCGCGCCGAGGCGTCAAAAGCTTGCGTCGGCGACGCCTGATAGGTGCCAAAGGGAAGATCGGCGATGATCGCGGCGCGGGTCGAGCCGCGTTTCACCGCTGCGGTGTGCAGCACCATCATGTCCAGCGTGACGCCCAGCGTGTCGTCCATGCCGTGCAGCACCATGCCGACGGAATCGCCGACCAGCAGCGCGTCGACGTGCGGATCGAGCAGTCGCGCCATCGGCGCGGTGTAGGCGGTCAGGACGACGATCGGTGGGCCGCCCTTGCGGGCGGCGAGGTCGGGGATCGTCACGCGCCGTGTCAGCTTGGTCGTGCTCAATTGATCAGCTTTGTTGCCGGCTGTTGCGTTGCGCTCGGGGCCGCGGTCCGGCAGGTTCGCGGGCGGCAGAACCTAGCCGCGCCCCCCAACTCGAGCAACGCCATCCCTGCAATGCAGCTCGCCGTCCAAATCGAACGATTTCCACTTCGCCAGGTCTTTCGCATCGCCCGTGGGGCCAGGACCGAAGCCATCGTCGTGGTGGCAGAGCTCACCCAGGACGGCGTCACCGGTCGGGGAGAATGTGGACCGAATGCGCGCTACGGCGAGACCGCCGAGTCCGTGGCCGCGACCATCGAGTCCGTTCGCGGCGTGGTCGAAGCGGGGCTGGACCGGGCCGGGCTGCAGTCGCTGCTGAAGCCGGGGGCGGCTCGCAACGCGCTCGACTGCGCCTTTTGGGACCTCGAAGCCAAGCGGGCGGGCAAGCCGGCCTGGCAACTCGCGGGCATGGCGCCGCCGCGCGCCTGCACCACCGTTCTCACCATCAGCCTCGACGATCCGGACAAGATGGCAGCGTCGGCACGCGAGGCGGCGCATCTGCCGCTGCTGAAGCTCAAGCTCGCGGGCGACGGCAACGACGTGCCGCGCGTCGCCGCGGTGCGCCGGGCCGCGCCGCAGGCGCGTCTCATCGCCGACGCCAATGAAGGCTATCGCCGCGAATTTCTGATTGCCGACGCGCCGCGTTTCGCCGAGCTCGGCGTCGAAATGCTGGAACAGCCGCTGCCCGCGGCCGAAGACGATTTCCTGCGCGACTTCGACTCGCCGCTGCCGCTCGGCGCCGACGAGAGCGCGCACGCGCTGGATTCGCTGCCGGGCCTCGCGGGCAAATACAGCGTCATCAACATCAAGCTCGACAAGACCGGCGGCATGACCGAAGCGCTCGTGCTGGCCAAGGCGGCGCGCGAAGCGGGGATGGAAATCATGCTGGGCTGCATGCTCGGCACCTCGCTGGGCATGGCGCCGGGCGTGCTGGTGGCGCAGCTCGCCAAATATGTCGATCTCGACGCGCCGCTGTTGCTGGCCAAGGATCGCACGCCGGGCCTTGCCTATAGCGGCGTGCAGATCGCGCCGCCCGAACCCGTGTTGTGGGGCTGATTCAAGTGGGATTCCGCTGATGCTTCGTCGCGTTGCCCGCCGGCTGCTCCGCCCGTTCCGCGCGCCGCCCCCGCCATCCGCACCGGAACCGCAACCGCAACCGGCACCGGTGCCGACCGGTCCGATCCTGCTGACGTCGCTGATCCCGTTGCGCGCGACGCCGTCGCTGGGTGGGCGCGACGAGTTCGGGTTGCGGGATCTGTTGCGCTCGCTCGAAATCGAAGCCGCGCCGCGCGCCGAGATGCAGGGCTATGTCGATGCCGACTATCGCCGTTTCCTGCACACGGCCGGGCTGGTGCCGGACGGCACCGGCAAGCTGCTCGAGATCGGCGCCAACCCGTATTACACGACGCTCCTGCTGAAGCTGTTCACGCGCTACGAGCTGTCGCTGACCAACTATTTCGTCGACAGTGATCCCGGCCGGACCCAGCCGGGTACCTATGACGATGCGGGTGTCCCGCATCAGGTCGGCTTCACCTATGTGCCGGTCAATGTCGAGCGCGACCGGTTCCCGTTCGCCGACGCGACCTTCGAGGTGGCGCTGTTCTGCGAAGTGATCGAGCATATGCAGATGGATCCGCTGCACGCCCTGGCGGAATTGAATCGCGTGCTGAAACCGGGCGGCACGCTGGTGCTGACCACGCCCAACGCGGCCCGGCTGGAAAACGTGTCGGCGATGCTGGCCGGCACCAACGTCTACGACCAGTACTCGAAATACGGACCCTACGGCCGTCACAATCGCGAGTATGTGCGCGACGAGATGAAGACGCTGCTCGACCATGCCGGCTTCACGGTCGAGGAAAGCTTTACTGCCGACGTGCATGACGCGGTGCTGCACGGGGCGCCCGACCTGCTGGCGCGCGTCGCCGCCGAACGCACCGGCGAACTCGGCCAGTATATGTTCTTCCGCGCCCGCAAGCGGGCCGAGCTGCCGGCAGGCGGGCTGCGCAAACCGTCCTTCCTCTATCGCAGCTACGACGCCGACCAGATGGCCTGAACCGGGCAGCTGACGGGAGTCCTTGTTCAGGGGGGCCGGGTCGGGCACAACCACCCGCCTTATGCTTCGTCCGGAACAGTTGAATCGCGTTGAATCGCGGTGGATCGAGTTGCGCGATGCGCTGTCGGGCGCGGTCGGCGCCGAAGAATATGTGCGCCTGTCGCGTGAATATGCCGAGCTGACGCCCGTGGCCGAGGCGATCACCGCCTGGAAGCGAGCGCACGCCGACAAGGAATCGGCCGAAGCGATGCTGACCGATCCCGAGATGAAGGATCTCGCCTTGGCCGAGCTGGCCGAGCTGCAGGACAAGCTGCCGTCGCTCGAACAGGCGGTGAAGCTGGCGCTGCTGCCCAAGGATGAGGCCGACGCCAAGAACGCCATTCTCGAGGTACGCGCCGGCACCGGTGGCGACGAGGCGGCATTGTTCGCGGCCGAGCTGTTCGGCATGTACCAGCGCTATGCGCAGCTGCGCGGCTGGCGCTTCGAAATCCTGTCGGGTGCCGAAACCGATCTTGGCGGCGCGCGCGAAGCGGTCGCCTCGATCACCGGCGCCAACGTGTTCGCGCGGCTCAAATTCGAAAGCGGCGTGCATCGCGTGCAGCGCGTGCCCAAAACCGCAACGCAGGGCCGGATCCAAACCTCGGCGGCGACCGTCGCGGTGCTGCCCGAGGCCGAAGAAGTCGATATCGACCTCCAGGACAAGGATCTGCGCATCGACGTGTTCCGCTCGTCGGGCCCGGGCGGCCAGTCGGTCAACACCACCGACAGCGCGGTGCGCATCACGCATCTGCCGACCGGCATCGTGGTGTCGCAGCAGGATGAAAAGAGCCAGCACAAGAACAAGGCCAAGGCGCTCAAGGTGCTGCGCGCGCGCATCTACGACGCCGAACGGGCCAAGATCGACGCGATCCGCGCCGCCGACCGCAAGGGGCAGGTCGGCAGCGGCGATCGTTCCGAACGGATCCGCACCTACAATTTCCCGCAGGGGCGGGTCACCGATCACCGCATCAACCTGACGCTCTATAAGATCGACAAGGTGATGAACGGCGAGGCGCTCGACGAAATCGTCGACGCACTGGTTCAAGCAGATCAGGCCGAACGGCTGGCTGCCCTGTCGTGAAACGACAAACGGGTAATTCGTAAGCGACCAACGAACCGGGCTTTGAACAGGGAGATCACGATGCGAGTTTCGATCCTTGCGACGGTGGCCGCGATCGCGCTGGCCGTACCGGCACTCGCGGCCGTGACGCCGCCCGACACGATCCGCGCCGACGGCGTGCCCGAACTGCCCGACACGCTGCAAAGCCAGATCGCCAGCTACACCGAGTTCCGCGGTTCAACCTTTGTCGGCTTCGATCCCAAATCGAACGGCATCCTGATCGCGCGCCGCGCCGGCAACGTGACCCATCTGCATCGCGTGGCCTCGGCGCTGGCAGCGCCGGAGGTGCTGACCAAAGGCGACGAGACGGTTTCGTTCGGCCGCTACGCGCCGGTGCGCGGCGACATCATCGTCTATGACCAGGACGTTGGCGGCGCTGAATTCTGGCAGCTCTATCGGCTCGATCCCGCGACCGGCACATCGACCCTGCTGACCGACGGCAAGTCGCGCAACCAAAGCCTGCAATGGAGCCACGACGGCACCCGCATCGCGTACGCCTCGACGCGCCGCAACGGCAAGGACAACGACATCTGGGTCATGGATCCGCGCGATCCCAAGACCGACAGGATTGCGCTCCAGGTCGACGGTGGTGGCGAGGGCTGGACCGTGTCGGGCTGGTCGCCCGACGGCAAGAAGCTGCTGGTCAACGAATCGATTTCGATCAACGAAAGCTATGTCTGGCTGGTCGATATCGCGACCGGCACCAAGACTGCGATCACGCCGCGCGGACCGGTGCGTAGCGCCAACGACCATGCCAGGTTCGAACCTTCGGGCAACGGCATCTGGTACACGAGCGACCAGGGCAGCGAAGCGCGCCGTCTGGTTCGCTATGACGTCAAGACGCAGAATCGCGACGTGATCACGCCCGACCTGCGCTGGGACGTCGAAAGCCTCGCCATGCCGAGCCGCGGCGCCGTCGCCGCCTATGTCGTCAACGAAGCCGGCATCGCCAAGCTGCATCTGATCGACCTCAAGACGCGCAAGGAGCGCCCGGCCCCGAAGCTGCCGGAAGGCCAGATCGCCAACGCGGTGATCAGCGCCGACGCGAGCAAGCTCGGTGTCTCGATCACCAGCGCCAAGTCGCCCGGCGACGTGTTCGTGGTCGATCTCAAGACCGGTAACGCGACGCGCTGGACGACGGCGGAGACCGGCGGCATGGCGCTCGACAAATTGCGCGAGCCCGAACTGGTCAAGCTGAAGAGTTTCGACGGGCTGGAAATCTCGGGCTTCTATTATCGTCCCGATCCGAAAGCCTTCCCCGGCAAGCGTCCGGTGATCATCGACATTCATGGCGGACCGGAAGGCCAGACGCGTCCGAAATTCCTCGCCCGCGCCGGCTATTTCGTCGCCGAGCTCGGCGTCGGCCTGTTCTATCCCAACGTTCGCGGCTCGGAAGGGTACGGCAAGACCTTCCTGTCGCTCGACGACGGCATGAAGCGCGAAGACTCGGTCAAGGATATCGGCGCCGTCATCGACTGGTTGAAAGCCGATCCGGCGACCGACGGCGATCGCATCGGCGTGCAGGGCGGCTCGTATGGCGGCTACATGACGCTCGCGGTGATGACGCACTACTCGGACCGGCTGCGCGCCGCGTTGGATGTGGTCGGCATTTCGAACTTCGTGACATTCCTCACCAACACGTCGCCGTACCGGCAGGATCTGCGCCGCGTCGAATATGGCGACGAGCGCGATCCCGCGATGCGCGAATTCCTCACCCGCATCTCGCCGCTGACCAGCGTTGCCAAGATCACCAAGCCGATGCTGGTGGTGCAGGGCGCCAACGATCCGCGCGTGCCGCTGTCGGAAGCCGACCAGATGGTGAAGGCGCTGCGCGCGCAAGGGACGCCGACCTGGTACGTGATCGGGCTCGACGAGGGGCACGGCTTCAAGAAGAAGAAAAACGCCGACTACCAATTCCTCACCGGCGCGCAGTTCTGGAAACAGTATCTGCTCGCCCCATCTAGTTGACCCATGTCGCAGCGACAGTCGCTCAAGGACGCGGTCGCGCGGCTGCGCGCGGCGGGCGTCGAGACTCCGGTCCTCGATGCCCGCCTGCTCGTGCAGCACGCGTTGGGCGCCGACTGGAATCAGCTTTTCATCGGACCTGACCGCGATCTGACCGACGACGAGCGGTCGGATCTCGGCCGGCTGCTCGACCGTCGCGCCGCGCGCGAGCCGGTGTCGCGCATTCTCGGCCACCGCGAGTTCTGGAGCCTGGATCTGCTGGTCGGGCCCGACACGCTCGACCCGCGGCCCGACACCGAGACCATCATCGACTCGGCCCTGAAGCTGGTGCCGAGCCGCGATCTACAGGTGCGGGTGCTCGATCTCGGCACCGGCACCGGCGCCATCCTGCTGGCGCTGCTGACCGAGCTGCCCAACGCGACCGGGCTGGGCGTCGACCGGGCGCCGGGTGCGGTGGCGACGGCGACCGAGAACGCGCAGCGGCTCGGCCTCGACGGGCGGGCGCGCTTCCGCAACGGCGATTGGGGCCAGGGGCTGGAAGAGCGATTCGACCTGATCGTCAGCAACCCGCCGTACATTCGGCGCGGCGACATTGCCGGCCTGTCGCCGGAAGTCCGCGATTTCGATCCGGTGCTGGCGCTGGACGGCGGTCCCGACGGGCTCGAGGCCTATCGGGCCTTGGCGCCCGATCTCGAGCGGCTGCTCGACCCGGGCGGTTGCGCGGTGCTGGAGGTGGGGCAGGGCCAGGCCCCGGCGGTCATGCGGATCCTGGAAGCGGTCGGGCTGCGGTCGGCGGGCAGTGCCCGCGATCTCAGCGGAATCGAGCGCTGCGTCATCGCGCAGCGCCAGTGAATCAGCGGGTTGGCGGCAGGGGTCCAATCGAGTAGATTGCTGTAGCGGCAGATGGCCGTCGATTTCGATCGACCGCCCTTGCAAGCGACCCGGCCCCTTTCGACGACGAATGACCGTGTCCGACGCTTCGAGCGTCCAGCGCCGCTCCCTGTAACCTCGTGACTTCGAGGACGAGAACCAGATCGTGATGCGCCAAGGACAGAAGAACCGTTCGCGGGGACGCAACAACAACAACAATAACAACCGTCGTCCCGGCGGAATGCCGAGTCGAAACCAGACCTATGATTCCAATGGTCCGGACGTCCGTATTCGTGGCAGCGCCTATCAGGTGCACGAGAAATATCTCGCTCTAGCGCGCGATGCGCAGGCCGCAGGCGACCGCGTCACCGCGGAAAACTACCTGCAGCACGCCGAGCATTATTTCCGAATCATCGCCCAGATCCAGGACGCCCAGGGCCAGCGGCCGCCCTACAATGGCGGCCAGAGCGGCGACAATTTCCGCCGTGAATTCGGCGAAGGCTATGACGAGGACGGCGACGGCGAGGGCGGCGGTGACGGCTATGAGGGCGGCGATCAGCAGCCCCAGCAGCCGCAATACCAGCACCCGCACCAGCCGCGTGAAAACCAGAACCGCGACGGCAATCGGGGGGACGGTGGCCGCGACGGCCAGGGCCGCGACGGTGGCCGTGACCGCGAATATCGCGGCGACCAGCCGCGTGAACCGCGCGGCGACTACCGCGAAGGCCAGCAGCAGCGCGAAGGCCGCGAGCCTCGCGAAGCCCGCGAACCACGCGAACGGAACGAAGGGGGCCGGAACGAAGGCGCCCGGAACGAAGGCGGCGGCGAACGCGCCGCCCAGCCGCAGCCGGCGCCGCCGGTCCGCGAACCGCGCGAGCCCAGAGAACCGCGCGGAGAACCGCGCGAGCCGCGTGAGCCTCGCGAAGAACCGGCAGCCGCCCAGGCCGAAACGCCGACGCGTCCGGTGCGCCGCGAACGTGCGCCGCGCGGCGAACCGCGGGAGCCACGTGAGCCGCGCGAGCCCCGGGCCGAACCACGCGCCGAACGCGAGCCGCGCGAGCCCCGCGCCGGCGCCAGCGACCATCGTTCGTTGGCCCAGCGGCTGAACGAAAAGCTCGACGACGAAACCGAAGGCGAGACCGCCCCGTCCTGAGGACGTTCACGGCTGTGCGCGGGGTTGCCCGCGTCGCCGCGCTTCCCATCTAGGGGATCGGGCCCGCGCCTTCGGGGCGGGCCCGAATTCTGTCTGCGGCGTGCTTCGGGCGCCGTCGAAAGGGGAGTGCCAAATGGACTTCGAAAAATACACCGAACGTGCGCGCGGCTTCGTGCAGGCGGCCCAGGCCCTGGCCTTGCGCTCGGGACATCAGCGCCTCACGCCCGAGCATCTGCTCAAGATCCTGCTCGATGACCGCGAAGGGCTGGCGGCCAATCTGATTCGCGCGGCCGGCGGCGATCCCGCGCGCGCGCTAACCGCGGTCGAGGCCGAGCTCGACAAGATTCCGAAAGTTGAAGGTGCGGGCGCGGGCCAGGTCTTCGCGACGCCCGAAATCGCGCGCCTGTTCGACCAGGCCGAGAAGATCGCGCAGAAGGCGGGCGACAGCTACGTCACCGCCGAACGATTGCTGCTGGCGATTCTGGTCGACGGCCAGACCCCGGCGGCGCGCGCGCTGCAGGCGGCGGGCGTCAATGCGCAAAACCTGAACGCGTCGATTGAGGCGGTGCGCAAGGGCCGCAAGGCCGACACCGCGACGGCCGAAGAAAGCTACGACGCGCTGAAGAAATATGCGCGCGACCTGACCCAGGCGGCGCGCGACGGCAAGCTCGACCCGGTGATCGGCCGCGACGAAGAAATCCGGCGCACGATCCAGGTCCTGTCGCGCCGGACCAAGAACAATCCCGTGCTGATCGGCGAACCCGGCGTCGGCAAGACCGCCATCGTCGAAGGCCTGGCGCTGCGCATCATCAAGGGCGACGTGCCGGAAGGGCTCAAGGACAAGCGGCTGCTGGCGCTCGATCTCGGCGCCATGGTGGCGGGGGCCAAGTTCCGCGGCGAGTTCGAAGAGCGGCTCAAGGCCGTCCTGTCGGAAATCCAGTCGGCGTCCGGCGAAATCATCGTCTTCATCGACGAGCTGCACACGCTGGTCGGCGCCGGCAAGGCCGAGGGCGCGATGGACGCGTCGAACATGCTGAAGCCGGCGCTGGCGCGCGGCGAGCTGCATTGCGTCGGTGCCACCACGATCGACGAATATCGCAAGCACATCGAAAAGGACGCGGCGCTGTCGCGGCGTTTCCAGCCCGTCTTCGTCAGCGAGCCGACGGTCGAAGACACGATCTCGATCCTGCGTGGGCTGAAAGAGAAGTACGAGCTGCATCATGGCGTGCGCATCACTGACGGCGCCATCGTCGCGGCTGCGACCTTGTCGAATCGCTACATCACCGACCGGTTTTTGCCCGACAAGGCGATCGACCTGATCGACGAGGCCGGTGCGCGCCTGCGCATGGCGGTCGATTCCAAACCCGAGGCGATCGACGAGCTCGATCGCCGCATCATCCAGCTCAAGATCGAACGCGAAGCGCTCAAGCGCGAGCATGACGACGCGTCGCGCGACCGGCTGAGCAGGCTCGAAGCCGAGCTGACGACGCTGGAAAAACAGTCCGCCGATCTCACCGCACGCTGGCAGGCCGAGAAAGAAAAACTGTCCGCGTCGCAGAAGCTGAAAGCCGAGCTCGACGCGGCCCGCACCGAACTCGAGCAGGCGCAGCGGCGCGGCGACTGGACCAAGGCGGGCGAGCTGACCTATGGCCGGATCCCCGACCTGGAGCGCCGCCTTGCCGAGGCCGAGAAGGCGGCGGGTGAACGCATGCTGAACGAGGAAGTGCGGGCCCAGGATATTGCCGGCGTGGTGTCGCGCTGGACCGGCATTCCGGTCGACAAGATGCTGGAAGGCGAGCGCGAGAAGCTGCTGCACATGGAAGAGGCGCTGCACGCGCGCGTCATCGGCCAGGACGAAGCGATCAGCGCCGTGTCGAACGCGGTGCGCCGCGCCCGCGCCGGGCTGCAGGATCCCAACCGTCCGATCGGTTCGTTCCTGTTCTTAGGCCCCACCGGCGTCGGCAAGACCGAGCTGACCAAGGCGCTCGCCGGCTTCCTGTTCGACGACGAGCACGCGCTGATCCGCATCGACATGTCCGAGTACATGGAGAAGCACTCGGTCGCGCGCCTGATCGGCGCGCCGCCGGGGTATGTCGGCTACGAAGAAGGCGGTGCGTTGACCGAAGCGGTTCGCCGCCGTCCGTACCAGGTGATCCTGTTCGATGAAGTCGAGAAGGCGCATCCCGACGTCTTCAACGTGCTGCTGCAGGTGCTGGATGACGGCCGCCTGACCGACGGCCAGGGCCGCACGGTCGACTTCCGCAACACGCTGATCGTTCTCACCTCGAATCTCGGCAGCGAGATCCTCGCCAGCGAACCCGAGGGCGAATTGCTGCCGGTGGTGCGCGACAAGGTGATGGAAGTGGTGCGCCAGTCGTTCCGGCCGGAATTCATCAACCGGCTGGACGAGATCCTGCTGTTCCGCCGTCTCAGCCGCAGCGAGATGGGCGGCATCGTGGAGATCCAGCTCAAGCACCTGCAGAAGCTGCTCGACGATCGCAAGATCCGGCTGTCGGTCGACGAGTCGGCGCGGGCCTGGCTCGCCAATGCCGGCTACGACCCGGTCTATGGCGCGCGGCCCTTGAAGCGGGTGATCCAGCGCGCGCTGCAGAACCCGCTCGCCGAGGCGATCCTGCAGGGTCGCATCGTGGACGGTTCGACGGTGCAGGTGACGGCGGGTGCCGACGGTCTGTTGATCGGCGACGCCTCGCAACGCGCCGCAGCGTAACCGTTGGACTTGCAAGGCCGGTACGGTTCGCCGTACCGGCCTTTTTCATGTCCGCCCGTCCGGGCGGTGGCGGGCGCGGTCGAAGACCGCGACCGGCGCAGCTTCAGCGCCGAAGAGAAGGCGGCGCTGAAGCGTGCAGACGGCGTCGATCAGTAGCCGTAAGGGCGATATACGACGCGCGGCGGCGCGTAGGGGTAGGCTGGCGGATAGTAAGCCGGCGGGTAGTAGGCCCGCGGGTAATAGGCCGGCCCCGGCACGACCACGACCGCACGCGGACGCCAGTAATGGTGGCCATAGGGGCGGACGATCACGGGCGGCGGCGCATAGCCGTAGCCGTAGCTGGGACCGACCGAAACGGTGAGCGAACTGTGGGCGGCGGCCGGACCGGCAGCGCCGAGCAGCAGCAGCGGCAGAGCCAAGAACAACTTTTTCATGACCATCAAGATGGGGATCGATTGCGGCATTGGCGCGGCGTGCAATCGTCGGCGGAGCTTACATCGGCACCGAACGCAGATCGAAAAGCGGCGCGTTCGCTCGCGGGCATATCTGTTGCACCGCACGTCCAGGCGCGCAGGCCTTTCGGCAACCCACGTGGAGTCTCGTCATGATGCTTCGTCTCGCAGTCGCCACTGCCGCTTTCGTTTCGATCTCGCAGGCCGCGTTTGCCGGCATTCCAGTCCCGCCGGTCAGCGTGCCTGAACCGACCACGCTCGCCATTCTCGGCGCCGGCGTTGCCGGTCTCGTCATCGCGAAGCTGCGCAACCGGAAATAGCCCGAGGGCGGCCCGGCATGTGGCTGGTGCTCGCCTTTCTTCTGATCGGTGCGGTGGAAACGGCGCTGGCCCGCCAGCGGCGTTCCGCGCATGTCGGCGCGCGCTGGGCCGGCAATCTCGTGCTCTACGTTGCGGGCAGCGCGATGTTGCTGCTGCCGGCCGTCGCCGCCGCGATCAGCGCCTTCGCGGCGCCGAGCTGGGGGCTGCTGCATCGTCTCGACCTGCCGCAGCCGGCGGCGCTCGCGGTCGGAGTCATCGCGCTCGACGCCGGACTCTACGCGTTGCATCGACTCAGTCACGCGGTCGAGCCGCTGTGGCGGTTGCATGCGGTGCATCATTCCGATCCGCATGTCGACGTCAGCACGACACTGCGCCAGCACCCGTTCGCACTGCTGCTGAGCAGCTTCGTCTTCGCCGCGATCGTCGGCCTGTTGGGGCTGCCGCCCGAAGCCGCGGTTCTCTACGCCGCGATGCAGACCGCCGTCACGCTGGTCGCGCATGCCGAGCTGCACGTCCCGGCGCAGCTCGACGCGATGCTGGCGCATGTCGTGGTGACGCCGCGCGTGCATCACCTGCATCACTCGCGCCGCCAGATCGAGACCGACAGCAATTACGGCGAGCTGCTCACCTTGTGGGACAGGTTGTTCGGCACCTGGCGCGATCCTCGTTTGATCGATGCGGCTTCGATCGCGTACGGGCTCGATCGGTTCAATGACCGGCGCGACCAGCTTCCGCACCGGTTGCTGATCCAGCCCTTTGTCGGGCCGACCACGGCCATCGATTGCGAGGGGCCGCCCGCGATGGTTTGATCGATGGATGAAATCCGTTCTTCGACTCTGCGCGGCCCTCATGATTGTCCCCATGTCCGCGCACGCGGAAATCGGACGCGGTGACCGGCTTTCCGGTCTTCCGCTGGCGACGCGCAGCCCTGTCGTGGCGCCGCACGGCGCAGCGGCGACCAGCCAGCCGCTCGCGACCCAGGTCGCGATCCGCATCCTGCAACAGGGTGGCAGCGCCATCGATGCCGCGATCGCCGCCAACGCGACGCTCGGCTTGATGGAGCCGACAGGGAGCGGAGTCGGCGGCGATCTCTACGCCATCGTCTGGGATCCCAAGACCCAGCGCCTCTACGGCTACAACAGCTCCGGGCGGAGTCCGAAAGGGCTCGACCTGGCGACGGTGAAAAGCAAGGCGGACACCAACGGGTTCATCCCGCAATGGGGCGCAATCTCGGTGACCGTGCCGGGCACGGTCGATGGCTGGTACGCGTTGCACGGCAAGTTCGGCAAGCTGCCGATGAAACAGCTGCTGGCGCCCGCGATCGGCTATGCCAAGGACGGGTTTCCCTGGTCGCAATTCATCGCCAAAGCCATCACGGCCAATCTGCGCCGGCTCGATGAGCTGAGCCAGAAAGGCGTCGTCGAAGAGTTCGACAACGCACGCAAGCTGTGGCTCGCGAACGGTGAGCCGCGCGACGGCAAGATGTTCCGCAATCCTGACCTCGCGCGCACCTATCAGCTGCTCGCGGCGGGCGGGCGCGACGCCTATTACAAAGGGCCGGTTGCCAAGACCGTCGACGCCTATATGCGCCGCATCGGCGGCTGGCTGCGCTACGAGGACTTTGCCGCCCACAAGGGCGAATGGGTCGACCCGGTCTCGGTCAAATATCGCGGCGTCGAAGTCTGGGAGCTGCCGCCCAACACCCAGGGCATCGCGACCTTGCAGATGCTGAACCTGATGGAAGGCTACGACCTGAAATCGATGGGCGCGGGCAGCGCCGACGCGCTGCATGTGATGATCGAGGCGAAGAAGATCGCCTATGCCGATCGCGCCAAGCTCTACGCCGATGCCAAGTCGATGACGGTGCCGGTCGAAGCGCTGGTCTCCAAGCTCTACGCCGAACAACGCCGCAAGCTGATCCAGATGGACCGCGCGCTCGACAACGTCGAGGCGGGCGCGCCGACCGGCCATGGCGGCACGATCTATCTCACCGTCGCCGACAAGGACGGGATGATGGTGAGCCTGATCCAGTCGAACTTCCGCGGACTCGGCTCCGGGCTGGTGCCGGACGGGCTGGGCTTCATGCTGCAGGATCGCGGCGCGCTGTTCGTCGCCACCGACGGCCATCCCAACCAGTACGCGCCGGGCAAGCGCCCGTTCCACACCATCATTCCCGGTTTCGCGACCAAGGACGGCCAGCCGTGGCTGTCATTCGGCGTGATGGGCGGCGCAATGCAGCCGCAGGGCCACGTGCAGATCATCGCCAATCTGGTCGATTTCGGCATGGACGTGCAGGAGGCGGGGGACGCGGCGCGCTGGCAGCATTTCGGCGCCGGCACCGCCGACGATCCCTACGGCAAGCCGGGCGGCGAAATCGTGCTCGAAAGCGGCATCGCCGCCGCCTCGGTCGACGAGCTGAAAAAGCGCGGCCATGTCGTGCGTTCCCATGGCGGCGGCAAGGAGCATTACGGCTCCTATGAAGCGATCCTGTGGGACGCGAAGGAGAAGGTCTATCGTGCGGCGACCGAGAGCCGCGTCGACGGGATGGCGGCCGGGTATTGAGCGGCCGTAACAGCGGCGCTGACGGAGGCAACATGGTGATCTTCAGCGTGCTCTATCCGACCACCGAAGGCGCCCGTTTCGATGCGGCCTATTACGCCTCGACGCACATTCCGCTGGTGAAGGAGGCGTTCACGCCGACCGGACTGCGCAGCATACAGGTGATGTACGGCCTCGCGGCGGCGGACGGCAGCGCGGCGCCCTATGTCGCCATGGCGCATCTCACCTTCGAAAGCGCCGACGCGCTGAAAGCGTCGGTGGAAGGCGCGCGCGCGGCGGAGGTGTTCGCGGACATTCCGAAATACACGGACATTTCGCCCGTGACGCAGATCAGCGCTCCGGCGTAGAGCTCGCCGGCGCGCCGCGGAGCAATTCGGCCGCGTCGAGGCCGAGCACGTCGCAGGCGCGTTTGAACTCCATCAGATCGAGCTGGCGCTTGTAGGTTTCGACGCGCGAGACCGCGTCCTGTTCGAGCCCGATCAGGGCGCCGAACTCCGACTGTTTCAACCCTTGTTCGAACCGCGCCGCGGCGATGCGATCGATCACCGCGCGATAGGCGGCGTCTTCAGGCGTCTTGCGACCCATCGAGCGGCTAGAGCCGGCGCACGTCCGGCGCGCGATCGACGCGCGCGACCAGATCGGCGAGCGGCTCGCGCACCACCGACATGAAATACGCGTTGGCGTGGACGATTTCGGTCTCGTCCACCGCGATCGCGACATGGCCGGGCCAGAAGCACAGGTCGCCGCGGCGCAGCCGGACGTCGCCGACGACGCGTTGACCGAGCTTCTGCGCTTGCGGTCCCGTGTCGCGCGGTGCGGCGATCCCGGCGGCGGCGAGCGACAGCTGTAGCAAAGCCGAACAGTCGAGCCCCAGGCTGGTGCGGCCACCCCAGAGATAGGGCACGCCGAGGAACCGCAGCGCCGTCGTGACGTAATCCGGTTGAACATCGTCCAGCGCGACGACGTGCCGGTGATAGATCCAGCCCTCGTTTTCGATTTCGAGATAGCCGTTCTTCTCGCCGGTGACCGCGATCGTGCTCTCGAACGAGAGCGCGGTCAGCGGCGGCGTCTTCAGGTTCGGCTCGCCGAACACGAAGCCGCGCAGCGCACCGATCTTGTGCGTCGGCCGGACAGAGGGCGCGTCCTCGCCCAGCGCATCGGCGGGCACGAAGCCGCGATAGCCGTCGGTCGCGTTGACCACTTCGGCCCAGTCGTCGCGCGCGAAGCCGACCGTGACGCGCTCGCCGAACAACAACTCGGTCGCCAGTTCGGCCTGTGCGTCGGGCCGACCCTTGAGCGGCGCCGACGGCGCGATGATGCGAGCTTGGGTGCTCACGCTGCGCGCCGGGCGATCAGGCGGAACAGCGCGAACAGGTTGCGCGCCTCGCCGCCTTCGGGACGTCCCGGCCGCGCCTTGGGGTTCCACGCGAACGTGTCGAGATGGATCCATTTCACCGCCGGATCGACGAAACGCTGCATGAACAGAGCGGCGTAGATCGCGCCCGCGAAACCATTGTTCGAAATGTTGTTGAGGTCGGCGACCTTGCTGTCGAGATCCTTGGCGTACGGCGCATGCAGCGGCATGCGCCACAGCGGGTCGTTGCTCTCGCGCGCATCGGTTTCGAGTTCGGCGGCGAGCGCATCGTCATTGGCGAACATCGCCGGCAGGTCGGGACCCAGCGCGACCCGCGCGGCGCCGGTCAGTGTCGCGAAATCGATCAGCAGCGCCGGCTTGTCTTCGCAGGCGAGCGTCAGCGCGTCCGACAGGATCAAACGGCCTTCGGCGTCGGTATTGCCGACTTCGACCGTCAGGCCCTTGCGCGTCTGCAGTACGTCGAGTGGCCGCATCGCGTTGCCCGCGATCGCATTCTCGACCGCGGGAATCAGGACGCGCAGCCGCACTTTCAGCTTGGCGGCCATGATCATGCGGCCCAGCGCCAGCGCATGCGCGGCGCCGCCCATGTCCTTCTTCATCAGAAGCATGCTGCTCGACGGTTTGATGTCGAGCCCGCCAGTGTCGAAGCACACGCCTTTGCCGACCAGCGTGATCTTGGGATCGGCCTGGTTGCCCCAGGTGATGTCGATCAGGCGGGGCGCGTTGGTCGCGGCGCGGCCGACCGCGTGCACGGCGGGATAATTCTCGGCGAGCAGCGCGTCGCCGACCGTCTGCTTGAAGGTGGCGCCGAATTCCTTCGCCACCTGCTGCGCCGCGTCGGCGAGTTCGGCCGGACCGAGATCGTTGGTCGGCGTGTTGATCAGGTCGCGTGCCAGCGCCACCGACGATGCGTCGCGCGCGACGCTGGCGCGGTCGGCCTGGTTCGGCCACACCAGCTGCGCCGGTTTCCGCGACGGTTTTTTGTAGCGCGTGAAACGGTACGACCCGAGCGCCCAGCCCAGCGCCGCCTGCGTCGCCTCTTCGGCGGAAAGATTGCCGTCGATGCGATAGGGGCCTTCGGGCAGCACCATCGGCAGGCTGGCGAAACTCCAGCGATCGACCGAGTCGCCGAGCCCGACCAGCACGGTTGGCTTGTCGCCGGGCAGGCGCAGCACAGCGTGCGCCTCGCCTTCGAAACCGCAGCTGATCACCCAGGCGCGGACCGATTCGGGCTGCGGCTGCTGCCAGGCGGCAAGGTCGGATTTACGGACGCCGACGATCGAGATTGCGTCGTCGGTCGGTTCGATCAGCGAGTCGCTGAGAAGGGTGGCAGACATGGCGGCGCACCATGCCGCAGCGTGCCGTCGATGGACAGAGACGGAGCGGCGCACCTACCCTGCGGCATGTCCACGCTCGCGCTCGTGATCGGCAACAAGGCCACCAGCTCCTGGTCGTTGCGTCCCTGGATCGCGCTGGTCGCGGCCGGCATTCCATTCCGCGAAATCCATGTCCGGCTGCGCCGGGCCGATACGGCGTCGCAGATCGCCGCCTTTACCTCGTCGGGCCGCATTCCGGTGCTGCTCGACCAGGGCGCACGCGTCTGGGAGAGCTACGCGATCCTCGAACATCTTGCCGACCGCTTCCCCGACCGTGGCCTGTGGCCCGCCGATCCCGCCGCGCGCGCGGTTGCGCGCAGCGTCGCGTGCGAGATGCATGGCGGGTTCGCCGCGCTGCGCCGGGACCTGCCGATGGACGTGCTGAACCGCTTGCCGGGTCGGCGCTGGTCGGACGCCGCCCAGGCCGATATCGACCGGATCTGCGCCCTGTGCCGCGAAAGCCGCGCGCAGTTCGGTAGCGCCGGCCCGTTCCTGTTCGGGCGCTTCTCGAACGCCGACGCGATGTACGCGCCGGTGGTGACACGATTCGCGACCTACGGCGTTCCTCTGGGCGCGGTCGAGCGCGCCTATGTCGAGGCAATGCAGGCCCATCCGGCGATGCAGCGCTGGATCGACGAGGCCAAGGACGAAGCGCCGATGGGGACCTGATGGTGAACGACGACGACGAGCATGACGAGATCGCGGCCAAGGTCGCCGAGCTCAAGGCCAAGGCGAGCCCCGAAGCGATCCGGCGCATGACGGCGCTGTTCGAGGCCGAGCTGGCGCGCCGCGCCGCCGCCAAGAAACCGGCCGCCCGGCCGACCGCCTCGTCCACGCCGCCGGCGCCCGACAAGCCGGTCCGTTCGCACGCGCTGGACATTCTGCGGCGCTGGCGCTCGAAACCCTGAGCCCCGGCGCGGGGCCGCTAAAGCCGGCGCCAGGCGCCAGGCGCTGGTGCGCGGGGCCCTGAGCCCTATCTTGCGGGGCATATGACTCCGCCCATCGCTCCGCTGCCGGAAAAGACCTCCGGCGATCTCCGCACCATCCGCTCCCTGCTTCCCTATCTCTGGCCGGCCAACGAGCCTCGGCTGCGCGCGCGCGTGGTATTGGCCGTCTTCTGCCTGTTGCTGGCCAAGGCCGCCAACGTCACCATTCCGCTGGTCTATGGCCGCGCCGTCGACGCGCTGTCGGCCGGACGCGATCACCTGACCTACGTGCCGCTGGCGATCATCGGCGGCTATGGCCTGGCGCGGCTGTCAGCCTCGCTGTTCGATCAACTTCGCAGCGCGGTGTTCCAGCATGTCGCGCAGCGCGCCATCCGCCGCGTCGCGCTGACCGTGTTCCGTCACCTGCACGCGCTGTCGCTGCGCTTCCATGTCGAGCGTCAGACCGGCGGGCTTTCGCGATCGATCGAGCGCGGCACCAACGCGATCGAAAACATCCTGTCCTTCGCGCTGTTCAACGTGGTGCCGACCCTGGTCGAGCTCGCGCTGGCCGCCGGCATTCTGTGGCACCTGTTCGGCGTCAATTACGCGATCGCGACGGTGGCGACGGTCGGCATCTATATTTTCTATACGATCAAAGTCGCGAACTGGCGCATGGCGATCCGGCGCGCCATGAATGAAAGCGACACCGCCGCCAACACCAAAGCCATCGACAGTCTGCTCAACGCCGAGACGGTCAAGTATTTCGTCGCCGAGGAACACGAAGCGCACCGGTACGACGAAGCCCTGGCGCGCTACGAGCGGCACGCGGTGCGCACCCAGACCTCGCTCGCCTGGCTCAATACCGGCCAGGCCTTCATCATCGCGCTCGGCCTGACCGCGGTGATGACGATGAGCGCGTTCGCGATCAAGGCCGGCGACATGTCGGTCGGCGATTTCGTGCTGGTGAACACCTATCTGCTGCAACTCGCGGCGCCGCTGGGCGTGTTCGGCTGGGTCTATTCGAGCCTGAAACAAGGGCTCGTCGACATGGAGAAGATGTTCGAACTGCTGCGCGTCGATCGCGAAGTGGCCGACCGGCCGGGCGCGCAGCCGCTGGTCGTGCGCGGTGGCGAGGTCACGTTCGAAGACGTTCGCTTCGGCTACGATCCGCGCCGCGAGATCCTGCACGGTGTTTCGTTCCGCGTGCCGGCGGGCCGCACGCTCGCCATCGTCGGCCCGACCGGGGCCGGCAAGTCGACCATCAGCCGTCTGCTGTTCCGCTTCTATGACGCCGGAGCCGGGCGCGTGACGATCGACGGCCAGGATGTGCGCGACGTGACCCAGACCAGCGTGCGTGGTGCCATCGGCATCGTTCCGCAGGACACGGTGCTGTTCAACGAAACGATCTACTACAACATCGCGTATGGGCGACCGGGCGCGACGCGCGAAGCGATCGAACACGCGGCGCGCATGGCCGAGATCCACGATTTCGTGATGACGCTGCCCGACGGCTACGAGACCAAGGTGGGCGAGCGCGGGCTGAAATTGTCGGGCGGCGAGAAGCAGCGCGTCGCGATCGCGCGGGCGCTGTTGAAGGATCCGCCCATCATGCTGTTCGACGAGGCGACCAGCGCGCTCGACACCGCGACCGAGCGTGGCATCCAGGCCAATCTCCGCGCCGCCAGTTCGGGTCGCACCACCTTGATCATCGCGCATCGTCTTTCCACGGTGATCGACGCCGACGAGATCGTGGTGCTGGAAGGCGGCCGCGTCGCCGAGCGCGGCAATTTCGATCAGCTGCGCGCGGCCGGCGGAATCTTCGCGACGATGTGGGCCAAGCAGCAGGAGCAGAATCTAGCCGCGCAAGGCGCGGCTCCCGGCTTTCAGCTTGAAGATGAAATCCGGGAGCCGCTTCGGGGCTAGAACTCAGGGCGTGGCGATGTGCCAGACGTTGTTGACGCCGTCGCCGGTGACGTCGCCGGCCTTGGCGTCGTTCTTCCAGCGATAGAGCGGCTTGCCCGCATAGGCCCACTGCTTGGTGCCGTCGTCACGGCTCACCACCGTGTACTTGCCTTGCGGCTTGGCGTCGGCGGCCGCGGTGAAAGGCGGCCAATTGGTGGCGCAGGTTCCGTTGCACACGGACTTCGCGCCCTCGTCCTTGTCGAACGTGTAGAGCGTCATGCCCTGGGCGTCGGTCAGCATCGGCCCCTTGGCGCCGGTCCCGGTCTTGGCCGGATCGGCGGCCCAGGCTGATTGGGCGGCGGGCAGGGCCAGGCCGACGACGAGCAGACCGGCGACGGCAATGCGGACAAGTTGGGACATGGTTTCCTCCTGGGGTTTAATTCGCCTTGCTCAGGTACGAAGCAGACGGGTGCGTATATTCCACCTGAGGCGACCTGACGCACCCCGCCGTTCGCGGGCGCCAAGGGATGGCGACCTTTCGTTGACTCCGGAGGCCGGCTCCGCCATGTTCCGCGCCTCGCGCGCTGGGCCCTGTCGTCGGCTCCGGCGACGTCGTCATTTTGAGGGGCCCGGGTCCCTCTACTGGGTTCGAGGAAAGATCATGTCCCGTCGTTGCGTCGTCACCGGCAAAGGCGTGCAGAGCGGCCACAAGGTCAGCCACGCCAACAACAAGACCAAGCGCAAGTTCCTGCCCAACCTGCAGGAGACCTCGCTGTTTTCCGAGTCGCTGGGTCGTGGCGTGCGCTTGCGCCTGTCGACCAACGGCATCCGCACCATCGAGCACAAAGGCGGCCTGGACGCCTGGCTGGTCGAGGCCTCGCCGGCCGATCTGCCGAGCGAGCTGAAGCAGGTGAAGAAGCTGGTCGTGAAGGCCGTCGCCGCGCGCGCCGCCTGATCCGATCCTTCCGCTTACCATTTAAACGGCCCGCCTTCGGCGGGCCGTTTGCGTTTCACCGAGCCTCCGCGTAATCCCGGCCGCTGCCATGTTTCCTCTCTCGCCCGAACCGCTGATCGCGTGGCTGCACGCGCTACCCGTCGAGGCGATCGAGGCCATGCTGCTCGTCGTCTGCTACGGCGGCTGCATGCTGCTGCTGCGCCAGTTCGGCGCCGCCGGCCTCTATTCCTGGATCGTCATCGCCGTCATCGCCGCCAATGTGCAGGTGCTGAAGGAGGCGCAGTTCGCGGCCTTTCCCGAACCGGTGGCGCTGGGCACGGTCGTGTTCGCCTCGACCTATCTCGCCACCGATCTGCTGGCCGAGCATTACGGGCGGCAGGCCGCGCTGGGCGGCGTGCTGGTCGGGTTCGCCGGCTACCTGCTGTGGACCGTGCTGATGGTGCTGACGCTCGGCTACCGGCCGCTGCCGGGCGCCGAGATCCAGGTGCATCTGGCCGCAGTCTTCCAGCCGGCCCCGGCGCTCTTCGCCGCCGGCATGGTGTCGTACCTGATCAGCCAGAGTTTCGATGTCTGGGTGTTCCGCGCCGTGCGCGCGCGCACCGGCCGCAAATATCTGTGGCTGCGCACCAACGCCTCGACGCTGCTGTCGGCACTGCTCGACACGATCGTGTTTTCGACCCTGGCCTGGGTCGTCTTCGCGCCGGAACCGGTCGGGCTGCACACGCTGGTGTTCACGTACGTGCTCGGCACCTACGGGCTACGGGTGCTCTATTCGGTGCTCGAGACGCCGTTCATGTACGTCTCGCGGTGGCTGGTGCAGCACGCGCCCGATACGGGGTTTCGCCGTGTCGACTGAATTCAGCTTCGACATTCTGCAGCGCGCCGGCGACAGCCGCGCGCGGCGCGGCCGTCTGCGCACGCCGCACGGCGTGGTCGAAACGCCGGCTTTCATCTTCTGCGCCACCAAGGCCGCGATCAAAGGCCTGACGATGGGCCAGATGCGCGAAGCGCAGGCCGAAATCGTGCTGTCGAACACCTACCATCTGATGATCCAGCCGGGCGCCGACGTGGTCGAAGCGCTGGGCGGGCTGCAGGCAATGACGGGCTGGAACGGCCCGATGCTGACCGACTCGGGCGGGTTTCAGATTTTCTCGATGGGCCACGGCTCGATCGCCGACGAGATCAAAGGCCGGCGCACGCCGCCTGGTCAAAGCAAGGGCGGCAACGGCGGGCGTGCCACCACGCTGCTCAAGATCGAAGAGAGCGGCGCCACCTTCCGGTCCTATCTCGACGGCCGAAAATTGACGCTGACGCCCGAGGAATCGGTGCGCATCCAGAAGAAACTCGGCGCCGATCTGGTCGTGCAGCTCGATGAATGCACGCCGTTCCATGTCGATCGCGACTACACGCGGAAATCGATGTTGCTGTCGCAGCGGTGGGGCGATCGTTCGCTGGCCGAGTTCGCGCGGCTCAACGGCGATGGCCGCCAGGCCATGTACGGCATCGTGCAGGGCGGCACGTTCGAAGATCTGCGCCGCGACAGCGCCGCCTGGACGCGCGACCGCGATTTCTTCGGCACCGCGATCGGCGGCACGCTGGGCGGCAACAAGGCGCAGATGGAAGAAGTCGTCGCCTGGACGATGCCGCACATCCATCCCGACCGGCCGGTGCATCTGCTCGGGATCGGCGGCATCCGCGACATCTTCATGGGCGTGGCGCTGGGCATCGACACGTTCGACTGCGTGTCGCCGACGCGCATCGCGCGCCATGGCTGGGGGCTGGTCGAAGGCGCGCCCGGCGAGCGCATCAATCTGCGCAATGCGGGCTTCAAGGCCGACCCCGGTCCGCTCGACCCGCGCTGCGATTGTTATGCCTGCCGCACCGCCAGCCGGGGCTATGTGCATCACCTGCTGAAGGCGGGTGAGATGCTGGGCGCGCAGCTCGTATCCATTCATAACGTCGCGACCATGACCCGGCTGCTGCGCGAGGTGCGCGCCGCGATCGAGACCGGCACGCTCGGCGAGGCGCGGCGTCGCTGGGTGGCTGACGAACGAGCGAGTGAAGAGGCCGCCTGATGCGCGAACATCCCGAGTTTGACGGCCTGTTCGTGGTCGATCACCCGCTGGTCCAGCACAAGCTGAGCCTGATGCGCGACAAGGACCGTTCGACCAACGGCTTCCGCTCGCTGCTGCGCGAGATCGCGCTGCTGATGGGCTACGAGATCACGCGCGACCTGCCGACCGAGCTGGTGGACATCGAGACCCCGGTGGCGCCGGCCCGCGTGCTCAAGCTCGCGGGCAAGAAGCTGGCGGTGGTGCCGATCCTGCGGGCCGGGCTGGAAATGGCCGACGGGCTGATCGAACTCGTGCCCTCGGCCCGCATCGGCCATATCGGCCTGTTCCGCGACCCGCTGACCAAGCGGCCGGTCGAGTATTTCGTGAAATTGCCCGAGCCCGGCGGGCGCCTGTTCATCGTGGTCGATCCGATGCTGGCGACCGGCCACTCGCTGGCGCACGCGACCCAGATCCTGAAGAATCACGGCGTCGAGCCGCGCGCGATTCGCGTCATGGCCCTGGTGGCGGCGCCCGAGGGCGTGCGAGCTTTCCATGCGGTGCATCCGGAGATTCCGGTCTATGTCGCGTCGCTGGATAGCCACCTGAACGACCACGCCTACATCGTTCCCGGCCTGGGCGACGCAGGCGACCGGCTGTTCGGGACCAAGGAGCGAGAGTAGGTAGCTGCGCGTTTTTAGGCGCGAGACCCAAAGGGGACGACGCATGAACGAGTTGGAGCGCAAATGCGTCTCCGCCGGGCTGAAGATGACCGATCAGCGCCGGGCCATTTTGAAAGTGCTGGACGAGTCCGGGGATCATCCCTCGGTCGAGACCGTCTATGTGCGCGTGAAGGAGCTCGACCCGTCGGTGTCGATCGCCACGGTCTATCGCACCCTCAATCTGCTTGATCAGCTGCACCTGGTGCAGAAGCACGGGTTCAATTCGAACTTCGCGCGCTTCGAGACCAGGCTTGAACATCATCACCACCTGATCGACGTCGAGACCGGCACGGTGATCGAATTCCAGGACGAGAAACTGGAAGAGCTGAAGCGCGAAATCGCCGCTCGCCTCGGCTATGAGATCGTCGAGGACATGCTCGAACTCTACGGGCGCAAAAAGCCGCGCGGATAGAAGCGGCTTTTTCGGTACCGCCAGCTTGGAAGAACTCTGGACGTTGCTCCGCGGCATCGCGGTTGGGCTTGGCGTTGCCATCCCGGTCGGACCGCTGGCGCTGCTTTGCATGCGCCGCACGCTCGATCGCGGCGTCACGCACGGTTTCGCCACCGGCGTCGGCGCCGCCGTCGCGGACGGGATCTATTCGATGGTTGCGGCCTACGGCATCGCCGCCATTTCGGAGTGGGTCACGGTGTGGCAGGGGCCGATCCGGCTGGTCGGCGGCATTTTTCTTTTGTGGTTCGCGGTCCAGACCTGGCGTCACGATCCGCTGCCGCCGGTGGTCGAAGCGCGCGCCCGGCATCTGCCGGGCGATTTCGCCACCGGCTTCGTGCTCGCTTTCACCAACCCGATGACGATGATCGGCTTCGCGGCGATCTTTGCATCATTCGGTCTCGGAACCGACCTGCATGACTTCGATCGTGCCGCCGCCTTGGTCCTGGGCGTCTTTCTAGGGTCGTCGTCCTGGTGGCTGGCGCTGTCGGCGGGGGTGGCGCGCGTGCGCCACTTGATCTCGGTTCGAACGCTGCGCGCGGTGAATCTGGGGGCGGCCGCGATCCTGCTCCTGTCGTGCGTCTATGCCCTGGTCAGCGCCGCCCTGATCCTGACGCGTGGGCTGCGCTGACGCCGATCAATTTGTCGGCTTCATCTTCAGGTAACGAACCGACGGTACGGTCCCGGCCCATGTTCCCGCCTTCTCCGGCTTCGGCCGGCGTGCATGACGGACCGCTTTTCGCAGCGGTTCCCGACCAAGAGCGGCTCGCCGCGGCGCTGACCATCGCGCTCGCAGCCGCTGGGGATGTCGGCTACGAGTGGGACCTCGCCTCGGACGAGGTGCGCTTCTTCGGCGCCATCAACGAGTTGTTCGGCGCCGACTCGCCGCCCGCCACCGGGCGCGCCTTTCACGACGTCATCGTCGGCCAGGATCTGTCGGCGCGTCTCGCCGCCCTCGATGCGCATTGGACCGACGCCGGCATCTTCGACTGTGAATTCCGGCTGCTGCTCGGCGACGGGCGGTATCGCTGGGTGCATGATCGCGGTCAGGCGGCGCGCGGCCCCGACGGTGCGCCGCGACTGGTGCGCGGCGTGCTGCGTGCCATCGACCGCCGCAAACTCTACGAGCTGTCGCTCGAACAGAACGCCAATTTCGACGAGCTGACCGGCCTGTTCAACCGGCCGCGCCTGCAGACCTCACTCACCGAGACGCTGGGCCAGGTGCAGCGCTACGCCGCCGTCGCCTGCTACATGGCGATCGCGGTCGACAAATTACCGGTGGTCGGCGAGGGCTTCGGCCGCGCCGCTGCCGACGCGGTGCTGATCGGCATCGCCCATCGTCTCGAACGGGTGCTGCGCGAACGCGACGTGATCGGCCGCGTCGGCGTCGACATGTTCGGCGTCATCCTGCATCGCTGCGCGCCCGACCACATGGCCGCGGTGGCGCAGAAGCTGCTGCAGGCGGTGCGCACCGATGCCATCGATACGCCCGACGGCCCGATCCACGTCACCTTGTCGATCGGCGGCGTCGCGCTCGCCGACGCGGTGTCGGACGCCAACGAATTGATGGCCAAGGCCGAGCTTGCGCTCGGCAATGCGCGCGGCCGCGGCGCCGACTGTTTCGTCGAGTATGAATGGTCGCGCGCCCAGCGCCGCGAACATCGCGTGCAGGTGGAAGTCGCCGAACAGGTGCTGCGCGCGTTCAAGACCAACCAGGCGCGATTCGCATTCCAGCCGATCGTGGATTCGGCGCATGGCGGGACCGCGTACTACGAAGCGCTGCTGCGGATCGAAGGGCCCGACGGGTCGGTTCTGCCGGCGGGCGCGTTCCTGCCCGCAATCGACCGGCTGGGGCTGAACCGTATCGTCGATCTGCACGTGCTCGACCTCGCCGTCGCCGAGCTGGTTGCGCATCCCGACATCTCGCTGGCGGTGAACGTGTCGGGCCTCACCGTGTCCGACCGTCCGTGGCGTCACCATGCCGAGCATCTGCTGCGCGGCCGCCCCGACGTCGCCGCGCGCCTGATCATCGAAATCACCGAAACGGTGGCGATGCAGGACGTCGCCGAGGCCGAGCGTTTCGTCACCGCCATGCGCGCGCTGGGCTGCCGCGTCGCGCTCGACGATTTCGGCGCCGGCTACACCTCGTTCCGTCATTTGAAAGCGCTGTCGGTCGACATCGTGAAGATCGACGGCAGCTACGTGCAGGGCCTGCCGCTCAACCCCGACAACCAGCTCTTCGTGCGCACCTTGCTCGCTTTGTGCGACGGGTTCGGGCTCAAGACCGTGGCCGAGTTCGTCGAGACCCAGGCCGAAGCCGACCTGTTGCGCACCTACGGCGTCGGGCTGCTGCAGGGCTATCACTGCGGCAAGCCGCAGCTCGACCGTCCCTGGATGCGCGACCTGCCGCCGCTTCGCGCGGTCGGCGACTGAGCTTTTTTCGGGCCTGCGCGTCGCGCCGCCCGTGAGATTTGCTCGGCCAGATTAGCTGGAGGTTTTTCCGCTCTGGCGCTGCAGCTCTTCCATGCGGCGCTTCAGATCTTCCATCTCGCGCTCGGGCGACTGCTTCGGCACGCCGACTGCGCCGGGCGCGAACATGCGCATGGCCTGCTCGAACATCTGCATGTTCTGCTTGCCCATCTCGCCCAGCGCGCTGCCGAACGGGAACATGCCGCCGAACGTGTTCGCGAAGTAATCGCGCATGCGATCCTGTTCCTTCGTGAACGCGACCATCGCCTGGTCGAGATAGGTCGGCACCATCCATTGCATCTGGTCGCCGTAGAAACTGATCAGCGTACGCAGGAAGCTGATCGGCAGAAGGTTCTGTCCCTTGCTTTCTTCCTCGACGATGATTTGGGTAAGCACGCTGCGCGTGATGTCGTCGCCGGTCTTCGCGTCGTACACGACGAAGTCGACCCCGTCCTTGACCATCTGGGCGAGATGGTCGAGCGTTACATAACTGCTGGTCGCAGTATTATAGAGCCGTCGGTTGGCGTATTTCTTGATCGTCACCGGCGAAGCGGCGTCTTGCTTCTGCTGTTCGGCTGGTTCCGCCATGACATCTCTTCCTTCGCTACCGCCGCGAACGGCGGCTTTGACACACCTACGCGACCGGGACCGTCCCGCGCAAGCTAAGCTGACGCGAGTACTTCGCCATGGACCAGAATCCCGACGATCTCGCACGGCGCTGGTTGGCGCTCTGGCAGGAGCATTGGGCGCAGAGCCTGGCCAGCCCGGAGACAGCGGCGTTGGTCGCGCGCCTGTTCGAGGGTTTGGCGCGTGACGCCGCGGGTGGGGCCGCGGCCCTTGCCGCTGCATCTTCTGTCGGCGGCGGCGGCCTGGTCGAGTGCGAGCGCCGGATTGCCGAACTTGAACGGCGCGTGGCCGAGCTGGAGTCCGAACGCGCCGGCGGAGCTTCGGGACGCGCTGGCGAGCCTGCCCCGGTCGGTGCTGGACGCGTCCCTCGGTCGGACGATCCTCGCTAATTTCGACGCTTTTCTCACCGGCCTCGAACGCTATCGCGCGCATCCCTATCGCCGCGCGCTGAGCGATCCGCCCGCCGCCTGGGCGGAAGGCGCGACCAGCCTGCTCGATCACGGCGGCACCGGCCCGCTGCTGGTGATGGTCCCGTCGCTGATCAATCGCGGCTACGTGCTCGACCTCGCCGAGGAGAACAGCCTGGCGCGCTGGCTCAGCACCGAGGGGTTGCGCGTGCTGCGGCTCGAATGGGGCGCGCCGGGCGCCGACGAGCGCGGCTACGACGTCGCCGCCTACGTGCTGCGTCTCGAACGCGCGCTCGAAGCGCTGGGCGAGCCGGTGCATCTGCTCGGCTACTGCATGGGCGGGCTGCTGACCGTTGCGGCCGCGATCCGCGCCCCGATCCGCGTGCGTTCGCTGTCGCTTTTGGCCGTGCCCTGGGACTTCCACGCCGACGCGCCCGACCGCGCGCGCACCCTGGCTTCGATCCACGCCGCCATGGCGCCGCTGCTCGACCGGCTCGGCGTCATGCCGCTCGATCTCATCCAGGCCTTGTTCGCCTGGCTCGATCCACTGGGCTCGGCGCGTAAATTCTCCAAGTTCGGCGCGATGCCGGGCGACAGCGCGCAGGCGCATGCCTTTGTCGCGCTCGAAGATTGGCTGAATGACGGTGTGGAATTGACACCGGGCGTCGCTGCCGACGGCATGGCGTGCTGGTATGGCGACAACGATCCGGTGCATGGGCGCTGGCAGGTCGACGGCGAGGCGATCGACGCCCGCCACGTCAAAGCGCGCTCGCTGCTGCTGGTGCCGCAAGGCGACCGCATCGTGCCGCCGGGCTCGGCCAACGCGCTGGCAGCGCAGCTTCCCGATGCGGCGGTCATTTCACCACCACTCGGTCATATCGGCATGGTGGTGGGCTCGCGGGCGCGGCGCGCGACATGGGAGCCGCTGGCGAAATGGCTGCGCGAGGGCGAACTCGGCTGACCGGCCCAGGTTGACCGGTGCAAGCAGCGGTCCTTAGCTACGCGTTCTTCTCTTTCAGTCTTTTCCTCTGACCCGAGGGTCTTCCAATGTCTGCAATCGTCATCGTCGCCGCCGCGCGCACGCCGATCGGCGCTTTCAACGGCGCGCTCGCCAACCTGCCCGCGCATGCGTTGGGCAAGGTCGCGATCGAAGCGGCGCTGACCCGCGCCAATGTCGCCGCCGACGAAGTCGACGAGGTGATCCTGGGTCAGGTCCTGACCGCGGGCGAGGGCCAAAATCCCGCACGCCAGGCGGCAATCGCGGCAGGCATCCCCAAAGAACGCACCGCCTACGGCATCAACCAGGTGTGCGGGTCGGGCCTGCGCACGGTGGCGCTCGGCATGCAGGCGATCCTCGCCGGCGACAGCCGCATCGTCGTCGCGGGCGGCCAGGAAAGCATGAGCATGTCGCGCCACTGCGCCCATCTGCGCGGCGGCACGAAAATGGGCGGGCTCGAACTCGTCGACACGATGATCAAGGACGGGCTGTGGGATGCCTTCAACGGCTATCACATGGGCCAAACCGCCGAGAACGTCGCGCGCGAATGGCAGATCACGCGCGAGCAACAGGATGAATTCGCGCTGGCCTCGCAGAACAAGGCCGAAACGGCGGTCAAGTCGGGCCGCTTCAAGGACGAGATCGCACCGGTGACGGTGGCGTCGCGCAAAGGCGACGTGGTCGTCGACACCGATGAATATCCGCGCTTCGGCGCCACCATCGAAGCGATGCAGAAGCTCAAGCCGGCTTTTGCCAAAGATGGTTCGGTCACCGCGGGCAACGCGTCGGGGCTGAATGACGGCGCCGCCGCGCTGGTGTTGATGACCGAAGAAGAGGCGGCCAAGCGTGGCCTCACCCCGCTGGCGCGCATCGTCAGCTGGGCGACGGCGGGCGTCGATCCCAGCGTGATGGGCATCGGTCCGGTGCCGGCGTCGCGCCGCGCGCTGGAGAAGGCGGGCTGGAAAGTCGCCGATCTCGACCTGATCGAAGCCAACGAGGCCTTCGCGGCGCAGGCATGCGCGGTGGGCAAGGAACTCGGCTTCGATCCGGACAAGCTCAACGTCAATGGCGGCGCCATCGCGCTCGGTCATCCGATCGGCGCGTCGGGCGCGCGCGTACTGACCACCTTGCTGCACGAGATGGGCAAGCGCAGCGCCAAGAAAGGACTCGCGACGCTGTGCATCGGCGGCGGCATGGGCATTGCCATGTGCGTGGCGCGCGACTAGCGCGGCGCACGAGAAAGAGTTGCGTGGCGCGCGACTAGCGCGGCGCACGAGAAAGACTCGCGTGGCGCGCGACTAGCGCGGCGCACGAGAAAGAGTTGCGTGGCGCGCGACCAGCGTGCCGCTGACGAGACGAGCACGCTTACATCGACAACGGCTCGCCGGAGCGCAACCGGCGAGCGAACTGGACGGGAGGTCTCATGGCTCGTACGGCGGTGGTCACCGGTGGCACGCGCGGCATCGGTGCCGCAATTTCGATCAAGCTGAAAGAGAACGGGTACGACGTCGCCGCCTGCTATGGCGGTGACGACGCGCGCGCCAAGTCTTTCACCGAAGTGACGGGCATTCCCGCCTACAAATTCGACGTCAGCGATTTCGAGGCCTGTCGAACCGCGGTGCGCACGATCGAGGGCGACGTCGGCGTCATCGACGTGCTGGTCAACAATGCCGGCATCACGCGCGACACCACGATGAAGCGGATGAATTTCGTGCAGTGGAACGAGGTCATCCAGACCAACCTCTCCTCGTGCTTCAACATGTGCCAGGCGGTGTGGGACGGCATGCTGAACCGTTCGTTCGGCCGCATCGTCAATATCGGTTCGATCAACGGCCAGGCCGGCCAGTATGGCCAGGTCAATTACGCCGCCGCCAAGTCGGGCATTCACGGCTTCACCAAAGCGCTGGCGCAGGAAGGCGCGTCCAAGGGCATCACCGTCAACGCCATCGCGCCCGGTTACATCGACACCGACATGGTGCGTGCGGTGCCGCCCAACGTGCTGGAGAAGATCGTCGCCAAGATTCCGGTCGGCCGCCTCGGTCGCGCCGATGAAATCGCGCGCGGCGTGATGTTCCTGGTCGCCGACGATGGCGGCTTCATCACCGGCTCGACGCTGTCGATCAACGGTGGCCAGCATATGTACTGATGCGGCGCGGGCCGATGAGGCGCGTCACGTGACCAGCCGCGAATATCCGACGCGCCCCTGGGTCGGCGTCGGTGTCGTGATTCGCCGCGGCGAGCAGCTGCTGCTGGTGCGGCGCGCCAAGGCGCCGCGCGCGGGTGAATGGTCGATCCCGGGCGGCGCGGTCGAACTGGGCGAGACGATTTTTGCAGCCGCCAAACGCGAAGTGCGCGAAGAAACCGGCCTCGACATCACGCCGGTCAAGCTTCTGACCACGGTCGACGCGATCCAACGCGACGACCAGGGCAATGTCGCTTTCCACTACGTTCTGATCGACCTGCTCGCGACGGTGGGCGACACCCAAGTGCCGGTCGCGCGCGACGATGTTGACGCGGTGCGCTGGGCGACGTTGGACGAAGCGATCGAACTGCTTCCGTGGCAGGCGACGCGCGACGTCGTCCGCATGGGTTTTGCGTGAGCTCGCGGCTGCTGCGCTCGGGCGCGCCGGTTCCGTTCGCGCGCGGCCCCGCCGGCGCGGTGCTGGCCAAGCCGTGGCTCGACCGGCTCGCGCTGCCGCTTGTCGCCGATTGGACCTTGCCGACCTTGCGCCTCAGCGAATGGGCGTTGCAAAGCGGCGGTGACGCCGCGCGGCTCGCGGCGCTGACCGGTCGCGAGATCCGACCGACCCGCGCGTTGCAGCGCCGGCTCGATGCGCTGCTCGACGCTTCCCGAGGCGAGGCCGAGGCGCGCGCGACCTGGCGCCGGGCGCTGTTCGGCGAGGCGGGCAACGAACACCACGCAACGCTCGCCGAGCGCGAGCGGCTCGATGCGGCGGCAAACATGCTGCGCGCGCGGTTCGGCCTGTGGTCCTGGGCCAGGCGCTGGCGCGCGCCGCGCATCGCGCTGGCGCCGGTTGCGCCCGACGCGCTCGATCCGCGCATCCGGGCGCGAGCGGCCGATCGCGAGAACGCATTTCCCTGTGACGTCGACCCGATCCGCGTCAGCCGTTGGATTCCCAGCGCGCTCGGGCGCGAATACTGGATCGAGAGTGCGTCGGGCGCTCGCGCACGCGTGGTCGAAGGCGAGCAGGTTCGCGGCAGCGTGCTGGTGCTGCACGGGCTTGGCGTCGAGCCGGACGAATTTCTCATTGGCCGTGCCGAGTTGCGGGCCCTGGTGCGACACGGGTTTCGCGTGCTGCTGCTCGAAGGTCCGTATCACGGCCGCCGTCGCGTCGCGGGCTTCTATGCCGGTGAACCGGTGCTGGCCGATGCGCCACGAGGCGCCATCGCCTATTTCGAACGTCACGTCGCCGAGATCGGCAACGTCACGCGCTGGGCGCGCGCCAAGGGCGACGGCCCGGTCGGCTGGATCGGCACCAGTCTCGGCGCCTTCACCGCCGCCATTGCCGCCGACGCGGCGCGTGGCTGGGCGGCAGCGTCGCGTCCCGACGGCGTGCAACTCGTCACCGTCGGCACCGCGCTGTTCGCGCCCGCCGTGCTCGACGGTGCGCTGGGGCGCAAGCTCGATCTGATGCCCGCCCTCGAACGTGCCGGCTGGACGCGCGCCCAGATCGCGACGTTGGCCCCGCTGACCGGTCCTGCCGGACCGCCGAGCTGCGGCGGCGCGCACGTGCATCTGTTGCTCGGCCATGTCGACGAGGTGACGCCGCTCGCCAGCGGACGCGAACTCGCCGAACGCTGGCAGGTGCCGGCGGGCAATATCGAATTGCGCCGCCAGGGCCATTACACGATTCCGATCGGGCTCGAACGCGATCCTGGCCCGATCCTGCGCTTCGCCGACGCGCTCGAGCGTTGAGTCGAAACGGCCCGCCGGTCGCCGCCGGCGGGCCGAATCTTCTCGTGTGTTCGGCTACGACGCGTCAGTTCTTGCGGCGCCGTACCATGCCCATCCCGAACAAGGCGGTGCCGAGCAGCGCCAACGTTGCCGGCTCCGGCACGTTGGGGCCGCCGCCGCCGATCGTGCCGTACGACACGTTGTCGAACTCGAACGCGTTGCTGCTCGAGCTGAAGGCGACGCTGGTGAAGGCGTCGCCGCCGTTGAACAGGAACTCGACGAAGCGGTTGGTGGCGCTGCTCGACTGGTTGCCGTTGGCCGGGTTCCAGATATCGGCGCCGGTGAAGCTCTGCACCAGCGTCAGGCCGTTGAAGAACG
>JAQGIE010000202.1 GCA_028291365.1 Rhodospirillales bacterium
CTTCAATCCGGGCCATAAGGTCGCGCAGATCCTTCGCGTCGCGCGACAGCGATGCGATCCGCCCCTCTTCGGCGCGACGATCAGCCTCGGTCTTGGACGCCAGCGTTTGGCGCTTTTCGAGCAGGGAGCCCAGGCTGACCTGCTGAACTTTGAGCGCCTGCTCGGCGCGCTGCGCCTCGCGCCGCTTGCCGTCGAGGCCGCGGCGCAGATCGGCGAGACGCAGCAACTCCTGGTTCAGCGCCCGTGCGCGATCGGCGATGGCGGGAACCGCGGCCCGCATCAAAAGCGCCGCCCGCGCTGAATCGATCGGCGCGTCTGGAAAGGCGACCATGCTCTCGGTCGGCAAGGTGGCGACCCGGGTCAACGCGGACAGCAGCTGCGCCAGCGTCGCGCGTTCGCGCTCGAGCGCTTGCGAGCGCTGCTTCTCGTCTTCGCTTGCCTGCGCCAGCCCGCGCTCGGCGTCGGACAATTCCTGTTCGCGCGCCCGCACCTGCGCCGCCGATTGCGTGAGGTCGCCGCGCAGCGACTCCATCTCGCGCGACAGACCTTCGCGCTGCTTGGCGAGTTCGGCCGCGCGCGCCCTGCGCTGCTCGACCTCGCGCTCGATCTTTTTGAGCTTCTCGGCCGGCGCCTGCGCATGCGCGAACGGCGCTGCCGAAAGCAGCGCCGCAAACAACAGAAAGGCGCGGACCCTAGTCAGCGGCGTGACTGCGCTGTACGGCGCCGCGCAACAGGCTGGCACCGGTCATTTCGTCGGGCTTCGGCCGGCCCATCAGCGCGAGCAGGGTCGGCGCGATATCGGCGAGACGTCCGTTGCCGAGACCGTCGACACCAGCCGGCGCGTCGACCAGCACGATCGGCACTTTGTTCAGCGTGTGCGCGGTGTGCGGCCCGCCGGTTTCGGGATCGAGCATCAATTCGCAATTGCCGTGATCGGCGGTGACGAGCATCGCGCCGCCCTGCCGTTCGACCGAAGCGACGATCTTGCCCAGCCCTGCATCGACCGCTTCGACCGCCTTGATCGCCGCCTGCAGCGAGCCGGTGTGACCGACCATGTCGGGGTTGGCGTAATTCATCACCACGAGATCGTACTGCCCGGTGTCGATCGCGGCAGCAACCTTGCGGGTCAATTCGGCGGCCGACATTTCCGGCTGCAGATCGTACGTCGCGACCTTCGGCGACGGCACCATGATGCGGTCTTCGCCTGCATACGGTTCTTCGCGGCCGCCGTTGAAGAAAAAGGTGACGTGGGGATATTTCTCGGTCTCGGCCGCACGCAGCTGCTTCAAGCCGGCATCGGCGACGATTTCGCCCAGCACATGGTTGAGCGACTGCGGCGGAAACATCGCGCCGATCCGTGAATTCAGCTCTACCGAGTATTCGGCGACGCCGGTTGCTCCGATAAAACGTACGACACGCCCGCGTTTGAAGCCGACGAAGGTGGGCTGCAGCAGCGCCGCCAGAATCTGGCGCACGCGATCGGCGCGAAAATTGGCGCAGAGAATGCCGTCGCCGTCGCGCATGCCGGCATAGTCGCCGATCACCGTCGCAGGCACGAATTCGTCGGTGACGTTCGCCGCGTAGGCCTGGTTGATCGCCGCCACCGGATCGGCGGCCCGATGCTCGGCCTTGGCGTCGACCATCGCGTCATAGGCGGTCTGCACGCGCTCCCAGCGCTGGTCGCGATCCATGGCGTAATAACGGCCGATCACCGTGCCGATGCGTGCGTTCGGCAGCTTGGCCAGTTCGCGCGCGAACCAGCCGACTTGTTCGGCCGCGCTCTTGGGCGGCACGTCGCGCCCATCGGTCCAGACATGCACGACGACCGGCACGCCCGATGCGGCCACCGTCTGCGCGAGGCCCAGCACATGCGTCTGATGCGAATGCACGCCGCCGGGCGAGACGAGGCCCATCAAATGGCAGGTGCCGCGGCTGGCGCGCAGCTTGGCGATCAGATCGGTCAGCGCCGGATTGCGCACGAACTCGCCGTCCTTCAGCGCCTTGTCGATGCGCGGCAGTTCCTGGAGCACGACGCGGCCGGCGCCGAGATTGGTGTGGCCGACTTCGGAATTGCCGATCTGACCGTGCGGCAGGCCGACATTCTCTTCCGACGCCTGCAGGAAAGCGCGCGGCCCCTTGGCCCACAGGCGGTCGAAATTGGGCTTCTTGGCCTGCGCGACCGCATTGTCGGCGGTTTCCTCGCGCCAGCCGAAGCCGTCGAGAATGCAGAGCACCACGGGGCGCGGTGGTTTCTTGTCGGTCATGCCTTCCTCGAAATCTCCTGCCGGGAACGTCAGGCCTGCGCCGTGGTTCGCCCCGGCGATTTGTATCCGGCGTTTTCCCGCCGCGAACCGCCGTCCACTTCGCGAAAAACGTTCAGCGGGCGCCGAGCTTCTTGGCGGTGGCGATGATCTGGTCGGCGATCTCGCGATATTTGAAGCCGAGATGATGTCCGCCCGGCATCTCGATACGCTCGTCGATCGGTGCATCCTTCTGCGTGCACACGGTCTTGTCCTTCTCGTCGGCGCCGTAGAAGCACTGGAAGTAGATATCGTCGAGCTTGGTGATCTCGGGAAGGATCGGCTTGCCGTGACCGCTCTGCATGCCGAGATAGCCGGTCATGAAGATCTGGAAGTCGGCGAACGGACCTGGCCCCAGCATGGTGACCAGCTTGACGTCTTCGCGGACATGTTCGGGCACGCGGTTCAGCATCGCCGGCAGCATCTCGCCGCCCATCGAATAGCCGATCACGATGACGCCCTTCTTCGCCCAGACGTTGCGATAGCGATTGAGGATGCGCTGGAAGTCGGTCGCTACCGCTTCCGGCTTCTTCTCTTTCCAGAAGTAGCGAAGGACATCGACACCGACGACGAAAAATCCCTCCTGGCTCAAAAAGCCGCCGAGCTGACGGTCGATGTCGCGCCAGCCGCCGTCACCCGAATAAAGCACCACCAGCGGGCGATCCTTGCGCACGCCGTCGACGGGCGGGATTTCGATGGTGGGGATGTCGCCCATCGAATTCTCGCGCGCATTGTAGGCCTCGGTGACCTTGATCCCGTCGAGGATCGCCTGCTGCGCGTCTTCGGTTGCGGGCAGCACGGTGGCATCGGCATTCTGCTGCTGGAACGCGGCGCGCGTCTCGCCTTCAAAGCCGGCAGCGGGCGTGTAGATCCAGGGCGTCTCCTTGTTGGGCCAGCCTTTATAGAGACGCTTGTCGCCCTGCATGTCGAACGGCAGGCAGATCTGCTTCTTGAGCGGCTCGACCGGCGTGAAGCCGACGCCGACGCCGGCGTTGAACGTGTTGGGCAGCGCGGTGCCGATCGCGGCCCAGGCGATGAACGCGCCGCTGCCGAGGCCGGTGAGATAGGCCTGATGGTATTCGGTGAAGTCGAGCGTGCGTTCGACGTTGCGCACCAGCTGCTCGAAATCGCCGTTGAGACACATCTGCCCGTCGGGCTGCGCGTCGATGGTCGCCATGTAACGCGCGCCGTCGACGCCCAGCACGGTGCGCCCGGTCGCGACCAGCGCCGCCGCAAGCTTGTCGTCGGCGTCGCTCCAGGCACGATCCGAGACGAATACGACCAGATCCTTGGTCTTGCCCTGCGGCGAGAACACCTTCACCGCGCCGAAGCGGCCGAATTCGATCTCTTTGGTTGCCTGGGCCGCTGTCTGCGCGTGGGCCTGCGCCGCGAAGCACGGGCTCGGCGCAAGCAGGCCGGCGATGATCAGCGCGGGAAAAAGTCGGCGAAGGATCACTTGCTCACCACGAAGCGGTAACCGCCCGAGATCAGCGCCATGGCGTCAGAGACGACCTGCACCGGCGCGAGACCCGAAGGGCAAACAAGATATCTCGGCTGCCAATCGGGCAGAAACTTGTTCTTGAACTGGCGCAGCCCGCGGAAATTGTACCAGCTCTCGCCGACTTTCGGGACCAGTGCAAACAGACGTTGCCACATCGGCGGCGCCATCTCGCGCCCCGCGAGATTGGCCAAGGGCGCCATGCCGAGATTGAAACTCTGATAATTCTGCGACTTGGCCCATAGCAGCAGTTCGACGAACAGGAATTCCATCGTGTAGGGCGAGCTGTCGGGCTGGTACCGCATCAGATCGATCGAGGCGTTGCGAGCCCCGCGCCAGATATTTGCGAACGCCGATACGCGCCCGTTCAACCGCACGATGGCGATGTCGAATTCGCTGAGATAGGCGCGGTCGAACCAGCCGACCGAAAACCGCTTCTCGCCGGCCGACTTCGCCGTCAGCCACGCGTTCGAGACTTCGACCAGCTGGTCCCAGACTTCGCCGATCCGCTCTTTGGGCAGCAATTCGAATGTCAGCCCGTCACGTTCGCCGCGGCGGACCGCATAGCGCAGCTGCTTGCGCTCGTTGCCATCGAGCGTGAAGGACGCCAGATCGACATGCGCCTCTTCGCCGAGCTTGATCGGCGTCAGGCCGACATCGAGATAGTGCGGCAGGCAGTTGGGCGTCACCTGGTAGAAAGCCGGCCGGCCGCCGGCGCGATCGACCATCTCGCGATAGGCCCAGATCAATTCGGGAAAGTCGGCCGGATCGCCGACCGGATCGCCGAGCGCGATCCAGCTGCGTCCGCGCACCGCATACATGATGAAGGCGGTGTCGTTGTCGCTGAACAGCAGCGCCTTGTCGCGCAGGAACACGGTGTTGGCTTCGGCGCGCGCGCCGCGCGCCAGGATGGCGCGAGCCCGTGCGATCTCGTCGCCGGTCGGCGCGTGCGGCGCGATCCTGGCCGAGCGGAACAGCACCGACAGCGCGAAGGCGGTGGTGACGAGCACCAGCACGAACGCGGCGCGCAGCGCGCGCGGCGCGTCGCTTTCGAACGCGAACTGCCACCACAGAAGCTGGGTGTGTTCTTCGTGCTCGAACGAGAAGACGGTGAGCCACACGGTGCCGCCGACGGCGCAGCCGATCGCGATCAGCCAGCCGGGCGTCAGGCGCAGATCGGCGAGACGCGCCTTGCGATAGAATTCGCGGCGGCACGCGACGAGGGCGGCGAACATCACGACCAGGATCGCCGCTTCTTCGTAGTCGAGGCCTTTGACCAGCGACGCGACGGCGCCCGCAGCCAGCATCAGCACCGAGACGTGCCACGCCGAATCCAACCGGCGATACAGGCCGCGCGCCAGGATCAGCAGGCCGAGCCCGATCAGCGAGCCGAAGATGTGGGTGACCTCGAGCATCGACAGCGGCAGCCAGTCGGCCAGCACCTGCAGGCGGTTCTCGATGGCGGGCGTCGCGCCCGACATCAGCAGCACGACGCCGGCGACGAAGACCATCACCGCCATCGCGGTCGGCACCATGCGCGAGGTGATGCCGCCGACCGCGCGCAACTGCACCCAGGGGCGCGACGAGCGGCGTGCGACTTCGTTGAAGCCCAGCAGCATGCAGGCGCACAGGAACGGCAGCAGATAATAGACGGCGCGGAACGCCAGCATGCCGCCGAGCAGCGCGCCGGCGGGCGCGTGCGGTGACAGGCCCAGTATGATGATCGACTCCATCACGCCGACGCCGCCGGGGACGTTGGTGATGAGCGTCGCGAGCAGCGCCGCGCAATAGATTCCGAGGAAGCCGACGAAGGCCACGTCGGGCATCGGCGGCAGCAGCACCCACATGGCGGCACCCGCGAACAGGATGTCGGCCGACGAGATGATGATCTGCAGCAGGATCATCTGCGGCGACGGCACGTCGAAGCGCCAGCGCCAGACATGGACATGGCCCTTCTGGAAGGCCGAGAGCGCGATCAGCGCCAGCACCGAACCGACCGTCACCCAGCCGAGACCGCGCGCCGCATGCGGCGACAGCCGCAGCAGCGGCGCCATTTCCTCAGGCGCCAGCGCGAGGCCGAGACCGCCGGTGGCGCACAGGCCGAAGAAGAAGGTCGATGAACAGAAAACGACGATCTTGGCGACGTCGAAGGTCGGCACGCCCGCCGCCGCGTAGATGCGATAGCGGATCGATCCGCCGACGAAGAGCGCGAAGCCGATCAGATTCGAAATCGCGTAGGCCGTGAACGACGCGAACGCCGCCGTGCGATACGGCATCGGCACTTTCGCGTAGCGCAGCGCCGACCAGTCATAGCCGGTCAGCGCGATGAACGAGCAGGCGGTGAACAGGATCGCCAGCCACAGATTGCGCGGCCGGATCGAGGACATCTGCGCATAGACCTGCTCGAAGCGGAATTCGACGGCGAGATGTTGCAGCGCGCCGAGCGCGACCGCGAAGACGCCGATCGTCAGCACCAGGCCCAGGCGCGGCCGGACCAGCGCCCACAGCCGCGCCGCCCAGCTTTGGGGCGCCACGTCGTCGATCGCGGTCGGCAGCGTGTCGTCAGGCGGAGTCATGACATGGGTCCAGGAGCGTCGCGCGGCGAATTGGGTACCGGTTCGCCATAGAAAACGCGACCAGACAAAGACATTGAGACCAGGGTCCGATTCTTAGGAATAGGATCATGGTCTAGCGTCCGCAGATTACCGTTCCGTTGCATTTGCTCTATTTGCGAGGTCGCACGGCCCATTTGCCGTTCAAGCCCGGTGATAGGGATGCCCGGCCAGGATCCGGTCGGCGCGGTAGAGCTGTTCGACCAGCATCACCCGGACCAACCGGTGAGGCCAAGTCATAGGTCCAAGCGACAGGCGGAGGTCGGCCTTTTCGAGGATTTCCGCGGTGTGGCCGTCGGCGCCGCCGATCAGAAACGCCAGCTCGGCGGTGCCCTGGTCGCGCCAGCTGCCGAGTTTCCTGGCCAGCCCCTCGCTGTCGAGCGCGGTTCCGCCGCCGTCGAGCACCACGATCCTCGCCTTGGCCGGGATCGCGGCGAGCAGTGCCTGCCCTTCCCGCGCCTGGGTCTCGGCCGCCGGCAGCGCGCCTTTGATCTCGATCTCCTTCAAGGAAACCGGCCAGGCGAGGCGCCGCACATATTCGTCGAACAGCTCCGCGATCGGCCCGCCGCGCGCGCGGCCGACCGTCGCGATCGTGATGCGCATCAGAGTCTTGGATGATTCATCGCGTTTTCCCTCCGCGAACCGGTGCCCATTTCGCGGGAAAACGCCTTATGAAACCTGGCGCGCGGCGTCGTCCGTGGGATCGACGCTCCACATTTTCTCGAGGGCATAGAAGCTGCGCACTTCGGGCCGGAACAGATGGACGATCACGTCGCCGGCATCGACCAGCACCCAATCGGCCTGCGTCAGCCCTTCAATATGCGGCGCGCTGCCCAAGGCGGGCTTGAGCTTTTCGGCCAGATGATCGGCCATCGCTGCCACCTGACGGGTCGAACGGCCGGTCGCAACCACCATCCAGTCGGCGATGGAGCTGCGCCCCGCCAACGGAATCACGGTCACGTCTTCGGCTTTGTCATCATCGAGCGAGCGGAGAATCAAATCGCGCACAGAATCCGTCGCCCCGTTGTCAGCATTGTTGGTGGTTGTCGTCGTCTTACGAGCCATATTTGTCCAACGTAGGGATGCCCTCATCGATCCGCAACCAACCACCCGCTCGGCGAAGTGCGGTGGCCGAAAGCGGATTTTGTTTCGAGGCGAAGAAAACCCAGGCCGGCGGCTCGGCATAGGCCAGCCGGCGGGCGTTCGATGGATCGATCCGCTGCCGCGCAAAGCGTCGCGCAGCCGGGCTGTACAGGCTGTGAAATCCCCGCGGCGGGCGATCGAACACCGCCATCGGCACGGTGCGGAACAGGCTCGTCCAGCGCTGCCAGCGATGAAGCTGGGCCAGATTGTCGGCCCCCATCAGCCATACAAAGCGAGTCTGTGGAAAGCGCGCCTGCAGCGCCGGGATGGTGTCGGCGGTGTAGCGCGTGCCGAGATCGCGCTCGATCCCGCTGACCACGATGCGCGGATGGCGCGCCTTGCGCTTGGCGCTTTCATAGCGCTGCTCGAACGGCGCCATGTTGCGCGACGATTTCAGCGGATTGCCCGGGCTCACCAGCCACCAGACCTGATCGAGGTCGAGCAACTGCAACGCCAGCAGCGACAGATGCCGGTGGCCTTCATGCGCTGGATTGAACGAACCGCCGAGCAGCCCGACGCGCAGCCCGGCCCAGCCGCGCTCTGCCAGCGGCCGCGGTCGCGTGAATCGGCGAGACTTCAGGGGCGGACCTGCCCGGTGCCGCGTACGAGATATTTGTACGAGGTCAGTTGTTCGGCGCCGACCGGGCCGCGCGCGTGCAGCTTGCCGGTCGAGATGCCGATCTCGGCGCCCATGCCGAACTCGCCGCCATCGGCGAATTGCGTCGATGCGTTCACCAGCACGATGCCGCTGTCGACGCGCGCGAGAAACATCGCCGCCGCCGCTTCGTCCTCGGTGATGATCGCGTCGGTGTGGTGCGAGCCATACTGGTTCACGTGCCGGATCGCCTCCTCGAGACCATCGACGACCCGCACCGAAAGGATCGCGTCGAGATATTCGCTCGACCAGTCCTGCTCGCTCGCTTCGGTGGCGCGCGCGTCCGTCGCGACCACGGTCGCATCGCCGCGCACGGCGCAGCCGGCCTGCAGCAGATCGTCGAGGATCGGCGCGAGATGCGTCCCGGCGACCGCGCGATCGACCAGCAACGTCTCCATCGCGCCACAGACCGAGACCCGGCGCAGCTTGGCGTTCATGGCGATGGCGCGCGCTTTTTCCAGCTCGGCACCTTCATGCACATAGACGTGACAGATGCCTTCGAGATGCGCGAAGACGGGCACGCGACTCTCGCGTTGCACACGTTCAATCAGCGAGCGGCCGCCGCGCGGCACGATGACGTCGATCCATTCCGGCGAGGCGAGCATGGCACCGACCGCGGCACGATCCGTGGTCGGCACGAGCTGGATCGAAGCGGCCGGCAGCCCTGCCGCGATCAGCCCTTCGGCAAGACAGGCGGCGATGGCGCGGCTCGAATGAAAACTGTCCGAGCCGCCGCGCAGGATCACGGCATTGCCCGCTTTGAGACACAGCGCGCCGGCATCCGCCGTCACGTTGGGGCGCGCCTCGTAGATGATCCCGATGACGCCGAGCGGCACGCGCACGCGTTGAATGTGCAGCCCGTTGGGCCGTGTCCATTCGGCCAGCACGGTGCCGACCGGATCGGGAAGCCCGGCGATGGTCACCAGCCCGCGCGCCATCGCTTCGATCCGGGCCACGTCGAGCATCAACCGGTCGCGCATCGCGGGCGCCAGCTCGCGCGCCTCGTCGAGATCGCGCGCATTGGCGGCGAGGATCGCCTCCTGTTGCGCGCGCAGCGCACGCGCCGCTTCGCGCAGCGCACGGTTCTTTTGTTCGGACGGTGCGAGGGCCAGCTCGGCCGCTGCGTCGCGCGCAGCCCGGCCCAGCGACGCGAGCAGGCTTGCGGCATCGTCGTTCGGGGGCGTTTCGGCCAGCGCGGTCATGTCGGAACTAAGCACCCCGCGACCTCTTCCGTCATCCCCGTCAAAACGGGGATCCAGGTCGCAGAAAAGCTGGGATGGCAGTGCATGAAGACCAGCACCCCGCATCAAGTGCGGGGCAGTTCGGGGTCTCCGAGGGCGGCTTTAGGCCGCCGACTTGCCGAGTTCGTCGATCGTCTTGTCGATGACGCGGCTGGCGGCCTGCCCCTGCAGCGCGTCCTTGGCCAGGTCGCGCGCCGCGGCGACCGCGAGGTCGACGGCACGGCCGCGGACTTCGGCGACGGCCTGCGTTTCGGCCTGGGTGATGCGATCGGTGGCTTGCTGCTCGCGGCGGGCGATCTGCTCGGCCAGGTCCTGCTCGGCCCTGGCGCGCAGGCGCGCCGCTTCTTCCTTGGCCGCCGCGACGATGGCGGCAGCGTCACGCACCGCCGCTTCGTATTTGGCGGCGGCATCCTTCGACATCGTCTCGGCCTCGGCGCGCAGCCGGGCCGCCTCGTCGAGCTCGGCGCGGATACGCGCGATGCGCGAATCGAGGGCGCCCAGCAGGCCCTTCTTCGCCGGCTTCCACGCGATCGCGATCAGCAGCACGAAAGCCAGCAGCACGAAGAATTCGTGCTCGAGATACCAAGGCAGATGGGATTCGGCCTTGGCTTCGCTGAGTGGCGCCGCGTGTGCGGCCGTGATCAGGAACGAGAGCAGCATCAGGCAGCCTTCCGCGACAGCGCCGCGTCGACCTTGGCCGCAACCGTGCCCGCGTCGGGGCGCTGGCCGACCAGCTTTTCGACCAGATCGGCCGTGACGTCGAGCGCGATCTCTTTCAGGTGCGTGACCGCTTCGACGCGCACGCGATCGATCCGCGCGACGGCCTCGTCGATGCGCGCTGCGATGCGCGCATCTTCTTCCTTGAGCCGCCTGGCCGTGTCTTCCTGCGCCGCCTGCAGCGCCTGCGTCGTCGCCGCGACCGACTGGTCGTGCGCCGATTTCAGCGCTGCCCGATAGGACTGCATGGCCTGGTCGGCCTGCCGCCGCATCTCTTCGGCTTCGGCGAGGTCACGGCCGATCTTCTCGGCGCGCAGTTCCACGACGCGCTCGATCTTGGGGAAGGCGAGCCGCCCCACGAGCACGTACATCAGCGCGAATGCGATCACGAGCCAGAAGACCTGACTCGCAACCGTCGAGAAGTCGAACTGCGGCATCGGCCGAAGCCTGCTTCTTAGGCGAAGAGGATGATCAGGCCGACGATCAGCGCGAACAGCGCGATCGCTTCCGTGACCGCGAAGCCGATGAAGATCGAAGCGCCGATCTCAGCCTTCGCCGCCGGGTTGCGCGCGATCGCCTGGAAGTAGCTCGCCCACACGTTACCGACGCCGAGGCCGGCACCGATCATGCCGAGCGCCGCAAGACCGGCACCGATATACTTCGCAGCCAAGGGATCCATTTTCTTCTCTCTCCGGGTCAGACGTAAAAAGACGAGCGACGCACCGCTCATTCTACTCGGGCGGCGAGCCGCCTAGTGCATGTTGAGCGCGTCGTTCAGGTAAATGCAGGTGAGGATCGCGAAGACGTAAGCCTGGATCACCGCGATCAGGAATTCGAGCGCGGTGATAGCGGTCAGGAACGCGACCGGCAAGATTCCGAAAATGCCCAGCGGCACCACGAAGCCGCCCACCACGGCCAGCATCAGATGTCCGACCGTCATGTTGGCGAACAGACGGACGCTGAGGCTGATCGGGCGGGACAGGTACGAAACCAGCTCAATCGGGATCAGGATCGGCGCCGTCGCCAGCGGGGCGCCTTCCGGGAAGAACATCCGGAAGAAATGCGTGCCGTGACGGATGAAGCCGATCAGCGTCACGATCAGGAAGATCGTCGCGGCCATCGCGAAGGTGACGATGATATGGCTGGTGAAGGTGAAGGTGTACGGCACCAGACCGATCAGGTTGCCGAACAGCACGAAGAGAAAGAGCGAGAAGATCCAGGGCAGGAAGCGCTTGCCCTCGGGGCCGACATTGTCGCGGACCATGCCGGCGACGACCTCGTAAAGCATTTCCGGAACCGACTGCAGACGCGACGGCACCAGCGAGCTGCGGCGCATGCCCACGGTCAGCAGCAGCGTCGCCACGGCGACGGCCACCAACATGAACACGCCCGAGTTCGTGAGCGAGACGTCGTACGCGCCGATTTTCAGCGGCACGATCGGCTCGATCCTGAACTGCTCCAACGGTGAAGGCACGCGACTACTACTCCTCTAGCTGCGCCCCAGGGGATTTGGGACCCGCCGCACGCTCGCGATCGAGCTGCTTGGCGGTACGCATAACGTTCAGAACGCCGGCGGCAAAACCGAACAGGGTGAACAAGACCAGCAGCCACGGCTTGGTGCCGAGCCAATAGTCGAGTGCCAACCCCATGCCGACGCCGACGACGATGCCGGCGACCAGATCGACAGCGATGCGGAAGCCCGCGCCCATGCCCCGCCGATCCGCCGCAGACGGACCCGCGCCACGGCGCGCCGCCTGCCGCTCTTTCGCCGCCCGAAGCCGTGCAGCGAACTCGTCCGGCGGACCACTCATCCTGTTGACCGATCACCCAGAAAACGCGGCCGGACCCTAGGGATTACCGGCCGTGTGTCAAGCAATCCATTCCCCGCGCAACCGGCGATCAAGGGCCTGCGACGCCGCACCGCGCCATTCCAGCGCAAGCATGCTGAAGCTGGCCCCCCGCTTTCGCGAGGGATTATTCCGCCGCCTCGAGGATCTCGTCCGTCTGGGTGAGGTCGACCGAGACCAACTGGCTGATGCCGCGCTCGGCCATGGTGACGCCGAACAGCCGGTCCATCCGCGCCATGGTGAGGCGGTGGTGGGTGATGACCATGAAACGGGTGCCCGAATCGCGCGCGATCTCTTCGACCATGGTGCAGAAGCGATCGACATTGGCGTCGTCGAGCGGGGCGTCGACTTCGTCCAGCACGCAGATCGGCGACGGGTTGGTGAGGAACATCGCGAACAGCAGGGCGACTGCGGTCAGCGCCTGCTCGCCGCCCGAGAGCAGCGACAGGTTCTGCAGCTTCTTGCCGGGCGGCTGGGCGTAGATCTCGAGACCGGCTTCGAGCGGGTCCTTTTTCTTCGGCTTGGCCGCCGCTTCGGCTTCCTGGACCTCGGCCAGCGCCGAGCCCTCTTCCGCCGTCACTTCGTCCTTTTTCTCGGGCCAGGCGAGCTTGAGCTCGGCCGCCCCGCCGCCAAACAGGCGGTTGAACAGGACTTTGAAGTGCTCGTTGATCTTGGCGAAGGACTCGTCCAGCCGGTCGCGCGCTTCCTTGTTCAGCGTCTCGACCGCTTCGCGCAGGCGCGCGATGGCGGCGATGACGTCCTCCTTCTCGGCCGTCATCGCATCCAACTTGGCTTCGAGTTCCTGCATCTCCTGTTCGGCGAGCAGGTTCACCGGCCCCATATTCTCGCGCTCGTTGAGCAGGCGATCGAGCTTGTGCTCGGCCTTGCCGAATTCGGGCAGCTCGTCGTCCTCGGCCAGCTCGGCGACGCCGGCCAGGCCTTCGACGTCGATGCGCAGCCGCTCGGTCACGCGTTCCTTGACACGCTCAATCTCTTCCAGCGCGGCGGCGGCGCCGGCTTCGGCCCGGGCGCGATCCTCGCGCGCATCCGACAGCGAGGATTCCGCCTGGCGCAGCGCACGATCGGCCGACGCGACCTTGGCGTCGGCAACCGCGAGCGCGTCGGCGGTGGTACGGCGCGCCGCTTCCGCCCGGCTCAGCTCGCTCAGCAAGTCCTGGCGGCGCGCGTCGAGCGTGGCGGGTTTGTCTTCGAGCTCGGCCCGCGTGGCGGCGATCTGCGCCGCGCGTTCATCGAGCTCGGCGAGACGCTGCGCGGCGCGCGCGGCGCGCTGGCTCCAGGTCGAGCGTTCGGTTTCGATCTGCGCGCGGCGGCCGCGACGGGCGCCCGCTTCGCGGCCGAGACGATCCAGCGTCTGCTGCGCTTCGGTCAGCGCGCGGCGCGACTCCTGCACCGCGGCGCGCGCGGCGTCGAGGCGCTGCTGCAGCTGCGTCGCGTCGGGCAGTTGCGCGACACGTTCGGCCAGGCTTCCACGCAGCGTCTGGACTTCGGCGAAGTCGGCATCAAGACGCGTCACCGCTTCGGTCAGCGCCGCGCGGCGCGACATGGTCTGCGCATGCGCCTGCACCAGACGCGCATGCTGGCCGCGGGCGCGATCCAGGGCCTGCGATGTTTCGGCGACGGCCTGGCGCGCGGCGCGCTCGGCCTGGACCGCGTCGCTGTGCGCCTGTTCGGCCGCGACCCGCGCGGCCCGCGCGGCTTCGCGCGCGTCGGCCAGCGCCGGGCGCTCGGTCTCGAGCGCGGCGAGACGATTCTTCTGTTGCAGGCGGATGGCGGCCGCGGTCGGGGCGCCGGCGCGGTGCGTCAGCCCGTCCCAACGCCACGCGGCGCCATCGAGCGACACCAGCACCTGGCCGGGCGCGAGGCTGGTCGCCAGGCGCGCACCGGTTTCGACGTCCTGCACGATGCCGACATGCGCCAGCGCACGGCCGAGCGCGTCGGGCGCGCGAATATGTTCGGCGAGCGGCTGAACGCCGTGCGGGAAGGACGGCGCGCCCCCACCTGCAAGAATCGCGGCTTCGACGTTGCGCCAATAGACCGGCGCCGCTTCGTCGAGCGACGCTTCCAGCGCGTCGCCCAGCGCGGCCGCGAGCGCGGTTTCATAGCCCGGCGCGACGGTCAGCTGTTCGAGCACGCTGCCATGCGCTTCGCTGGCGCCGGCGCGCAGCATCTGCGTCAGTGCGCCGATCTCGGCGTCGAGACGGCGCAGCGTGGCGTCGGTTTCGCTTTCGCCGCTGCGCGCTTCCTGCAACGCCGCGTCGGTGCCGGTGCGCAGCTCTTCCGACTGCGCCTGCGCCTGGCGCAGCTCGCCGGCGCGCGTCTCGGCCTGCTCGGCGTCGTGCTGCGCGGTTTCGATCGCGCGTTCGGTTTCGCTGTCGTCGCCCAGCGCCAGGAGTTCGCGCTTCTGCTGTTCCAGGCGATGGGACAGCGACTGCGCGCGGCCGTCCGCTTCGCGCGATTGGCGCTCGAGCCCCTGACGCTCGGCGGTCGCCGCGGCGATCGCCGAGGTGGCGGCCGATGCATCCTGCTCGGCCGCGTCGGCGACCTGGCGCGCTTCGACGAAGGCGGCTTCGGCGTTGTACTTTTCGCTCTCTTCGCCGCTCTGCTCGGCGGCCAGGCGCGCATCTTCTTCGGTCAGGCGCGCATCGGTCTGCTGCGCCTCGTCGCGCTGCGTGGTCTCGTGCGCGCGGTCGCTTTCGACCTGCACGGCCTGGCGTTCGGCCTCGGCCACCGCGGCGGCGAGCTGGCGTGCTTCGTTTTCCAGCGTCTCGCGCGCGATCTGCCAGCGCTGCACCGCCTGCGCCGCTTCCATGTCGGCGTCGCGCAGCGGCGGCAGCGAGGCGGCGAGATCGGTCGCCTCGGCCGTCGCACGCGCCACGGCGGCCATGCGCTCGCGCACCACGTTCTCGGCTTGGTCGAAGAAACTGCGCGCTTCGGCCGACTTCGCCGTGGCGGCGCGCCAGCGCAGATACAGCACGGTCGCTTCGGCCTGGCGGATCGCGTCCGACAGGTTGCGATAGCGCGACGCCTGACGCGCCTGCTTTTTCAACTGGCCAATCTGGTCGTCCATCGTGCTGAGCACGCGGTCGAGTTCGTCGAGATTGTTCTCGGCGCCCTTCAGCTTCAGCTCGGCTTCGTGACGGCGGGCGCGAATGCCGGCAATGCCGGCCGCGTCTTCGAGCACGAAACGCCGATCCTGCGGCTTGGCGTTGATGATCGCCGCGACCTTGCCCTGGCTCACCAGGGACGGCGAATTCGCGCCCGTCGAGGCGTCGGCGAACAGGATCTGCACGTCCTTGGCGCGCACCGACTTGCCGTTGACCTTGAAGTCCGAACCCGAGCCGCGCTCGATCCGGCGCACCACTTCGAGCTCGTCCTGCAAGTTGGCGACGTTGCTGACGGCGCGTTCCTTGTTGTCGATCAGCAGCGCCACTTCGGCGATCTCGCGGCGCGGACGCGTCGCGGTGCCGCCGAAAATGACGTCGTCCATCTCGCCGCCGCGCATGCGCTTGGCCGAAGTCTCGCCCATCACCCAGCGCAACGCCTCGACCAGGTTCGACTTGCCGCAACCATTGGGGCCGATGACGCCGGTCATGCCCGGCTCGATCGGCAGGTCGGTGGCGTCGACGAAGCTCTTGAAGCCGGTCAGGCGGAGGCGGGTGAACTGCATGTGCTTGGTACTCGTGCTTACTTCTTGGATGCGCTGGTCTTGGCCAGCAGCTTGTCGATCTCGGCCTTCACCTTGTCCCACTCGGCGCCGTCGTGGCGGCCGGCGCCCTCGTTGAGAATGAAGGTCGGAGTCGACTCGATTTTGTATTTGGTCTCGCCCTGGAGCCGCGAGTTGAGGACGGAATCCTCGAGCTGCTTGTCGGCGAGGCAGGCGTCGAGCGCCGCGTCGGACAGGCCGGCGAGCTTGACCTGCTGTTTCATCGCCGCCAGCGGGTCCTTCGAGAAGGCCCAGACCTCCTGGGTCCGGAACAGATGCTCCTTGAGCGCCCAGAACTGGGCCGGTGACACGCAACGCAGTGCGATCGCGGCCTGCACCGCGTACTTGTCCAACGGATAGTCGCGGAAGATCAGGCGGACCTTGCCCTTGTCGATGTAGTCGGCCTTGAGCTGCGGCAGGCCTTCTTTCTCGAAGGCGGCGCAGTGGCTGCAGGTCAGCGAGGCATACTCGATGACCGTGACCGGGGCCTTGGCGTCGCCCATCGAGCGCTCCGCCAGGGCCTCCGGGGTCGCGGCCATAGCAGCGGCCGACAGGCCGAGCGAAAGCACGGCCGACAAGATATAGCGGGTTAGAACCATCACACTCCCCAGGATGTAGGACGATAGGCGGGCGGCCGCCCGAGAGTCGAGTCAGCGTTTGGCGGTTATGCGGCGGCCGAGGGATTCCAAGGCCGCTTTGAGCAGCGGGTCTTCCACGTGGGCGACG
>JAQGIE010000205.1 GCA_028291365.1 Rhodospirillales bacterium
GCCCACGCCTTCGGCCAGGCCCAGCGGCATCAGTTCGGATTCATAGTCGCGCCCGATCAGCGAGTAATAGGCCTGGTTGGCGACGTAGCGCGGATAGCCGTAGCGCTCGGCGACGGCGAGCGACTTCATCAGATGCCATCCTGAGAAGTTCGATACGCCGACATAGCGGAGCTTGCCCGCGCGGACGAGCTCGTCGAGCGTCGACAGCACCTCCTGTGCCGGCGTCTCGGCATCGAAACCGTGCAGCTGGAGCAGGTCGATATAGTCGGTGCCCAGCCGCTTCAGCGACGCGTCGACCGTGCGCAGCAGGCGATGGCGCGACGAGCCGACGTCGTTGGGCCCCTCGCCCAGCCGGAACGTCGTCTTGGTCGACAGGATGACCTTGTCACGCCGTCCCTTCACCGCCGCGCCCAGGATCGATTCACTGGCGCCCTCGGAATAGACGTCGGCGGTGTCGAACATGTTGAGGCCGGCATCGAGACAGATATCGACCAGCCGCGTCGCCTCGGCGATGTCGGTCGATCCCCAGGCGCTGAACAGCGGGCCTTTGCCGCCGAACGTGCCGGTGCCGAACGTGAGGACAGGCACTTTGAAGCCGGATGCACCAAGGCGACGGAATTCCATGGGATCGAGTTCCTTGTTTGCTGGGCGAATGGCAGCGACATGTCCCGCGCCGGTGTGGCGGCAAGCGTGCCCGTGCAAGTCTCCCATGACGGGTGGCGGGCTTGTGCTTGGCGCACCGCCATGCGCGGCCAATACTCCGCGACGGGAGGCCGCTGCATGATTCGATCCGCCTTGATTCTGGTCGCGTTCTGGGCGGCGATGCCCGCATCGGCCGCGCCGTCCGACGCACCGCTTTCGCGCGTCCTCGTCGAGTTCGAGCAATTCGATCGCGCCGACGATCCGATCAGTGCGGGCCAGGAAGGCGATCGCGCCGCGCTGGCGCGACTGCCCGACGTGAAACCGTCGGCCGATCGCGCGCGCACCCGGGCGCTGCAGCAATTCAAGACGCGCCTCGCCGCGATCGACGCCAGGTCCTTGTCGCCGGAGGCGCGGCTCAATCTGAGCTTCCTGCGCGAAATCGTCGATGATCGGCTCGCCATGCTCGCCTTCGACCCGGCGCGGCTGCCGTTCAACAATGACAGCGGCTTTCACACCGCGTTGAACGAGCTGGCGCAGCGCACGCCGATCGACAGCGCGCGAGACGCCGAAGCATGGCTGGCGCGGCTCGAAGCGACGCCGACCTGGTACGAAGACAATGTCGCGAACGCTCGGCGCGGCCTCGCCACCGGATTCATCCAGCCGCGCGTGATCGTCGAGCTGGTGCTCGGGGTTGCGAAAACGCAGGCATCGACACCGGTCGATGCCGATCCGCTCTTGCAGCCGCTGGCCAAGATGCCGCCGTCGATCGCGGGGCGCGACGCGCTGATCGCGCGCGCCAGAACCATTCTGCGCGACCGGATCGGGCCGGCGCGAAGCGCGTTCGTCGCCTTTCTCGAAAGCGAATATCTGCCCAAGTCGCGCGCCTCGCTCGCAGCCAGCGACATGACCGACGGCCGCGCCTATTACGCTGCCGCGATCAAGCATTACACGACGATTTCGATGACGCCCGACGAGGTCCATGCGCTGGGCCTGTCGGAAGTGGCGCGCATCCGCCAGGCGATGGATGCGGTGATGGCGGAGGCGCAGTTCAACGGCAGCTTCGCCGAGTTCCTCGCCTTTCTGCGCAGCGACAAGCGCTTCTACGCGCAGTCGCGCGAAGAGCTGCTGATGCGCGCATCGGAAATCGCCAAGCGCATCGACGGACAATTGCCGCGCGCCTTCAAGACGCTGCCGCGCCTGAGTTACGGCGTCAGTCCGGTGGCGCCCGAAGTCGAACTCGCCTACACGACCGGCCGTTACGCATCGGGCAGTCCAAAACAGGGCGTCGCCGGGACCTATCTCGTCAACACGTCGAAGCTCGACCAGCGCCCGCTCTACGAGTTGCCCGCGCTGACTCTGCACGAAGCGGTGCCCGGCCATCACCTGCAGATCGCGCTGCAACAGGAACTCGGCGAGCAGCCCTGGTTCCGTCGCCACGCCGACGTCACCGCCTTCATCGAAGGTTGGGGTCTCTATGCCGAAAGCCTGGGCACCGATCTCGGCATTTATCGCGACGCGTACGAGCGGTTCGGCCGCCTGTCCTACGAGATGTGGCGCGCCTGCCGTCTCGTCGCCGACACCGGCATTCACTGGAAGGGCTGGTCGATCGAGCAGGCGCGCGCCTGCTTCGCCGACAATTCGGCGCTGGCGCCGCACAATATCCAGACCGAACTCGAACGCTACGTGTCGTGGCCCGGCCAGGCGACCGCCTACAAGATCGGCGAGTTGAAGCTGCAATCGCTGCGCGCCAAGGCGTCGGCGGCACTGGGCGAACGTTTCAACCTGCGCGAATTCCACGACGCCGTGCTGCTGGGCGGCCCGTTGCCGCTCGACCTGCTCGAGCAGCACATCGACGCCTGGATCACGACGCAGAAGAACGGCCGCGCCTGACGCGGTCGCGTTGCGCCGACGCGCGCGCCGATTTCGGTCGGCTGCACGAAACTTCCCGGATCGCGAACACGTCGCAGCGGTTGCAGTTCGACATGCCGGCCGCTTTTGCGACGCGCTGCATGCCGGTGGCGTGGAAAGCACGGATTTTCGTTCGCACTTCCTGTAGCGTGGCGCCGGTACGGCCGGGGGAGATGCATGCGCAGGGCCCTGTTGCTGCTCGTTCTGCTGGGCGGCTGCCTGGTGGCGTTGCTGCTGTTCGCCGCTGCACCCGCCCGTGCCGCGGACGAGCGCGTCGACTGGTCGTTGCGGCGCACCGACGGAAAGCCGGCGGCGATGCGCGACCTGCCGCAGCGTTGGCTGCTGATTTATTTCGGCTATACGCGGTGCGCCGACGTGTGCCCGACGGCGCTTGCCGATCTTGCCGAGGTGATGGACCAGCTCGGCCCACTGGCGAGCCGCGTACAGCCCATCTTCGTCACGCTCGATCCGGCGCGCGACACGCCCGAACTGCTCGACCGCTACGTGTCACTGTTCCGCGCGCAGATCCTGCCGCTCACCGGCAGCGAAGCCTCGGTCGCGGCTGCGGCGCGCAGCTTTCACGTCCACTTCACGCGCTATCAGGATCCCAAGCTTGGCGACTACAGCATCGACCACAGCTCATCCTTTTTTCTTGTCCGCCCCGATCGTCACCTCGTGATCGATTTCGCGACACCGGACTTGTCGCCGGACGAAATAGCGCCGACGCTCCGCGCGCTGCTGAACCGCCACCCCGTGAAAGGGGAAAAGCCATGATGACCGATCGTTCACGGCGCGTTTTCCTCGGCGGTGCGACGGCTGCGGCCGCCACGCTCGGGCTGCGTCCCGCTTTTGCGGCGCCGGCGCTCAAGGTTCCCGACATCGATCGGCTCGAAATCCGCGTCATCATCGACAGCGGCCACGAACTCTATCTCGAGAAGACCGAGCACCCGATGGTGAAGGTCGAACGAAGCGGCACCGGCGTCCTCAGCGATGGCCGCGGCCTGCAGGCGCTCAACAGCCAATGGGGCCTGTCACTGCATCTGCAATCGACGCGCGACGGGACCGTGCGCCGGCAGGTGCTCGATTTCGGTTCGACGCCTGAGGTCATGCTCAACAACTTCAAGCTGCTCAAGCTCGATGCGTCGCAGCTCGACGGGCTGATCGTCAGTCACGGTCACGCCGATCACTATGGCGGGCTGGTCGGGTTTCTCGAAACCTATCGCCCGGTGCTGCGGCCCGACCTCCCGCTCGTCGTCGGCGGCGAGGACAATTTCTGCTACCAGCTGCAGAAAGGCCCGGACGGTCAGGTTCGTCCTTTCAGCGTGTTCAATCGCGCCGACCTGAACCGCCTGCCGGTCCACTGGTCGACGGCGGAGAAGCCGCGGCTGATCGGCGACCACGCCTTCTCGACCGGTCCCATTTCGCGCACCAGCTTCGAGAAGGTCCTGCCCAACTCGCTGGTCGAATATGGCGCGCATGACGGTGCCGGTTGCGACGCCGGCCATTTCAGCGCCGCCGAGCTGAAGGGCAACATGGAGTCGAACCAGCATTGGCACGAGCATGCGACGTGCTTCAATTTGCGCGGACGCGGGCTGGTGATGATCTCGAGCTGCGGTCACGGCGGCATGATCAACGCGGCGCGCCAGGCCCAGAAAGTTTCGGGCGTCGAGAAGATCCATGCGCTGATCGGCGGCTTCCACCTCTATCCGGCGCAGGCCGGCTACGTGACCGAGGTCGCCAAAGCGGTGCAGGCGATGCAACCCGATCTGGTGATCCCGATGCATTGCAGCGGCACCAATTTCGTCGCTGCCGTGCACGAGCTGATGCCCGATCAGCTGATCACCTCGACAACCGGGAATCGCCTGACGCTTGGCGCCTGACGCTGGCGGACCAACGGCGAGTGATTCGGCAGCGCAGAAAAATTGCGACGTTGGTGCGAAAGCAGGGCCGAATTCTTCTTTTGGTAAGAAATGGAACCTAGCGAGCGGTAACGTTCAACTAGGAGTCCACTTCATGTTTCGTTCTGCACTCGCCCTGACCGTCGCGGCATCGTTCGCAGCATTGCCTGCCCTTGCCGGCGACCAGGATTTCACCCTCACCAACCGCACCGGCTACACGATCGAGCAGGTGTATGTGTCGAAGCCGACGGCCAAGAGCTGGGGCCGCGACATTCTCGGTGAAGGCCTGCTTGAGAACGGCAGGGGCAAGCTCGTCCGCTTCAAGCCCGAAACCGAAAGCTGCAAGTGGGAGATCAAGGTCGTGTTCGACGACAAGTCGGAAGTCGAATGGGAAGCCTTCGACCTCTGCTCGATCCACAAGATCACCTTGAAATACAACAAGCAGAGCGGCGAAACGAGCGCGATCGAGGAATGACGGCGACGGGCGCGGTGCCCCGCACCGCGCCCTCCGCTTGGGTTCTTCCCGCCGCCTTGCGAAAGGCGGCCGTGAAAACTCAATCGGTGAGCACGCCGGCGGCGCGGAGCTCGTCGCGTTCGGGAATCCACATGCGCTCGAACGGCGTGCGCATGATCTCGTCGAGGAACGCGTCGTCAAACCCGGCCGACGCATAGGCGTCGCGCATGCGCGTCTGCAGACGCTGCGCCATGGTCTCGTCCAGGCCGGTATAGTTGGCGGTGTGGAAACCGATCTGCGCGTCGGGCACCGCGCGCCGTTTGACGCCGCCCGCGAAGACGATGCTGCAGGCCGAGAAACACGTGCCGATCGCTTCGGTCTCGATGCCGCGCTCGCGCAGCAGCTGGTTGGCGCGCACCGCCTCGCCGACCCAACCGCCCGGACCCTCGAGCTGCAGCACGCGCGCATGCGGATTGGCGTCGAAGGCGTGCCGGATCGCCTCGCTCGCGCCGCGCTGGAACGAGCCGCGGAAGACGACGGCACGGCCATGCCACGCGACCTGGATGTCGAACGGCTCGGCGGCGGTTTCCTGGTGAAACGGAACCGGCCTGCCACCGCGCAACGCGGCGCGCGCATCGACCCCGAACGGGCGCAGATCGCCGGCCAGCAGCCCGCTCACCCCGACCAGAAGGGCCAAGCCCGACCAGAGCCAAACCCGACCCGGCCGTTTTGATGTGGAATTGGCGGAAATAATGGTGGTCACGGCATCCGAGGCTACAGCGACAAGTGGACTGCTGAACCAAGACGCTGCGTCGCACCCAAGGTTCCAACCGTATGCCGGATTGCTCGACCCGCGCCCGGTTATCCGCTACCGGTCGCCCAACAGGGGCGGCACAAAAATGACCAGCATTACCAAGGACGACGCCATCGACGCCGCGACGCGCGACGATCGCGTCTTTCTCGGCCACCCGCGCGGCCTGGCCTATCTCGCCTTCGCCGAAGCGTGGGAGCGTTTCTCCTATTACGGCATGCAGACGCTGCTCGTGCTCTACATGGTGCGGCAGTTGTTGTTGCCCGGCCATGTCGAAAACGTTCTCGGCATCGAAGGCGTGCGGAGTTTCATCGAACGCATGTACGGACCGGTGTCGGTGCAGGCCTTCGCCTCGGGCATCTTCGGTCTCTATACCGGCTTCGTGTATCTCACGCCGATTTTCGGCGGGCTCATCGCCGATCGTCTGCTCGGTCGCAAACTGACGGTTACGATCGGCGCCGTGCTGATGGCGCTCGGTCATTTCCTGATGGCGTTCGAAATGCCGTTCCTGCTGGCGCTGTCCTGCCTGCTGATCGGCGTCGGTTGCTTCAAGGGCAACATCGCGAGCCAGGTCGGTGCGCTCTACAAGCCCGGCGATGTGCGCGTCGCCTCGGCGTTCCAGATCTATTACATCGGCATCAACGCCGCCGTGATCGTCGCGCCGATGGTCTGCGGTACGTTGGGCGAGAAAGTCGGTTGGCACTGGGGATTCGGCGCCGCTGGCGTCGGTATGCTGGTCGGCCTCGCAATCTATCTCGCCGGCAGCGCGTATCTGCCGGCCGATCCGTTGCTGGAACGACGTCAGGGCCGCGGCGCGGCGGCGACCAAGCTGCGGCCGGGTGAGGGCAAGACGCTGACCTTGCTGGTTGCATTGCTGCCGGTCCTCGCCCTCGGCGTCGTCGCCAACCAGCAGATCTTCAACGCCTATATCGTGTGGGCAGACCAGGCCGCGAACCGGCAGCTGTTCGGCTTCGACACGCCGACATCATGGCTGATCACGCTCGACGCGATCACGTCGACCAGCTTCCTGGTTCTGTCGGTCGGCTTCTGGAAATGGTGGTCGCAACGCCGCAAAGAGCCGAGCGAGATCACCAAGATGGCGCTCGGCTATCTCATCAGCATCACCGGCGTATTGGCGCTTGCGGCAGGCGCGTATGTCAGCAAGTTGACCGGCGACAAGGTCAACATGCTGTGGCTGGTGGCGTTTCACATGCTGAACAGCATCGGCTTTGCGAACGCCTTTCCGGCAGCGTTGGCGCTGTATTCGCGCCTGTCGCCGCCTGCGCTCGCGGCGACGATGATGGGCATCTTCTATCTGCATTTCTTCGCCGCCAACAATCTCGCCGGTCGCCTCGGCGCGCTGCTGGAAAAGATGCCGGCGCCGGAATTCTGGCTGATGCATGCCGCCATGGTCGGCTTTGCCGGGATCGTGGTGTTGATCGTACGCCACTTCTTCGGCCACATGCTGCACGCACGCAACGAAGCGGACAGCTGATGGCCCAGGACGAAGAAAAAGCGCCCCAAGCGGAGAAGCCGAAGCAGAAATATCGCGACGGCATCATCATTCCGCCTGAGGAGATCCTGGCGCTGGTCGGCGCCTGCATCCTGATCGTGCGCGGCCGCATCAAACG
>JAQGIE010000250.1 GCA_028291365.1 Rhodospirillales bacterium
GGCGAGTGCTTCGTTGCCGACCGAGACCTGCGCGCCGGAATCGATGAAGCCGTAAACCCGCGCGCCGTCGGCCTTGCAATCGGCGAAGGTGAGCTGTCCCAGGCGCGAAATTCCGCTCACCACGGTCTCGCCGGGGCGGCGCAGCGGCCCCAGCGCGCCCCAGCGTCCGCGCGAGACGGTCAGCGTATGCGAGGTGAAATCGAGCGCCGCGCAGCGATCCTCGAGCACATCGAGCCCCAGCAGCCCATCGACCTGCAGCCGGGCACGCGGCAACAGCAGCGGTTCCAGGTTGGTGCTGCGCAGCGGCCCCAGGCTGAGCTCACGGAGATGCACCGTCGGACAGGATTCAGCCCCGGCAATGCCATGCAGCCGCGCCTCGTCTGCCGGCGGCAGGGCAAGTTGATGCGCGATGTCGCTCGCGATGACCGAGCGTCCCGCCGCGGTGTCGATCGGAAACCGGTACGGTCCCCGCCCGTTGAGCCAGACCGGCACGATAAATCTTCCGAGCGCATCGGGTGCGCCGGCCATCGCTTCGGCACGATGCGAGCGCAGCGTCTCGGCGTTGGGGTCGTCCGTGGCGAAGACATGCGCGCCGCCACAGACGCCGGCGAGGCCGGCGATGAAATGACGGCGAGCGAACCGATGCGCCGCGTGTGGCCCCATCGCCGGACGGTCTGCGCCGGCAGGTCGGCACACAACGCAAACCTGCACGTCGACATAGCAAATGCAGTGCTCGGACGATTTTCATCGCGCGGCGTTCGCGGCGCGCGTGCCGGACGGAACTCGGTGGTTCAGTGCGCGTTCGCTGCCGCCGTGCGGCGCTGATTCAGCCGCTCTTCAGCGCACTGCTCGGATCGATCGCTTTCGCACCGCGACGAAGTTCGAAATGGAGTTGCGGTTCGCTGACTGACCCGGTGTGTCCGACCGTGCCGACATGCTGACCGCGAGCGACCGTGTCGCCTTTGACGACATCGATCTTGTCGAGATGCGCGTAGGCGGTGACGAAACCGTCCGCGTGCTTGAGCAGCACGAGATTGCCGAAGCCGCGCAGCTCGTTGCCGGCATAGACGACGGTGCCGCGATCGGCCGCCTTCACCGGCGTGCCGAGCGGGGCCGCGATATTGACGCCGTCATTGTGCAACCCGTCGGGCTTGGGCCCGTACGCCGACAGGACGCGTCCCGCGACCGGCTGCAGGAAACGCACCCCGGACGGTACCGCCGCATCCTCGGGCACCGCTGCCGGCGGCGACGTCTGCACCACCGGCGCCGCCGCGGCTGCGACCGCTGCCGGTGCAGAAACGGGCGGCGCCGAAAGAGGCGCGGCTTGTGGCGGCGCGACCATGATCGGCGCCGCGGCCGGCGGTGCGAGCACGGTCGGCGCGCTTTGCGGAGCTGGCGTTGCCGGCCGGGCTGGCGGCAGCGCGGACGCTTGCACCGGCGCGGCGGGCAGTGGTGCTGCGAGCATCGGTGTTGGCGCGGGCGGCGGCGCGACCGCGGCGACGCGCGTCGCCGGCGCGTTTTCGCGCACCGGCAGGCGCAGCGTCTGGCCCGGCTTCACCTCGTACGGTTCACGCAGCTGGTTGAGGCGCACGATCTCGCGTTGGTCGACCGCGAACAGGCGCGAGATGCCGTACAGCGAGTCGCCTGGTTGCACGACATAGTCGCGCGGCACCGGGAAGCGCAGCTGCGTGCCTGCGGCGAGCTTGTAGGGCGGCTGCAGGCCGTTGGCCTCGATCAGATCGCGCGCCGACACGTCGTAGCGGTGCGCCAGGTCGGCGATCGTGTCGCCGGGCTGCACCCCGATCATGCGCTGCGTCGCGCGCGGCGCGGTGACGGCGCGCGAATCCACCGTCGCGCGATCGCCGCCGCCGAAACAGCCGCCCAGCAGCAACAGCGAGGCAAGCGCGATGCGTTTCATCCCGGCACCAGCGGCACGAAGCGGACCGGAAACAGCTCTTCCTGTTCGTAGCCGTCGTCGGTGCGGGTGACGCGCACGACCACCTGTTCGCCCGCGCGCCAGGTTACCGGGCTCACCAGAATGCCGCCGACCGAAAGCTGTTCGAGCAGCGGCGGCGGTGCTTCCTCGCCCGCAGCGGCGGTGACGAGAATGCGGTCGAACGGCGCCTGTTCGGGCCAGCCTTTGCTGCCGTCGCCGTGGCGCGTCGTGATGTTGGTGATGCGCAATTTCTGCAGCCGCTGTTCGGCTTCGTCGAGCAGCGGCTTCAGCGTCTCGATCGTGTAGACGCGACGCGCCAGGTACGACAGGACCGCGGTCTGGTAGCCCGAACCGGTGCCGACTTCGAGCACCTTCATCCGGTCGCCGACTTGCAGCGCTTCGCTCATGAGGGCGACGACCAGCGGTTGGCTGATCGTCTGCGCGTGTCCGATCGGCAGGGCGACATCGTCCCAAGCCTTGTCGGCAAAACTTGGCGGGACGAAGGCGTCGCGCGGCACCCGTTCCAACGCCGCCAGCACGCGCGTGTCGTTGATGCCCGACCGGCGCAACGACATCAGCAGCCGGATCTTGCGCGCGTCGGCGTTCATGCGTTCGACCTGAACATCCGATCGAGCCGTTGCAGGGTCGGACGGTGCGACAGGTCGAGGCTGAGCGGCGTCACCGAAATGCCGCCGCTCGCGATCACCCCGATATCGGTGTCGGGATCGGGATCGATTTCCTCGCGCAGCGGACCGATCCAGAAATACAGCCGGCCGCGCGGATCGGTGCGTTCGACGAGATCGTCGCCCAGCTTGCGCTTGCCCTGGGGGACGGCGCGAATGCCGGTCACCGCGTCCGGCGCCACGCCGGGGAAGTTCACGTTGACCAGCACACCCGGATCCCAACGCGTGGCGCAGGCGCGGCGCACCACGTCGGGCCCCCAGCGTTCGGCGGTCGCGAAGTCGGCTTTGCGCCCATCCTGATGGGCCTGGCTGAACGCGATCGCGGGCACGCCCAGCAGCGTCGCTTCCATCGCTGCCGCCACCGTGCCCGAATAGGTGATGTCGTCGGCGAGGTTTTCGCCGTGATTGACGCCCGACAGAACGAGTGTCGGTTTGGCGTCCTTGAACAAATGGCGGAACGCCAGCAGCACGCAGTCGGTCGGCGTACCGTCGACCGCGTAGCGCTTCTCCGCCAGTTTGCGCACGCGCAGCGGGCGATGAATGGTCAACGAGTGCGACGCCGCCGACTGCTCGGTCTCGGGGGCGCAGACCCAGACGTCGTCGCTCAGCGTGCGCGCGATCCGCTCGAGCGCCGCGATCCCTTCGGCGTGCACGCCGTCATCGTTGCAAAGCAGGATCCGCGCGCGCGCCAGGTCGAGCGGCGTGTCGCTCGCGAGCGTCGTGGGCGTCTCCGGGATGGTCACGCTTGCGATTCCTTCGGCGAGATCCGCTCGGCCCCGCCGAGATACGGACGCAACGCTTTCGGAATGGCGATCGAACCGTCGGGAAGCTGGTGGTTTTCCAGCACCGCGATCAGCGTACGTCCGACCGCGAGACCGGATCCGTTCAGCGTATGCACGAAACGCGGGCTGTCAGTCGTGCCCTTGGCACGGAAGCGCGCATCCATGCGGCGAGCCTGGAAGTCACCGCAATTCGAGCAGCTCGAAATCTCGCGATAGGTACCCTGCCCTGGCAACCAGACTTCGAGGTCGTAGGTCTTGCGCGCGGTGAAACCCATGTCGCCGGTGCACAGCAGCACGCGGCGGAACGGAAGTTCCAATTCGCGCAGCACCGTCTCGGCGGCGTCGGTCATGCGCTCGTGCTCGGCGTCGGATTGTTCCGGCGTCGTGATCGACACCAGCTCGACCTTCCAGAACTGGTGCTGGCGGATCATGCCGCGCGTGTCCTTGCCCGCCGCGCCCGCTTCGGCGCGAAAGCACGGCGTCAGCGCGGTCCTGCGCAGCGGCAGCGTCTCGGCCTCGACGATCCGTTCGCGCACCAGGTTGGTGAGCGGCACTTCGGCCGTCGGGATCAGCCAGCGGTCGTCGGTGGTGTGGAACAGATCTTCAGCGAATTTCGGCAGCTGGCCGGTGCCGAACAGAGCCGGGCTGCGGACCAGGATCGGCGGCGAAGTCTCTTCGTAACCGAAGCGCGTCGTCTGCAGGTCCAGCATGAACTGGCCCAGCGCGCGTTCGAGCCGCGCCAACGGTCCGCGCAGCACGGTGAAACGCGCGCCCGCGAGCCTGGCGCCGTCTTCGGCATCCATGCCGAGAGGTTCGCCGAGTTCGACGTGATCCTTGGCGCCCTCGGCCGTGGCGGGATCGACCGGCGCGGGCCCCGGCCAGTACGACTTCACCAGATTGTGCGCTTCGTCTTCGCCGTCGGGCACGTCGGCGGCGGGCAGGTTCGGCAGCGTCGCGAGCAGCAGCTCCATGCGCTCGTCGAGCGTGCGCTGCTGTTCTTCGAGCGCCGGCAGGCGCTGCTTGAGCTCGCCGACCTCGGCGATCATGTCGTCGGCTTTTTCGCCCCGCGACTTGGCCTGGCCGATTTCCTTCGACAGCGCGTTGCGCCGTTGCTGCGCTTCCTGCGTCTCGGTCTGGATGCGGCGCCGCTCGGCGTCGAGAGCCAGCACCTGATCGGCCATGCCGGTGAGACCGCGGCGCGCGAGGCCGCGATCGAACTCATCCGGATTGTCCCGGATCGCGCGCAGGTCGAACATGCTGAAACTCGAAAATTCTGACGGACGGGGACGGTTCTTCTAGCCCAGCCCCCTGCCGCTTCCTAGGCCGCGTCCGCCTCTTCCGCCGCCTCGCGCTTGGCGCGGCTGCGCTCGATGGCGCGGCCGATCCAGATCGAGACCTCGTAAAGCGCGATGACCGGCAGGGCCATCGCGACCTGGCTCATCGGATCGGGCGGCGTCAGCACGGCCGCGACGATGAAGGCGATGACGACGGCGTAGCGCCGGTTGCGCGCCAGCGCCGCGCTCGAGGTGATTCCCACCTGCACCAGCAGGGTCAGCAGCACCGGCAATTCGAACACCAGCCCGAAGCCGAAGATGAACTGCATCACCAGCGACAGATATTCGGCGACTTTGGGTTCGAGCTGGATCGGCAGGCCGCCGTCGGTCGGCGGCTGTTCGAAGCCGGTGAAAAAGCGCCACGCGACCGGCAGCACGAAATAGTAAACCAGCGACGCACCGAGCGCGAACATGATCGGCGTCGCGATCAGGAACGGCGCGAAGACGCGCTTCTCGTTCTTGTACAGACCCGGCGCGACGAACATCCAGATCTGCGTCGCGATGATCGGAAAGCTCACCAGCAGACCGCCGAACATGGCGACGCGAACGTTGGTGAAGAACTTCTCCTGCAGCGCCGTGAAGATCAGGCGCTTGCCTTCGCGTCCCTGCCACGCGACCGACAGCGGCCGGGTCAGGAACTCGAAAATGTCGTCGGCAAAATAGAAGGCGACCAGAAAGCAGATCAGGAACGCGACCACCGACCAGATCAGACGCCGGCGCAGTTCGAGCAGATGCTCGAGCAGCGGCATCTTCTTGTCGTCCATGTCATCGTCGGTGGCGGTCACGGCGTAATCTTCGTCGGCGCACGTGCCTCTTCGGGCTTCGCCGGTGCGGGTTCAGCTGCCGCGGGCGCGGGCTTCGGCTCGGCCGGCGGAGCTTCAAACGGCTGGATGTCCGGCGCCGCGGTTTCAGGCTCGACGATTTCAGGCCCCAAAATTTCAGGTTTGGGCGTTTCAGGCGGCGCGTCCATCGCCGCATGCGCTGCGATCGGGTTGGCCTGCAGCGGATCGGCTTCCGGCGTCGGTGTGAGCGGGTCGTTCGCGAAGGTCTTTTTGAGGTCGCCGTCGGGATCGACGAACTTCTCGGCCTGGTCCTTCACCGACATCGCCATGTTGCGCGCCTGTTCGCGCATTTCGTGCAGTTCGCTCTCGCGCACGAAATCGTCGACGTTGGACTGGAACTCGCGCGCCATGCGTTGCGCGGCGCGGATCCAGCTCGTGACCGTCCGGATGGCGCGCGGCAGGTCTTTGGGGCCGATGAAGATCAACGCGACGACCGCGATGATCATCAGCTTTCCGCTGTCGAGATCAAACATGCGAACGGTTTCGTGTGCGCGGTCGGCGCCGCGCGAGCGGCTTAGGAGTGACGGACCGTCTCGTCACGACGCGCCGGATCGACTGGCGCGCCGCCGTCGATGGTGCGCGGCTGGACCGGCGGCGGCGCATTCGCCTCTTCGCCTTCTTTCATCGACTTCTTGAAGGAGGTGATGCCCTTGCCGAGATCGCCCATCAGCCGGGACAGCTTGCCGCCGCCACCGAACAGAATGAGCACCACGGCCAACACGATCAGCCAGTGCCAGATGCTGAGAGAACCCACGGAAAACCTCCCCGGAACGCCGCTCTGTTCTAAACCTCGGCGGTCGGAAACACAAAGGCCCGCCCGGCATCGAGCGCGATCCAGACGCGCGAATCCTCAACCGGCAGCCAGACGCCCGCGACGCGCGCGTGAAGATGTACGGGTCCCTGGCGCGGATCCTCGACCGTCATGTGCACAAGACTGGTGCGTCCGAGCAGGCGCGCCGCCTGCACGCGCGCTTCGGTCGCGGTGCCGCTGACTGGACGAAGGTCCGAAAGCGACAGCATTTCCGGGCGGATCAGCACTTCAACCGGCGTGCCGTCGGCGAGATCGGTCGGGTGGACACAGCCGAGCGGCGTGTCGACGCAGCCATTGCGCACCACCCCGTCGAGCCGGTTGATCTCGCCGAAGAACCCCGCCGCGAAGGCGCTGGCGGGGTGCAGATAGAGATCTTCGGGCCGGCCCACCTGCACCAGCCTGCCCTGCTTCATCAGCGCGATGCGGTCGCCGAGGAACATCGCTTCTTCGGGATCGTGCGTGACCAGCAGGGTCGCGGTGCCGCTTTGCTTCAACAAATGCAGCGTCTCGTCGCGAATTTGCGCACGCAGCTGCGAATCGAGCCCTGAAAAGGGCTCATCGAGGAGCAGTACGTCGGGTCGCGGCGCCAGCGCGCGCGCCAGCGCGACACGCTGCTGCTGGCCGCCGGACAGCTGATGCACGAAGGATTTGGCGTAGCCGTCCATGCCGACCTGCGCCAACGCATCCATCGCCTGCCGCGTCGCCTCGGCCGCCGGCAGCTTGTGCAAGCCGAAACGGACGTTGCGCAGCACGTCGAGATGCGGGAACAGCGCGTAATCCTGGAACACCAGCCCGATCGAGCGGCGTTCGGGCGGCACCTCGCCGCCCGGTCCCGCAACCACGCGGCCGGCCAGCGCCACCGAGCCGTGCTGCAGCCGTTCGAGCCCGGCCGCGATGCGCAGCAAGGTCGACTTGCCACAACCGGACGGGCCGACCAGGCAGACGATCTCGCCCGGCCCGATCGACAGCGAGACGTCGTCGACAGCGCGAAGCGCAGCGTAGCTGTGTGAAATCCCCGCCATCGCCAAGGCAGGCGCGGCGGGCTGTTGGCTGATCGCCGCAGGCGAAATCGAGGCGGGCGCGTCGCGCGGGCCGAGTTGGGGCGACGGCGACGTGCGCAGGGAGAAGTTCATGTCGGGGACCGGCTTTCGAACCAGAAGCTAGTGCGACTGGTTCTCGACTGCAATGACGGCAGTCGGCTCAGAGCAGGTCCGGCGGCTCGTCCCCGTTTTCGGTCTCTTCCTCTTCCTGCTCGGTGAACTTGTCGAGCGCGGCAATGGCGGGCCGCGCATCGAGCAGGCCGGCGGCGCGCAGATCGTCGAGCCCCGGCAGGTCGGCCAGGCTCTCGAGCCCGAACTGGTCGAGAAAATGCTGCGTCGTGACCCAGGTCAGCGGCTTGCCCGGCACGTCGTTGCGGCGTTTGCCCGGCTTGATCCAGCCGGTCTCGATCAGCACGTCGAGCGTGCCGCGCGACGTCGTCACGCCGCGGATGGTTTCGATTTCGGGACGGCTGACCGGCTGGTGATAGGCGATGGTCGCCAGCGTCTCGACCGCGGCGCGCGACAGGCGGCGCGTCTGCACCTGCTCGCGCTTGAGCGCGCCGGCGAGGTCGGCAGCGGTGCGGAAGCACCAGCGATTTTCGCGCTGCACGAGATTGACGCCGTGACCGGCATATTGCTCGGCCAGTTCCGACAGCAGGTCCGGCAGTTCCTTGCGATAGCCGACCTGGCTCGCCAGCGCGCCGATGTCGAGCGGCTCGGACGTGGCGAACAGAATCGCTTCGATGACGCGCAGCAAGTGATAGCGCGCGGCTTCGTCGAGCGGCTCTTCAGCCGGCTTCTTCGACTTGGTCTTGCCCGCGCCTTCCTCGCCTTCCTCGCCTTCGCCTTCGCCTTCGCCTTCGTCGTCGCCTTCTTCGGCGTCGCCATCTTCGAGCTCGGCGTCTTCGGCGCCTTCGACGTCTTCGCCGCCCTCGACTTCGAGTTCGGCCGCTTCGGACTCGGCCCCATCGGATTCGACAGCGTCGTGCGCCAATTCTTCTTCGTGCTCGTGGTCGGCGTTTTCGCGCGGATCAGCCATCATGCTTCGTCTCGGTTTCTTGTTCGTCTTCAAGTGCGTCATCGCGGTCGGCGGAGCGCAGATAGATCGGTTGGAAAGCGCCGTCCTGGCGGATGTCGAGCTTGCCGCGCTTGGCGAGTTCGAGCGATGCCCCGAAGGTGGCGGCAATCGCCGAACGTGCTTCGGTGGCATCGCGCGCGCGGGTGGGCACGAAGGTCCTGAAGGTCGTCCAGCCCGGCATGCCCGGCAGCAGATTCGACAGCCACTCGATCGCCTTTTCGACCGAGTGAAGGTGGTACTCCGCCATGCGCAGCGCCGGCTTGGTCTTGCGCGTATGGATCGCGCCGCGCAGCGCCAGCAGGTCGTACAGCGTGACGCCGGCGTCCCAGTGCAGCTTGATCGCGATCGGCTCGACTTCACCGCGCGCGAAGATCTCGCGGCCCAGCTGCGGCCGGCGCAGCAGCGCGTTGCCGGCTTCACGGATCGCTTCGAGACGGCGCAGCTGGAACGCCAGCGCCGCGGCCATTTCCTCGCCGGTCGGTTCGGGATCGCCGGGCGGCGTCGGCAACAGCAGGCGCGACTTCAGGAAGGCAAGCCACGCCGCCATCACCAGATAGTCGGCCGCGAGTTCGAGCCGGACGCGGCGCGCGCGTTCGATGAAGGCGAGATACTGCTCGGCCAGCGCCAGGATCGAGATCTTGGTGAGATCGACCTTCTGGTCGCGCGCCAGCGACAGCAGCAAGTCGATCGGTCCGTCGAACCCGTCGAGATCGAGCAGGAATTGGCCGTGCTCGTCTTCGTCCGGCAGCTCGTGTGCGAACGCGGTCATGCCGCCTCGCTGAGCTTCAACAGCTCGTCGAGGCGCGCGCGTTCGGCGCGCACCTTGGCGACGGGACGCCGCCACGGCCGCGCCACACGGCGCAAGCCTGCTTCATCGATCGCGCGCGTCCCGCGCATCGCATCCACCATTTCGTCCATTACACCCGAGCAATGCAGCGTCAGATCGCAGCCGGCGGCGAGCGTCGCTTCGGCGCGCGCGGCGTAGGATCCAGACAAGGCCTTCATTCCAATGTCGTCGGCGATCAGCACGCCGTCGAAACCGATGTCGCGCCGGATCACGTCGCCGATGATCCGCGACGAGGTCGAGGCCGGCGACGCGTCGATCGACTGGTACACGACATGCGCCACCATCGCCCACGGCGCGCGCACGCCGCGGAAGGCGATGAAATCGCTTTCGCGCAAATCGTCCGGGTCGGCGGTCACGACCGGCAGTTCGACATGCGAATCCGACGTGGCGCGACCGTGCCCCGGCAGGTGCTTGGCGATCGGCATCACCCCGGCATCGAGAAATCCGTCGATCGCCGCGTCGGCCAGCGCCGCCACCAGCGCGGGATCGCCGCCATAGGCGCGATCGCCGATGACGTCGTGCGTTTCCGGCCGCAGCAGGTCGAGCACCGGGCCGCAGGCGCTGGTGAGACCGAGTTCGACGATCATCTGACCGATCAGCTGCGCGTGCAGCCGCGCCGCTTCGCGTCCGGCGGCGAGATTGCGCTCGGCGAGTTCGCCGATGCGGCGAGCCGGGGGCAGCGCCGGCCATTGCGGCGGGCCGAGCCGCGCGACGCGCCCGCCTTCCTGGTCGATCAGCACCGGCGCCTCGCGGCCGACGGAAGCGCGAAGCGCGTCGACCAAGGCGCGGACCTGGCCGGGCGTGTCGACGTTGCGCTTGAACAGAATGAAGCCCAGCGGGTCGGCGTCGCGGAAGAAGTCGCGCTCGCGGTCGCTTAGCATCGGACCGGCGCAACCGAGCACGATGGCGGCAGGGATGCGGTCAGCGCACAAGGCAGGCCACCTTCTGCGCCGCGAGTTTCGCGCATGCGTCTTTGGCGGCGGCGGCGTCGATCGGGCCGGCTTTGATGCGGTAGAGCGTGGTGCCGTTGCTCTGCACCGTCTCGGTCTGCAGCGACAGCTTGCCGAGCACGTCGCCATGCGCCGCTTTCAGCCGCGCGAAGGTCGCGCGCGCGGCGTCTTCGTTCGGCACCGCGCCGAGCTGCAGCCGGTACTCGCCGCTGGTGGTCGCCGCGGCCGGTGCCGGTGCTTTGGTGGCGACCGGCACCGGCTGTTGCCTGGCGCCGGGCGGCGCCAGCGCCATGGGCGAGCTGGTGTCGACGCGCGCTTTCGGCAGGTCGGGCAGTTTGGCCGGCGGCGTGGCGCCGAGTTGCGGCGGTGCCGCCAGCACGGTCGGTGCGGGCGCCGCGATCATCGGTGCGGGCTGGAGCGTCTCGATCGGCTGGTCGATCTGCCGCGCCGGTTCGGGACGCGCCATCGGCGCTTCGGGCGGCGGCAGCAGGCTCTCGACCGGTTGCTTCTTCTTGTCGGCGCCCGGCTGCAGCCGGTCGTAGACCATGGTGTCCTGATACGGGACCTGCATGCCGCCCGGCTGTTCGGGACGGGTCTTGGTCGGGTTGGAATCGGCGCGGATCAGCGGCGGCGGACCGTCGGTGCCGGCACGGCCGCGGTCATAGGCGAACCAGACGATCGAGGCGAACACGAGCACGGCGCAGCCGACCGCAGCGGCCGGCAACCAGGCGCGACGGCCGGTGCTGCCGCCAGCCGACGGCGCCGAACGCAGCGTCTCCATCTCGGCCCGGAGCGTCGGGCTGCCGTCCTGCTGCGTCATGCGCGAAGTTCCTCCACCGGCTCGACGCCGATCGTGCCGAGGCCGGAGGCGAGGACCGTCTGTACCGCCTTCACCAACCCGACGCGCGCCAGTGTCAGCGAGGGGTTCGATTCGATCAAGAAACGCAGCGTCGCGTCGTCGCGACCCTTGTTCCACAGCGAATGAAATTCCGCCGCCAAGTCGTACAAATAAAAGGCGATCCGGTGCGGCTCATGGGCGATCGCGGCCTGCTCGATCAGCGAGGGGAACTGCGCCATCGCCTTGATGATCGGAAGCTCGTCTTCGGTCAGCTGCGAATAGTCGGCGGTCGCCAGTTTGGACTCGTCCGGCGGGTTCGGCAGCGCCGCCGCGTGGCGCAGCACCGAACGGCAGCGCGCATGGGCGTACTGGACGTAGAAGACCGGGTTGTCCTTCGACTGTTCGACGACCTTGTCGTAGTCGAAGTCGAGCGCCTGGTCGTTGCGCCGGGTCAGCATGACGAAGCGGACCACGTCCTTGCCGACCTCATCGATCAGCTCGCGCAAGGTGACGAAGTTGCCGCTGCGCTTCGACATTTTCACCGGCACGCCGCCTTGCAGCAGGTTCACCAGCTGGCACAGCTTCACGTCGATGGCGGCCTTGCCGTCGCTGAGGGCGGCGACCGCGGCGGTGATGCGCTTGACCCAGCCGGCATGGTCGGCGCCGACCACGTCGATCAGCGTGGTGAAGCCACGGCTCCATTTATCGAGGTGATAGGCGACGTCGTTGGCAAAGTAGGTGAACGAGCCGTCGGCCTTGGCGATCGGCCGATCGACGTCGTCGCCGAACTGCGTGGCGCGGAACAGCAGCTGCTCGCGCGGCTCCCAGTCGTCCGGCAGCTTGCCCTTGGGCGGTTCGAGAACGCCTTTGTAAAGCAGGCCCTTGGAGTCGAGCGTTGCGAGCGCCTCGTCGACTTTTCCGGCCTCGACCAGCGCGCGTTCGCTGGTGAAGCGATCCATCTTCACGCCGAGCGCGTCGAGATCGCCGCGGATCACCTCCATCAGCGCGTCGATGGCGAAGCGGCGGACCTCGGGCAGCCAGACGGACTCGTCCGCTTCCAACCATTTCTCGCCGTCGCGCGCCTTGAGCTTCTCGCCGACCGCTTTCAGGTAGTCGCCGGGATAGAGGCCGGACGGAATCTCGACCGTCTCGCCGAAGGCTTCGCGGTAGCGGAGATAGGCCGAGCGCGCGAGCACGTCGACCTGCGCCCCGGCGTCGTTGATGTAATACTCGCGCGTGACCTCGTAGCCGGCCTTGGCCAGCAGTCCGGCCAGCGCGTCGCCGACCACGGCGCCGCGGGCATGACCCGCCGTGAGCGGGCCGGTCGGATTCGCCGACACATATTCGACGTTGGCGTGCTCGCCACGACCGAGCTCGCTGTCGCCATAGGTCAGGCCCGCGCGCACGATGTCGACTAGGCGCGCCTGCCAGAATTCCGGCGTCAGGCGCAGATTGAGGAAGCCGGGACCGGCCACCTCGGCGCTCACCACATGAGGTGAAGCACGCAGCTTTTCTGCCAGCGCTTCAGCGACTTGGCGCGGATTCTTTCCGGCCGGCTTGGCCAGCACCATGGCCGCGTTGGTGGCCACGTCGCCATGGCTCGGGTCGCGCGGCGCCTCGACCCCGATGCGCGCGAGATCGAGCCCGGACGGCAGGACGCCGTCACGCGACAACTCCTCGACCGCCGCGCGAACCACGGCGGCTAAGTAACTGAACAAATTCATTTTAGATCTTGTGGTACGGGTCGAAAAGCCGGCGATGCTCATCAATCGCAAAGCGATCGGTCATCCCGGCCACATAGTCGGCGATGGTCCGGGCGCGGTGGGTCGCCCCGCCCGTCTCCGCCTGGGCTCGCCATTCCGGCGACAGGCAGGAGGTGTCGTCCATATACAGATCGAACAGATCCGTCAGCACCCCGCGCACCTTCCGGCGCATGCGGTTGACCCGAAAGTCGCGATAGACCCGGTCGTAGAGGAATTTGCGCACCGCCTGCTGCTGCGGCTGCATCTCGTCCGAGAAGGTCACCATCGGCCGCCCCGCCGCCCGCACCGCCTCGGCGCTGGCCGGGCGCAGCTGGTCGAGCCGGCGGCGCGTCTCGGCCAGGATGTCGTTGACCATGCGGTCGATCATCCGGCGGGTGGTTTCGTGGATCAGGCGCCCCTGCTCCAGCCCCGGCCACTGGCCCAGCACCTCGTTCAGGATCGGGCCCACCAGCGGCAGGTCGCGCATCTCGGCGACGGTGATGAAGCCGGCGCGCAGCCCGTCATCAATGTCGTGCGTGTTGTAGGCGATGTCGTCGCTGATCGCCGCCACCTGGGCTTCCAGCCCCGCATGGGCATCGAGCTCGAGGTCCCAGTGGGCGCGGAACGCCTGGAGCGTGGTCGGGTACGGCGATTTCACCGGCCCGTTATGTTTGACCAGCCCCTCGATCGTTTCCCAGGTCAGGTTCAGCCCGTCGAACGCGGCGTAGCGATGTTCGATCTGGGTCAGGATGCGCAGCGCCTGGTCGTTATGGTCGAAGCCGCCATGGGCTTCCATGCAGGCCGCCAGCGCGTCCTCGCCGGCATGGCCGAACGGCGTATGGCCGAGGTCGTGGGCCAGCGCGACGCATTCGGCCAGGTCCTCGTTGAGCGCCAGGTGGCGGGCCACGGTGCGCGCGATCTGCGCCACCTCGATCGAATGGGTCAGGCGCGTCCGGTAATAGTCGCCTTCGTGGTACACAAAGACCTGAGTCTTGTGCTTGAGCTTGCGGAAGGCGCCCGAATGAACGATCCGGTCGCGGTCGCGCTGGAATGGGCTGCGGGTGAGGCTTTCGGGCTCAGGGTACAGCCGGCCACGCGAACGGGCCGGGTCGCAGGCATAGGGGGCCCATGGCCGCGGCGCCCAGGAGGGCGCCAACAGCGGCGCTCCGGGCTGCGTCTCGGGCATGGGCGACATGGCGGCGCGAACCTGCCGGACTCGTTGCGGCGTTGCAATCGCGGCCTAGATTGGAAGCTTATGGAATCGGTCCTCGCACACGACCTCACCCTGTCCCCGAACGCGGCCCGCCGCGTCGCCCAGCTCGCCGCCCTGGAGGGCAAGCCCGGGTTGATGCTGCGCATCACCGTGTCGGGCGGCGGCTGCCAGGGCTTCCAGTACGAATTCTCGTTCGACGACCAGACCGGGTCCGACGACCGCATCTTCGAGCGCGACGGGTCCAAGCTGGTCACCGACGAGACCTCGCTCGACCTGCTGGCCGGAGCCGAGATCGATTTCGTCGAAGACCTGATGGGCGCCTATTTCCAGGTGAAGAATCCGAACGCGACTTCGTCGTGCGGCTGCGGCACCAGCTTCGCCGTCGCCTGACGTGAAGATCGCGACCTGGAACGTCAACTCGATCAAAGTCCGGCTGCCCATCGTCGTCGAGTGGCTGCAGACGCACGCGCCCGACGTGCTGATGCTGCAGGAGATCAAGACGACGGATTTCCCGACCCTGGAATTCCAGCAGCTCGGCTATCGCTGCGAGTTCGTCGGTCAGAAAAGCTATAACGGCGTCGCGACGCTGACCAGGCAAGCGGGCGCCGATTCGGTGAGGATGCTCGCCGGCGACACCGCCGACGAACATGCGCGCTTTCTCGCCGTCACCGTCGACGGCGTGCGCGTCATCAACATCTACCTGCCCAATGGCAACCCGATCGGTACCGAGAAATTCGCCTACAAGCTCGCCTGGATGCAGCGGCTGAAGAGCGAGGTCCAGTCGATGCTCGAAGCCGAGATTCCGTTCGTCATCGGCGGCGACTTCAACGTCATTCCCGACGACATCGATTGTTCCGATCCCAAGATTTGGCGCAACGATGCGCTGGCCCAGCCCGAGACGCGCGCGCTGTGGCGCTCGATGCTGCATCTGGGCACGGTCGACGCCTTCCGCGCGCTCGATCCGCGACCGGGCCAGTACACGTTCTGGGATTATCAGGCGGGCGCCTGGCGGCGGAATATCGGCATCCGCATCGACCATTTCCTCACTTCACCGCAGATCACCGACCGGATCGAAGCCTGCGAGATCGACAAGGCCCCCCGCGCGCTGGAGAAAGCCTCTGACCACACGCCGGTGGTGTTGACCCTGCGCGGCTGACGGATCGAGCAGGCTTATCGTCCCATCAACATGGCTGGTTCGTCGGGGTGGCGGAAGTGAGATAGGCTTTCCCGATGCCGACCGACGAATTCAGGCTGCGCCCGCCCTATCTGGTCCTGGCACTCAGCGCCGCGCTTTGCATCGCGGTGGCGGTGTCGAGCTTCGATTTCGGCGATGACGAGTCCACCGCCGTCGAAAGCAACGTCGGCAGCGAGTCGCGCACGCTGGCGGCCGACGCGCGCGGGATCGAGATTGCCGGGCCGATCAACGCGACCATCCGCATCGCCGCAACCCAGTCGATCGAAATCGAAGCTTCGGATGCGCTACGGCCGCGCATCACGACCGAGCTGCGCGACGGGCTGCTGCGCCTGTCCTTCGACGGCGAGATGCCCCGCAAGGCGCGTCTCAAGGCCCGCATTGCGTTGCCGCGCCTGGAGACGCTGCGCATCGCAGGCAACGGCGACGCCGAAATCACCGGTCTCGAAAACGGTGCGCTTGCGGTCATCATCGACGGCTCGGGCGATGTCGAGGCGCGTGGCAGCGTCGATCGCGTCGACGTCACCGTGCGCGGTTCGGGCAACGTCGATCTGAGCGAGCTCGCGACGCGCGATCCGAGCGTGCGCATCCTGGGATCGGGCAATGTCGAGCTGGGCGACGTCACCAGCGGCGCCGCGCGCGTCGAGATTCGCGGCAGCGGCAACGTGTCGATGAGCGGCCAAGCCGAACGGCTTGACGCCACCATCGCCGGGTCGGGCGATCTCGATGCGAGCGGGCTGGACGTGCAGGACGCGCGTGTCGAGATTCGCGGCGACGGCGACGCCGAACTGCGGGTCCGGCGCACGCTCGAAGTCGTGCGTCAGTCCGGCCAGGGCGTCGTCAGCAATACCGGCGAAGCACGCACCACCGAGACCGGCAAGCGCAGCAACTAGACTAGACCCCGGCCGCGCGGCCGGGCGTGATCGTCAGTGGCACGGCTGCACCCGAGTCAGGCGCCCAGCTGAGCGTGCCCTTGTCGTCGAACACGCGCGTGCAGACGGGCGCATCGCCCGACAGCGAGGTGCAGAACGCGTTGCCGCGCTGCTCCCAACGGCCGGTATAGTGATCGACACCGACGCGGCCATACAGCGTTCCGTCGGGCGCGTAATGTTCCTGGAATCCGTCGGGCAGATTGGCCGTGTTGCCGACCAGCAGCGCGTGCACGCGATCGCCCGGCAACGGCGGCGGCGCACTGGCGCAACTCGACAGGGCGATCAGCAGCGCGATCGCCGCAAAGCGAACCCGCATCAGATGTCGGCGTAGACGTGCGTCTCGGCGGCGCCACCCGGATGGGTGACGGCGCCTTTCTCGGCGTCGCCGACCGTCTGCGCGAATTTCCACAAAGCGCCCGACTGGAAATCATGGCTGCGCGGCTTCCACGCCGCGCGGCGGGCGGCGAGTTCGGCGTCGCTGAGTTCGACGTCGAGCGTGCCCTTGTCGGCGTCGATGACGATGACGTCGCCGTTCTGCAGCAGCCCGATCGTACCGCCGACCGCAGCTTCAGGACCGACATGGCCGATGCAGAAGCCGCGGGTGGCGCCCGAGAAGCGCCCGTCGGTGATCAGCGCGACCTTGTCGCCCATCCCCTGCCCGTACAGCGCCGCCGTCGTCGACAGCATCTCGCGCATGCCCGGTCCGCCGCGCGGCCCTTCGTAGCGGATCACCAGCACGTCGCCTTCCTGGTATTCGCGCCGTTCGACCGCGGCGAAACAATCTTCTTCGCAATCGAACACGCGCGCCGGTCCGCGGAAGCGCAGATTCTTCATGCCCGCGACTTTGACGATGGCGCCCTGGGCAGCGAGGTTGCCGACCAGCCCGACGACACCGCCGGTGGGTGAAATCGGCGACGTCGCCGGACGCACCACGTCCTGGTCGGTCGGAAATTTCACATTGGCGAGATTCTCGGCGATCGTCTTGCCGGTCACGGTGATGCAGTCGCCGTGCAGATGGCCGGCATCGAGCAACGTCTTCATGACGATCTCGACGCCGCCGACTTCAAAAAGATCCTTGGCGACGTAGCGGCCGCCCGGCTTGAGGTCGGCGATGTACGGCGTGCGTTTGAAAATACGCGCCACCTCGTGCAGGTCGAACTCGATCCCGGCCTCGTGCGCGATCGCGGGCAGATGCAGCGCCGCGTTGGTCGAACCGCCGGTGGCGGCGACGACCGCGGCAGCGTTCTCCAGCGACTTGCGGGTGACGATGTCGCGCGGCCGCAGATTCCGCACGATCAGGTCGACCACCGCGCGGCCCGACGCCTCGGCCCATTGGTCGCGGCTTTCATACGGTGCCGGCGCACCGGCCGAACCGGGCAGCGCCAGCCCGATCGCTTCCGACACGCAGGCCATCGTATTGGCGGTGAACTGGCCGCCGCACGACCCCGCGCTCGGGCAGGCGACGCATTCCAGCTCGTGCAGCTCGGCGTCATCCATGGCGCCGACCGCATGCTTGCCGACGGCCTCGAACACGTCGACGACGGTGACGTCCTTGCCGCGGAATCGGCCGGGCAGGATCGAGCCGCCATACATGAACACCGACGGCACGTTGAGCCGCACCATCGCCATCATCATGCCGGGCAGGCTTTTGTCGCAGCCCGCGAGACCGACCAGCGCGTCGTAGCAATGGCCGCGCATCGTCAGCTCGACCGAGTCGGCGATCACTTCACGGCTGCACAGCGACGACTTCATGCCGGCATGGCCCATGGCGATGCCGTCGGTCACGGTGATGGTGGTGAATTCGCGCGGCGTCGCACCCGCCGCTTTCACGCCGCGCTTTGCCGACTGCGCCTGGCGCCCCAGCGAGATGTTGCAGGGCGCCGCCTCGTTCCAGCAGGTCGCGACACCGACGAAAGGCTGCGCGATCTCGGCCTCGGTGAGGCCCATTGCGTAGTAATAGCTGCGGTGGGGCGCGCGCTCCGGACCGACGGTCACGTGCCGGCTGGGCAGACGCGATTTGTCCCAGGTGCGGGTCGGCTTCGGATCGTCGAGCGGCATAGCATGGTCCCCGGGTGCAAGACCCGGGACCATAGCGGCAGCCGCACACCGCGCAACAATCTCGCGCGGACTTGACCTGTTCGCGCAACGAATGGTCGCACGCTTATTCGAACAGATAGTCCGCCTCGTAGGGCTGGCTCAGCAGGTCACCTTCTTTGCTGCAGCTTCCCGCCGCGGCGCCGCCCTTGGTGTTGATCCGGCGCACGGTCGAAACCCGTTCCAGCACGCCCGCGCCGCGATGCTCGGTGACGGTCAGCACGAGCCAGGCGATGTCCTGCGGCGTGGCGCCCGGCTTGGTCTCGGCCACCTTGCCGCGCACCAGGCTGCCGTCGACATGCTCCCAGCTCGGCCCGGCATAGTGGCGACCGACCGTCTTGCCATCGAGCAGCAGCGACGCGATCGGCTCGCGGAATTTCCAGGACAGCTCGCTTTTCGCGTCCCTGGCGCAGTCATAGATCTGCGCGCCGACCGCATGCAGCGTGAGCGGACGCCTGTCGTCAGCGGCAAAGGACGGCGATGCGGCCGCGGCGAAGGTCGCGACGAGGGCCGCGAGAGAAAAACGGTTCATGAGCTTCCTGCCGGTTGTTCCGAGAGAGGAACTGGACCGAGCAGGATTCGGATGCACGGCCGCCGCTAATTTTTTGCGGCGGCCGGTCCGAATTACGCCGCGGCGAGCATCTTCAGCGCGTCTTCGAGCTTGCCCCGGGCGGCGTCGGCGTCGCTCCGCCGCTCGCGCAGCTCGTCGACGACCTCTTCCGGCGCACGCTCGACGAAGCTCGGATTGCCCAGCTTCTGGTCCATCTTGCCGACTTCGGCCAGCAGCTTGCCGATTTCCTTTTCCAGCCGGACACGCTCCGCCGCGACATCGATGAGATCGGCGATCGGCAGCACCGCCGTGGCTTCGTCCAGCACGAGCTGGATCGAACCGGGCGGCACCGTATCGGCAATCTTGGCGTCGTCGACGCGGGCGAGGCGCTGCAGGATCGGACGGTGGCGGTCGAGCCGCGCGCGCGTCACCTCGTTGGCGCCCACCAGCAGCAGCGTCGGCTTGGCCGACACCGGCACGTTCATGTCCGAGCGCGCGCTGCGCACCGACTCGATCAACCGCACCAGCCAGTCGATCTCGCTCTTGGCGGCCGGATCGACCAGCGAGTCCGACGGTGACGGCCATGCCGCCGTCAACAGCGTGCTCTCGCTGCCGACCAGCGCGTCATGGAGCTCTTCGGTGACAAAGGGCATGACCGGATTCAGCAGCCGCAACAGCTGTTGCAGCACCCAGGCGGTGACGGCACGCGTTTCGTCGCGCGCGGCGACGTCGTCGCCGGCCAAGAGCGGCTTGGCGAGTTCGAGCCACCAATCGCAGAACGTGCCCCAGGCGAACTGGTACAGCGCCGACGCCGCCTGGTCGAAGCGGAACTCCTCGAGCGCCTGGGTCGCGCGCGCAGCGGCAAGCGCGGTTTCGCCGACGATCCATTTCGCCGTCGTGCCCTGCACCTTGGCCGGATCGAATCCGTCGACCGGACGGCATTCATTCATCAGGCAGAATCGCGTCGCGTTCCAAAGCTTGGTCGCGAAGTTGCGCCCGCCTTCGACGCGACTCTCGCCCAGCTTTACGTCGCGCCCCTGCCCCGCCATCGAGACCAGCGTGTAGCGCAGCGCGTCGGCACCGAACTTGTCGATCAGCTCGAGCGGATCGATCACGTTGCCTTTCGACTTCGACATTTTCTGGCCGCGCTCGTCACGCACCAGCGCGTGGATGTAGACGGTGCGGAACGGCACGTCCTTCATCACGTACAGACCCATCATCATCATCCGGGCGACCCAGAAGAAGATGATGTCGAAGCCGGTAATCAGCACGTCGGTCGGATAGAACGTCTCGAGTTCCGGGGTCTGGTCGGGCCAGCCAAGCGTCGAGAACGGCCACAGCGCCGACGAAAACCAGGTGTCGAGCACGTCGTCGTCGCGGCGAAGCGCAACGTCGCGGCCATGCTTGGCGCGCGCCGCGGCCAGCGCGGCTTGTTCGCTTTCCTCGACGAAGACGTTGCCGTCCTCGTCGTACCAGGCCGGAATGCGATGGCCCCACCAGATCTGCCGGCTGACGCACCACGGCTGGATGTTTCGCATCCACTCGTAATAGGTCTTGGTCCAGTTACCGGGGACGAACTTGGTTCGTCCGTCTTCGACAGCGCGGGTCGCTTCGATCGCCAGCTTGGGCGCGTCGACATACCATTGATCGGTGAGCCACGGCTCGACCGCCACGCCGGAACGATCGCCGGTCGGCAAGGTCTGGTCGTGCGGCTCGATCTTGTCGAGCAGGCCCAGCTCCTCGAATTCGGCGACGATGCGCTTGCGCGCTTCGTAGCGGTCGAGGCCATGGAAGCGCGCCGGCACGCTGTCCTCGGCGACGATGGCGGCGTTGCGATCGAGCACGTTGATCAGCGGCAGATCGTGGCGCTTGCCGACCTCGAAATCGTTGAAGTCGTGCGCCGGCGTGATCTTCACCGCGCCCGATCCGGTCGCGGGATCGGCATATTCGTCGGCCACGATCGGAATGCGGCGTCCCACCAGCGGCAGGATCACGTATTTCCCGATCAGGTCCTTGTAGCGCTCGTCGTCGGGATGCACCGCGACCGCAACGTCGCCCAGCATCGTCTCCGGCCGCGTCGTAGCGACCACGACATAGCGATCCGGCTCACTCTCGATCGGATAACGCAGGTGCCAGAGCGAGCCCTTGGTCGGCTTCTGTTCGACTTCGAGATCCGAAATCGCCGTGTGCAGCTTGGGGTCCCAGTTGACCAGGCGCTTGTCGCGATAGAGCAGCCCGTCGCGATGGAGCTGCACGAACACTTTGGCGACGGCGCGCGACAGGCCTTCGTCCATCGTGAAGCGTTCGCGGCTCCAGTCGGGCGACGCGCCAAGCCGGCGCAGCTGCCGCGTGATCGTGCCGCCGCTTTCGGCCTTCCATTCCCAGACTTTGGCGATGAATTCTTCGCGGCCGAAATTGTGGCGCGTCATGTTCTGCGCGGCGATCTGGCGCTCGACCACCATCTGCGTCGCGATGCCGGCATGGTCGGTGCCGGGCTGCCACAACGTCTTGCGTCCCTGCATGCGGCGCCAGCGCGTCAGCAGATCCTGCAACGTCATGTTCAACGCGTGGCCGATATGGAGCGAGCCGGTCACGTTGGGCGGCGGCATCATCACGGCGAAGGGCGCGCCTTCACCGGTGGGTTTGAAGGCGCCGCTGGCCTCCCAGCGTTCGTACCGTTTCCGCTCAACCGCGGCGGGATCGAAAGTCTTGTCCAGCATGGTGACGCACCTTGAACCAAAACGACGAAGGCCCGCGCGCCCGCGATTCCGGATCCGACGCCACAGGCGTCGAATCCGGGATCACAACGTTTTTAGAAGCGAAGCGTCCTGCTAACAGCTTCTCAGGCAGGACACTTTGTGGGCCTTGAAACATCCGAATGACGGATTGGGGCTAAAGCATGATCCGATCCAATTGGATCGGACCGGTATCCACCCCGTATCAACTACGGGGCAGGCTTTCGCGGGAAAACGCGCTAGACGCCCTCGGCCTCGCGACTCATCCGGCGCAACTCGCGCTCGACCAGACGCTCGACGATCGGCGGCAGATGGGTGTCCAGCCAATCCTTGAGCATCGGGCGTAGCATCTCGCGTACGACGCTTTCCAGCGACCGGTGCGGGATCGGCAGCGGGTCGTCGGTCGAATCGGGCGAGTTGTCGACCAGGCGCGCGAACTGATTGGTGGTCTGGGCTGCGGTCGGTTCCGACACCAGCCGGTCGTCGTAGTGACGCGGCTGCTGATAGGCCGCAGCCGCAGCCGCCGCCATCGCGACGCCCGCGGCGGCCATCGGCGCAGCAGCAGCAGCCATCGAGGTCGCCGGCGCCATGACCGGCATCTGCTCCGGCTCGGGCGGCGCCTCTTCGACGCGCTCCGTCAGGTCCAGCACGTCTTCATTGGCCGCACCCGCCGCCTGGGCGTTGGGGTCGTCATCGTCCGAGATGATCCGGCGAATGGAGGCCAGGATCTCCTCGATGGACGGTTCCGCTTGCGGGCGCGTGTCGCTCATCCTGAGGTCGCTTTTTATAGTCTGAACGTCGGCGACCCTAGACCTGACTGGTTAAGGAAATCAAACCGCTTGATGGCCAGCCGGGCCGAAACTCGCGTCGCGAGTTTCGGGTCAGCAGGTCCGCAATCACTCGCCGATATCGGTACCGAACAGTTTGTTCTTCACCCGGTCATAGTTCCGGTTGGCGTCATAATAGGCAACGGCCAACCCCAGATCCGGTCCGGTGAGCCGGCCGATCGCGGCCAGGAGCTGGAAGGCGGCGACCTGCTCGTCGTGCTGGACGCGGACCAGATCGGTCTGCGCGAGGAGCGCCTCCTGCTCGGCGTCGAGCGTATCGAGCACCGTCTTGGAGCCGACCAAGGCTTCCTGGCGGGTGCCTTCGAGGGCGAGGTTGGCAGCCTCGACCTGGGTCCTGCGCGAGACGATCGCGGCTCGCGAGGCAACCATGCCTTCCCAGGCGCGGATCGCATTTTCACGGGCGACGCGCTTCTGGCTTTCGAGCTCGAGCAGGCGCTGGCCGGTCTGCTGCTTGGCCTGGCGCACCTGGCTCGATACCAGACCGCCGGAATAGAGCTGCCAGGTCGCCTGGAGCCCGATCGTGGCGTTGTCGCCGCGCGCGATGTTGGCGCTCAACGGGTTGCCCGGTTCGCTGCTGCTCCAGGTGCGCGACAAGGTGCCGACCGCACTCACCTGCGGCAGGCGCGAGCCGTTGATGTCATCGATATTGTCGCGCGACGCGCGCTCAGCGTACTCGGCCGCGAGCACGCTGGGATTTTCGTGCTCGGCCTGTTCGACCGCGTCTTCCAGGGCCTTGGGCAGCGGGAACGTGAAGTTCTGCTGCGCGACTTTCTTGGGGAATTCGCCGATGACGCGCTGGTAGGTGGCGCGGCTCGCATTGAGCTGCCCCGCCGCGGTGATCTTGTCGGCCGTGGCGCGGCTGAAGCGCGATTCGGAAAGGCTGACGTCGGTGCGCGTGATTTCACCGACACGGAACCGGTCGCGGCTCGCCTGCAGCTGGCGCTGCAGATTCGATTCGTTGTTGCGGTTCAGATCGAGCACTGCCTGATCCCGAACGACGTCGAGATAGGCCGTCGCAGCCGCCAGCAGCACCGTCTGTTCGGTCGCCTTCAGCGCCTGGCGCTGCTGCATGACGCTGTTGCTGGCGCGGCTGATCTGCGCGACCGTCCGTCCGCCGCGAAACAGCGGCTGCACGATCTGCACCTGCACGGACTGCGAACCGTTCCAGAAGCGGAACGCCGTATGCGTCGGCTGACCGGCGATGATTTCGTTGGTCCAGTTACGGGTCGCGTTGCCCTGGAGCGTCACGGTCGGACGCCAGCCCGACTGCGCCTGGGGCACCAGCTCGTCAGTCGCCCGCAGCAGCGCGCGCGCTGAATCGAGGTCGGGGTTGCGCGCGTACGACATGGCCAGCGCTTCCTGCAGCGTTTCGGCCGATGCGGGCAGCGCCGCGAGAAGCCCTGTCGTCAGGGCAGCAGTGAGAATCGCATTTCGCAGCTTCACGGGATCGGGTCCTTCTTGTCGCTGTCAGTAGCGCGGCATCGACGGGTCGACGTTGCGAGCCCAGGCATCGACCCCGCCGTCGAGATTGACGGCGCTTGCGAAACCCTGGCCGCGCAGCCACGTCGTTGCGTGCGCACTACGTCCGCCGTGATGACACACCACCACGACGGCGCCTTCGTTGGGAATTTCTGCGGCGCGCGCTTCGAGCTGCGCAAGGGGGACATTGACGCTGCCGGGGATCGCGGCGATCGCGACCTCCCACGGCTCGCGCACGTCGATGATCGACATCGCCTCGCCCGCGTCGCGACGACGCTTCAGCTCGTCGACTTCGATGACGGGAATCACAGCACGAATTCCTGCACTGCCTCGAAGCCGGGCAGCAGCGGCGTGCCGGCGTCGAACAGCACCAGACTCGAGGGCACGCCGGCGTCGCGTTCGCGCACAATGGCGCGACCGAGCGTACCGCTCTCGCGGCGCACCGTCACCAGACGACCCGACTCGGCCAGCTGCGCGTCGAGCGCCGCCGGAATCCGTTCCACCGCGCCGTCGATGAGAATCACATCGAACGGCGCCGCATCCGCCGCGCCGTCGACCAGCGCACCCTGGCGCACGGTCACGTTGCGCAGTCCGGCAAGCTGCGCGCGCGCTTGGGCCAGCAGCGTCGCGTCGGCCTCGACCATAATCACCGTGCCGACCAGCCGCGCCAGAATGGCCGCCGAATAGCCGGCGCCGCCGCCGACGATCAGCGCGCGGTCGCCCGGCCGGGGCTGGGCCGCCTGGAGCAGGCGCGCGAGCACGACCGGCTCCATCAGGTAACGTCCGCCGCCGAACGGCAGCGCCTCGTCGACATAGGCCACGGCATGGAAACGGGACGGCGCAAACGCTTCGCGCGGCACGTCAAGGAAGGCATCGACGATGGCGGCGTCGGTCACTTTGTTCGGACGGATCTGCCCGTCGACCATATTGGTGCGGGCAGTCGCGAGACGCGCGTCGGAAACTTGCATGGTGGTCGGCTGCAACCTGATCGGGAAGGCTCGGCACGTATAGTCCGCACGCTGCGCCCGGACAATCGGCCGTCGCTTCGCGCTGGTGACGAAGCGTGCCGCTCCGAGGGCCGGACCCTAGCCGCGCCCTCATCGATCGGGCAACTGAAAGTGAACGGTCCAGTTCAGCGCCGGAAGCAGGGCTGGCGCGCTTGACCCGCCGGGACCGACCCATCAGATTGCGCGGCCTCACGGCTGGCGCGGTGGCGGAGTGGTCACGCAGAGGACTGCAAATCCTCGTACACCGGTTCGATTCCGGTCCGCGCCTCCACGTGAAATGGCCGATGAATGGAACAGTGGAATCGCAAAAGGCGCTCTGATATAGACCGCGCCTCGCGATGATCCCGGGTAGCTCAGTGGTAGAGCAGGCGGCTGTTAACCGCCCGGTCGTTGGTTCGAGTCCGACCCCGGGAGCCAATTTGAAAAGGCCCGCTAAGTGAATGCTTAGCGGGCCTTTTCTTTGTCCGCAGGGCGTGCGTGGACAAACTGTCCAGCAGGCGCGGGCGGGGCCACCTCGTCCCCGAATCAGGCCGCCGCGATCACCTCGATCTCGACCAACCAATCGCTGGCCAGAGTCGCGGCCACGATCGCCGTGGTCGGAATGAGTCGCCCGCCCAGCGCGCGCACGCGCGCGGCCGCATTGGCATCGGCATAGGACGGGTCGCGCAGATAGCTGGTGAGGCGGACGATATTGTCGACGCTCATCCCGGCGCTGCCGAGAATCGCGCCGAGGTTCGACCAGATCAGGCCCAACTGTACTTCCAGCGTCGCGCCGGCCACACCGTTCTGATCCAGCCCCATCGTGCCGCTGACGAACAGGAGCCGCTGCGGCGCCTGGACCTCCATCGCGTGCACGTAATCCTGTGTCGCCGGGTAGATTCCCGAGGTCGGGCTATGCGGGATGAGTTTCATCGAATCTCCGTGGCGCGAGCTGGTTGCGACGCAATCGAGCAATGAGCGTCGCGCGGACACGTGCTAGGAGCCGGTGATGCCTCCCGCAGATCCCCAGGCGCCCGGCGGCGACGTCGAGATCCTCGCGCGCGAAACCGTCTACCACGGCTATTTCCGCGTCGACCGCTGGCGCCTGCGCTTTCGCACCTTCGCCGGCCCGATGAGCGCGCCGGTCGAACGCGAAATATTCGAGCGGGGCCATGCCGTCGCGGTCCTGCCCTATGATCCGGTCGCCGATTCGGTGGTGCTGATCGAACAATTCCGTGTCGGTGCGCTTGCCGCCGGCCATCCGCCCTGGCTGACCGAGATCGTCGCCGGTATCCGCCAGGACGGCGAAGCGCGCGAAGACGTGGCGCGGCGCGAGGCGCTTGAAGAAATCGGCTGCACGCTCGGCCGGCTCGAACCGATCTACGACTATCTGGTCAGTCCCGGCGGTACCTCGGAGAGCTGCGCGCTGTTCGTCGGCGAGATCGACTGCCGCCATGCCGGCGGCGTGCATGGCCTGGCCAGCGAGCACGAAGACATCCGCACCTTCACCCTCCCCGCCGACGAGGCCATTGCGCGGCTCGATGAGGGCGCCATCGACAACGCGGTCACGATCATCGCGCTACAGTGGCTGGCCCGGGCTCGGCCGCGCTTGCGCCAACGCTGGCTGCAACGTTGATCAACCTCTGCCTCCCCGCCCCGCCGTCTGGAGTTCGTTCATGCAAGCGCTGATCTCGACCGAATGGCTCGGCACGCATCTGGGCGACGCCGACCTCGTCCTGCTCGATGCCAGTTCGAACGCGCCCGGCATGCCGCCGCCGCCGGCCAGCCAGCGTTTTCGCGACGCGCACCTGCCCGGCGCCCGTTTCTTCGACATTGAAGTGATCAAGGACAAGAGCTCGCCCTACCCGCACATGATGCCGAGCGCGGCCGAGTTCGAAGCCTATGTCGGCGCGCTCGGCATCGGTCGCGACACGCTGGTGGTCGCCTACGACCAGAGCGGCATCGCGTCGGCGGCGGCGCGTTGCTGGTGGATGTTCCGCTTCTTCGGTCACGAGCGCGTTACGCTGCTCGACGGCGGCCTGTCGAAATGGCTCGCCGAAGGCCGCGCCGTCGAACCCGGTGAACCCGCGCCGGCAAAGCCGAAACGCTTTAGTGCACAGGCCCATACCGAACTGCTGCGCAGCATCGACGACGTCGCGGCCAACATCGCGCGCGGCGTCGAACTCGTGGTCGATGCGCGCTCGTCGGGCCGGTTCGAAGCGACCGCCGCCGAGCCCTGGGCCAACGGACGCGCCGGACATATTCCGGGCAGCATCAACGTGCCGTTCAGCGACCTCATCGATCCCGCGACCAGGACGATGCTGCCGCGCGACCAGCTCGCCGCGCGGCTTGCCAAGGCCGGCATCGATTCCAACCGGCCGATCGTTGCGAGCTGCGGCAGCGGCGTCACCGCCTGCGTCGTCGCGCTCGCCTTGCATCTGCTGCATCACGAAAACGTCGCGGTCTATGACGGGTCGTGGGCCGAATGGGGCTCGCGCACCGACCTGCCGCTCGCGACCGGTCCCGCCGAGGGAAAAACGTCGTGAAATTGGCCGACGTCAAAGCCGCGACCATCGCGACCCATGCGGGCAGCGATCCGCAGGCCCAGCACGGCGCCGTCAACACGCCGGTCTATCGTGCCTCGACAATTCTGTTTCCGACCCTCGATGCGCTCGAACACGCGGCGGTGACGCCGCTCGAAGGCGTGCGGTACGGCCGCAACGGCACGCCGACCACATTCGCGTTCGAACAGGCGGTCGCCGCGATGGAAGGTGGCCACGGCGCGGTCTCGTTGCCGTCGGGCGCCGCGGCCGTGAATGTCGCGCTGCTGTCGCTCGGCGCGCGGCCTGGCGATCACATCCTCGTGGCCGACAATGTCTACGTGCCGACGCGGAATTTCTGCGACCGTGCGCTCGCCGCCTCGGGCATCGAAACGAGCTATTTCGACCCGCGCATCGGCGCCGGCATCTCCGCTTTGATCCGGCCGACCACGCGCGCAATCGTATTTGAGAGCCCCGGCAGCATCACGTTCGAGATGTGCGACGTACCGGCATTCGTCGCGGCGGCGAAGGCCCGCGGCGTCACCACGATCATGGACAATACCTGGGCGACGCCTGTGTTTTTCCGGCCGCTCGATCATGGCGTCGATATTTCGGTGATGGCGGCGACGAAATATGTGGTCGGCCACAGCGATGCCATGTTGGGCGTGATTTCATGCCGCGACGAAGCACGATGGGAAGCAGTCAAGCGCGCCGCGATGCTGTACGGCTACTGCGCTGGCCCGGATGAGGTCTATCTTGGCCTGCGCGGCCTGCGCACCATGCCGGTGCGGCTGGAGCGGCACTTTCAGACCGGCGTGCAGCTTGCGAATTGGCTGCGCACGCAACGCGAAGTAACGCGCGTGTTGCATCCTGCCCTGCCCGACGATCCGGGACACGCGCTGTGGAAGCGCGATTTCACCGGTGCGTCAGGGTTGTTTGGGATCGTGCTGGCACCGGTGTCGCGCGCGGCGCTGGCGGCGTTTGTCGACGGGCTGGGCCTGTTCGGCATGGGATGGAGCTGGGGTGGGTTTGAATCGCTGATCGTTCCGTATCTTCGCCCGCCACCGCGCAGCGCGGTGGCCTGGACCGAGCCGGGTTTCCTGGTACGCATCCATGCCGGCCTGGAAGACGCGGACGACCTGCGGCGTGATCTGGAAGCTGGATTCGAGCGGCTGCGAAAAGCCGCGTGACGAAAGGACAGGGAAACGAGTGATGAAGATGCGGACGATGTTGGCGGCGCTGATCGCGGTGATGCTCACGAGCTTCGCTGCAACGGCACAGACTTCGGCCCCGGCGCAGGGACAGGCGCAGGAACAAGAGAAGCCGAAGCTGCAGCGCACCGCGCCCGGCTATACGCGCGGCAACGAGAATCTGAGCTGCGCCGAACGCGAAGCGCGCTGCTACGATTCGCGCGGCCTGTGCGAGCGCTATTGCCAGCCGCAGCAGGCGAGCAAGGCGGATCCGCAAGCGACCGGCGAATGTTTCGCGCGTTGTTCGCGCGGCTCCAAACAGTGCCTGGAAAAACTGCCCGGCGAATGCAACGTGCTGAGCGACAAGAACACCCGTCCGCTGCCCAAGATCGAGCCGAAATGACGGTTCGCGCTGGCGACCCCGGTTGGACTTGAACCAACAACCGCCGGCTTAGAAGGCCGGTGCTCTATCCAGTTGAGCTACGGGGTCGGTGGTGCGGGTTTAGGCGGGACGGCTGGTCGGCGGCGGCGTGCGGAAATTGTCGGCGTAGCTTCTCGGCCGGACGCGCCGCGCATGCGGTTCTTCCACCGAGCAGCCCCAGCCGTTCTTTTCGGCGAACGCGATCGCCAGCTCTTTGGTGTCGAAATTCAGCCGAACCGAATTGAGCGTGTCGCGCGACGAGGTCCAGCCCATCAGCGGTTCGGGACGGCGCGGCGTCGGCAGCTCGTACTCGAGCACCCAGGATTCGGTTTGGGCACGACCCGACTGCATCGCGTTCTTGGGCGGCATATAGATGCGGACGTCCATACGAATCCTCAAAACGAGCCATTGCAGCCAGTCCTCCTTCGCTAAAGCTACGGAGGACATCCTTCGCCCAGGATAAAGGCGGGCTTGCCATCCGAAGCCCCCCAGGGGCGAAGGATGGTCGGGGCGAGAGGATTCGAACCTCCGACCCTCTGCTCCCAAAGCAGATGCGCTACCAGGCTGCGCCACACCGCGCAAGCCGGGGATAGTGGCTGCGTCTTTG
>JAQGIE010000015.1 GCA_028291365.1 Rhodospirillales bacterium
CGGAATTCGTATGATCGACGCGCGCCAAGCGCGCGTCAGAAAATCATCGTGATCCCAGCGACGCGACCACGATCACATGGCTGCGACTCTTGGTGAAACTTGGTGTCCTTGGTGTCTTGGTGGTGAATGCCTTCGAGAGCTTTTCAAGCAAAAGCCCGACATTCCTCGAAAGCAATTGAGTACGGACCCTACTGCGGGCGCGATACTTTGATGAAGGCGGTGGTGTCGTCGGGGCGCTCGACCGCTTGCAGCGACAGCGCGCGTTCGATCAGATGAACCGCTTCCTGCTTGTTCTGCGGCGTCAAGGCAACCGAGATCGGCTTGTTGGCCAGCGCCGGGTCATCGACGGTGAACCGCCCGCCATACTGGCGGCCGAGCGCGTCGAGCAGCCGCGAGAACGGCACCGATTCGAACACCAGCGTGCCCTGCCGCCAGGCGCCGATGCGATCGAGCGGCACCTGCCGCACGCCGCCGGTCGCCACCGCGCCCACAAACGCGGCTACCTGGCCCTGCGAGAGCGTCACCGTCGCCGGCCCGGTCGCGTCGGCCATGCCGCGCGTCGTGACCGCGACGACACCTTCGCTGACCGCGACCTCGACCCGGTTGGCGCTGCGGCTGACATCGAACGCGGTGCCGATCGCCTGCACCGTCTGCATCCCCGCATCAACCCTGAACGGCCGTTCGGGATTGCGCGTCACCTGGAACAGCGCCTGCCCTTCGAGCAGCTGCACGCGCCGCTCCATCTTGGTGAAGTCTTCGCGGATGCGCGTGGCGCCGGCGAGCTGGATCGTCGATCCGTCTTGCAGCGTCACCGACCGGATCTGGCCGGCGCGCGTGCTGGTCTCGCCGTCGAAAAACAGCATGCCGGCCACCACCGTCGCGACTAGCAGCACCGAAGCGGCGGTCGCGAGCTGGCGGGTGCGTCGGCGTTGCGCGAGGGCGGCGTGCTTGCGGCGGGCCATGTCGGCGGCGGCACCGGGCGGACGGCGGAGGGCCTCGTGATAGGCGTCGGCGTGGCCGGGGCTCTCATCGACCCAGCTGACGAAGGCGGCCTGCTCCTGGATCGTGGCCTGACCCGACTGGATCCGCTCGGCCCAGGCGGCGGCCTGTTCGGCGACCGTCTTGTCCCACATGGAATTCATCGGCCGCGCCCCAAAAGCGCAGCGGTTGATTCTGTCCATATGCAGGAATAACGCACAATCGAAGAATAGGCCGGGCCCGCTCCCAAGCCAATGCTGCAATTGTGACGGGGGCGCGAACAAACCGCCGACGCGAGGCTGGCAGCCCCGCCGCCGAGTCGGGCGGAGCGGCGAGCGGTTCGCGGAGGGAAAAGGCGCGAAATCAAAAAGTTAGCATCAGCGCTCGGCGGCGCGCGGGCCTTCCGGTTTGGGCGGCGTTGCGGCGGGATGGGCGACCACGACGACCTGCCCGTCGCGCAGCGAGTCCGGCGGATCGAGCGCGAACGGTTCGTCGGGCTGCAGGCCTTCGACGATCTCGACCTCGTTGCCGAAGTCGCGGCCGGTCGCGACCTTCTGCAGCGTCACCCTGCCGTCGTCGCTGACCTTGGCGATGCGCTGCCCGTCGGCGCCGAACAGCAGCGCGGTCACCGGCACGCGCGGGCTCGGCGTCTCGTTGGTGAGGTGGAAATGCACTTCGGCATAGCTGCCGGCGAGCAGTTCGCCCGCGTGATTGTCGTATTCGAGCTCGACCGTCAGCGAGCGCGACGCGGCATCGAGCGCATCGGCCATGCGCACCAGCCGGGCCGGGAAATTGCGGCCCGGCCGCTCGGCAAAGCGCAGCCCGGCCTCGGTGCCGACCTTGAGCACCGGCGTGAAAGGCTGCGGCACCTGCACGTAGATGCGCAGCGTGCTGGAATCGACCAGACGGAACAGTTCCGGCCCGACGCCGGTGCCTGCCGCGATGAGCTGTCCCACGTCGGTGCGGCGGGAAGAAATCACCCCGCCGAACGGCGCCACCACGCGCTTGAAACCCTGCAGTTGCAGCAGCCGCTCGCGATTGGCGCGCGCCGATTGCAGCTGCGCGCGCTTGGCGGCGGCGTCGGCGTTCTTCTCGTCGGCGGCCTGCACCGCCACGGTCCCCTTGGCCAGCAGCTCGCGCCAGCGCGCCGCCGTGCTTTGCGCCAGCTGCGACGTCGCCTCCATCGTGTTGAGGTCGGCTTCGGCCTGGCGAAGCTGCTCGTCGACTTCGGGCGTCTCGATTTCGGCCAGCAGCTGGCCCGCTTTCACGCGCGTGCCGAGATCGGCGTACCACGCCTTCAGATAGCCGCTGGTGCGGGCAAAGATCGGCGCCTCGGTGCGCGCCTGCACGTTGCCGGCCAGCACCAGTTCTTCCTGGCGCGGACCGAGCTTCGCCTTGGTGACGGTGACGGTCTGCACCGCGCGCGACGCGGTCTGCACACGCAGCGCGCGCGCCTGCAGCATGCGGGTCGCGACGCCGCTCACCACCACCACCGCGACCAGCACGATGGCGCCGGCCAGCAGCAGCCGCGAATGTCCCTGCACCAGGCGGCGCAGCCAGGACGGCGGACGGTTGGGGTCGAACGGGTCGGTCATGCGGCAGGGCGCCTAGCTTCGACAGTCTGTTGAATGCAGGAACCACCAAGACACCAAGAGCGCCAAGAAGCACCAAGGGGGTTTCCGCGCGCGAAGCGCGCACCCGATCCTGCAACGTCCGGGTTTATCGCTCGCTGCGCTCGCAGTCGCACTCGCTTGGTGCCCCTTGGTGTCTTGGTGGTTTGCAGACTCCAGCGGTTGAGGTCATCACGCATGTGCGAGCCCTCCGGCGGCATGGGGCCGGCGTCGTCCATGTACGAGACAAAACACGTTGGGCACCAGCAGCAGCGTCGCCACCGTCGCGAACACCAGCCCGCCGATCACGGCGCGGCCGAGCGGCGCGTTCTGCTCGCCGCCGTCGCCCAGCCCCAGCGCCAGCGGGATCATGCCGATGATCATCGCCAGCGCCGTCATCAGCACCGGACGGAAGCGGCCGAAGCCCGCTTCGAGCGCCGCCGCTTCGATCCCCATGCCGTCGCGCACGCATTCGCGCGCGAAGCTGATCACCAGGATCGAATTGGCGGTGCCGACGCCCATGCACATGATGGCGCCGGTCAGCGCCGGCACGCTGAGATGCGTGCCGGTGACGAACAGCATCCACACGATGCCCGCCAGCGCCGCCGGCAGCGCCGTGATGATGATCAGCGGATCG
>JAQGIE010000256.1 GCA_028291365.1 Rhodospirillales bacterium
GGAATGGCCGTGGCGGGCTTCCCGAATCTTCTCTTCGTGTACGGCCCGCAAAGCCCCAACGCCTTCTGCAACGGGCCGACCTGCGCAGAGCTTCAGGGAGACTGGATCTCCCGGCTGCTGGATCACCTGCGCCAACACAATTTCACGCGGGTCGAGGCAACGGTTCCAGCGGAGGAAGCATGGCGAACACAGGTTCTCGCGCTGGCGGACGCTACGCTCTTCCCGCGCGCCGACTCCTGGTATCTCGGCGCCAACATCCCCGGCAAGCGTCGCGAGATGCTGTCCTTCTCCGGTGGTCTGCCGGCCTACATGGCGAAATGCGCGGAGAGCGCTGAACGAGGGTACGAGGGATTCGCGATCAGTTGAGGTTCGTCCGGTCGCTTGATCACAATTTTTGGGAACGCACGCATCCGAATGCGTCGCCCCGCGAGAGAGAATCTCCATGACCCAGCACAGTCACCAGACCGCGCCGACGCAGTTCGTGGACGCGGCAGGTATTCGGTTCGCGTATCGGCGCTTCGGCAAACCGAATGGCGTGCCGCTCGTCTTCAACATGCATTTCACCGGCACGATGGATCATTGGGATCCGGCGGTGACCGACGGTTTTGCGGCGACGCGGGAAGTGATCCTGTTCAACAACGAGGGCATTTCCAGCACGAGCGGCGAGGTCCCGACTTCGGTCGAGGAGATGGCGGCCAATGCGGCTTCATTCATCAAGGCGCTGGGTCTCGCGAAGGTGGACGTCCTCGGTTTCTCGCTCGGCGGTTTCGTCGCGCAGGCGTTGACGCTCGCCGACCCTCGTCTCGTGCGCCGCCTGATCCTGGTAGGGACGGGGCCGCGGGGCGGAGAGGGGATGGCGGCGCTGACGCCCGAAGCGCAGGCCGTGTTCGGCGCGACCTATGCGAATCCGGACGAGTTGTGGCTAGGCGGTTTCTTCACGCCGACCGAGGCGAGCCAGGCGGCCGGCCGGGCGTTTCTGCGGCGTTTCCGCCAGCGCGTCGAAGGTCGCGACCCGGAGGTGAACGAAAGGGTCGTGCCGGCGCAGCTCGATGCAATCGGCAAATGGGGTGCTCCGCACGCCGATGCGTTTGCGTATCTGCGCGAGATTCCACAGCCGACGCTGGTGATCAACGGAGGCAACGACGTGATCATCTATACGGTGAATTCTCTTATTCTTCAGCAGCACCTGCCCAACGCGCAGCTCATCCTCTATCCGGATTCAAATCACGGATCGCAGTACCAATATCCCACCTTGTTCGTCGCTGACGTGACGCGGTTTTTGGATGCCGCAGTCGCGTTCCCAATGCAGAAGGATGCAGATCATGGCTGAGAAGTCGAAAAAGATTCCTGGCCCCGATCACCCGATTTCGATCGAGGCGAACCCGTCTCGCGTCGTGATCACGGTCGCTGGGCGGATCATCGCCGACACACGCGATGCATTGACGCTTCGCGAGGCCTCCTATCCGCCGGTACAGTATATCCCGCGTCGGGATGTCGAGATGGCCGAGCTCACGCGCAGCGAACACACGACCTATTGTCCCTACAAGGGCGACGCTTCCTATTACAGCATTCCGGCTGGCGGAGATCGCTCCGTCAATGCGGTGTGGACGTATGAGACGCCGTTCGAAGCGATGGTGCAGATCAAGGAATACGTCGCCTTCTACCCCGACCGTGTCGACGCGATCAGCTGACCGGCGCCGACGACGCATGCCGTTGCGTGCGATGACGCGTTCGCTGATGCGCTATGCCGCAACCAGCCCGTTTGGAATCGTTTCGCCTTCCGGGATCACTACGCCGCGGCGCTCGGGGTCCTGATTATCTGCACCGCCCGCCACGCCGCGGTTTGCAGGTCGGCCTAGCCATGCGCGTCCTACTGCAAGCTCCTGCGCAACTTCGGCCACCCGGCGACCGAGAAACTCCGCCGTTCGGATGTCCGAGTATGGCGGGGCGACGTCACCGCTCTGGTCCATATCGGCTTGGCCGGCCATTCCGAGCGTGTAGCTGTCTCGATTGAGAATATCCTCGTTCGTGTAGGAGCGATTGTTCCCATAATTCAGTCCGAGGTTGACCCAATGCATCTGGTGCTGGGCAGCAAACGTCATCAGCTGAATCAGCGAATTCTGCTTATCACCGCCACGGGATGCGCCGTTGGCGAAACCCGCTGCGATCTTTCCCGCCCAGCGCTTTTCGACATATTGGAGGTTCGACGTCGCGTCCATGAACGCTTTGAACGGCGCCGACAGGCTGCCCATGTAGGTCGGCGCGCCCATGACGATGGCGTCCGCGTCATCGAGTATGTCCCACCGGCCGGGTGCTTCGTCCGCTGGGACGAGCTCAACGGTTGCGCCATCGGTAGCAGCCGCGCCACGCGCGACGGCTTCGGCGATCTTGACGGTGTGACCGTATCCGCTGTGATAGACCACAACGACTTTGACGGGGGCTGACATACCATTCTCCTCGTTCGAATGCCGCGTCGGCAGCAGTTGGCAACAACAACCGGCTACGGGCTCTCAGGTGGATCGCACTGAGCGGCGGAGAATTCGTCTCTCGCGACAACAGTTATTCCCCGAATTCCGCAATCCGTTCGAGCAGGGCATCGATAAAGAGCCGCGCCCGCACAGGCAGCTGCCGACCGAAAGCGTGGACTGCGAAGACAGGCATCCTGGGTAGTTCGAGATCCGGAAGGAGCTCGACGAGACGTCCTTCGGCAAAATCCCGGGCGACCGTCACATGGAGCAGATAGGCGATGCCGGAACCGCAGAGGACGGCTTCACGGATCGAGCCACTGTCGTCGGTGACGAAGCGGCCGGAGGCAGGGATTGGTGTTCCGTCGGCAAGCACGTAAGGCCAGGTCCGCCCCGACACGACGTACCGGATGAAGGTGTGTTTGCCCAAGTCGTCGATATTGGCGGGGAGGCCGTGGCGCGCGATGTAGTCGGGCGAGGCGGCCAGGACGAATCGGACGTCGCCGATCTTGCGGCTGACGAGATTGCTGTCAGCCAGCGCGCCCATCCGGATGGCGATATCGAAACCTTCGCCGATGAGATCGACCAAACGATCACTGATCCCCAGTTCGAGGCTGACCTCCGGATAACGCTCAAGGAACGCGGCCGACCATGGCGCGATCAACATGCGGCCGAATTCCTGGGGAGCCGAAACCCGGATCAATCCCCGCGCCGTGGCCGCGCCCTGGACGACGTCTTCGGCGTCTTCGATTGCGCGCAACAGCGGGGCGACGCGCTCGTAATAGGCTTGTCCTTCCGCCGTCAGGCTCAGCGTGCGGGTCGATCGCTGGATGAGTTTTGCGCCGAGACGGCGTTCCAGGGCCGCAACGCTCTTCGACACCGCCGATTGGCTCGATCCGATCACGCGGCTCGCGGCGCTGAAGGATCCGGACTCGACCGTACGGACGAACGCGACCAGGCCCGCGGTCTTCTCGATGATCGTCGTCAATCTCCACCCCCATCATTCCCACTCGATGGTGCCGAGCGGCTCGAGCGATGTCGTAGACGGCGCGGTCGATGCTGCGCATGTAGGCAAGGAAATCCTTGTACAGGAATCCCCTGAGGGCGAGGCTCTTGCTTGCGGACGGAGCAGGCCCTGGACGACACGTCAATTGGCAAAACAATGATCGTTCGAGCGGCAGCTCATTCCGAAATCGATAAACTGGCGACGCTTTGGTTCGACGGCTGGCAGGATGCGCACGCGAAGATCCTGCCGGTGGAGCTGGCTCGGCTGCGCACGCTGGCAAGCTTCAGGCACAGGCTGGAAACGGATCTTGCGCAGGTCCGCGTCGTCGGCGGCGATGGCGAGCCGATCGGCTTCTGCACGGTCAAGGACGACGAACTCTATCAACTCTACGTCGCGGCGCAGGCGCGTGGCTCGGGCGCCGCTCTTGCCTTGATGGAAGATGCCGAAGACCGCCTTCGCGACGGCGGCATCGACACGGCCTGGCTCGTCTGCGCGATCGGCAATGAGCGAGCCGTCAGATTTTACGAGAAATGCGGCTGGCGCCGGATCGGCACCGTCGTCAGCCAGCTGCCGACGCCCGTCGGACTCTTTCCGTTGAACGTCTGGCGCTACGAAAAGAACTTGTCGCGAACCGCCGGCGGCTGAAGAGCGGCGATCACGCCGCCCTTCGGTCGTTCATCACCCGATCAATAGCGGTCGACTGCAATGACCGCGTCGGCAAAGGCCTGCGGAGCTTCCTGCGGCACGTTGTGACCGATGCCCGGAAGGACCCGGTGCGAATATTTGCCCGAGAACTTCTTGGCATAGGATTTCCCGTCCGCAGCCGCGCCGTCGAAATCACTGCCAATGGTGATCGTGGGCACAGCGATGACGGGCGCTTCCTGCAGTTTCCGCTCCAGATCGTCGTATTGTGATTCGCCGGGCGCGAGGCTGAGCCGCCAGCGATAATTATGGATCACGATGCCGACGTGATCCGGATTGTCGAAGGACGCTGCGGTGCGATCGAATGTAGCGTCGTCGAAGTTCCATATCGGAGAAGCGGTCTGCCAGATGAGCTTCGCGAAATCGTGCCGGTTTCTGTCGTAGCCGACCCGTCCGCGTTCCGTGGCAAAATAATACTGATACCACCAGCCCAATTCAGCCTGTGGCGGCAGCGGCTGTTGGTTGGCTTTCAGATTGGTGATCAGATAACCGCTCACGGCGACGAGAGCCTTGCAGCGCTCCGGCCACAGCGCCGCGACGACGTCGGCGGTCCGCGCGCCCCAATCAAAACCGCCGAGAATCGCCTTCTGGATCTTGAGCGCATCCATCAATGCGATGACATCGACAGCAACCGCCGATTGCTGGCCGTTCCGGAACGTGTCGCCGGAAAGAAAGCGCGTCGTGCCATAGCCGCGCAGATACGGGACGATCACCCGGTAGCCCGCCGACGCCAGCAAGGGCGCGACGTCGACAAAGCTGTGAATGTCGTAGGGCCAGCCGTGCAGCAGAATGACCACGGGGCCATCGGCCGGGCCGGCTTCGGCGTAGCCGATATTCAACACGCCGGCATCGATCTGCTTCAAGGCGCCGAACGAATTGTTCGACCCCGGCTTTGCCGCGCGCGCATCAACTGGTTTTGCCGGGCTGGATTGCGCGTGCGCAGAACCGGCCATCACGAGCGGGGCGGCAGCGATGGTCATGGCCGCGGTGCCAAAAAAGCGACGGCGTTGCTGGTTGATTTCTTCGGGCATTGGAGTCCTCGGTTGCGGTTCGTTTCCTTCGGATGCAAGCAGCCGGCTGCTCGATCTGAAGGTGAATGCACAGGCGCGGACGCCGGCGTCGAAGAACTCGATCTCGAACGTGCGATCGGCGACGGAGCCCGTTGGTGCTGATCGGGATGCCTGCCCGCTTGCAGGCATCCCGCGACACCCGCTCAGACCACGTTGATGGTGACGTTGATGTTGCCGCGCGTGGCTTTGGAATAGGGGCAGATCTGGTGCGCGGCTTCCGCCAGCGCCTGGGCGACGTCGCGTTCCAGACCCGGCAGGCTGACGTTGAGGCGAGCCTGGAGGAAATACTGGCCGTCCGTCGTGCCCAGATCGACTTCGGCATCAACGGCCCGGTCAGCCGGGAGCGTGATCTTCATGTTGCTGGCCGCACGTCCCATCGCACCGATGAAACAGGCCGACCAACCGGCGGCGAACAGCTGCTCCGGGTTGGTGCCGGTGCCCGATGCCCCGGGCGGTGAGAGCTTGATCTCCAGCCGGCCGTCGTTGCTGCGGGCAGCGCCGTCGCGGCCGCCGGTCGTGTGGGTTTTGGCGGTGTAGAGCACTTTTTCGAGAAGGGTCATGGTCGGTTCCTGTAGTTAAGCGGACACGATGAGATCGTATGCGATGCATAACTATGGCTCGTGAGCCGGGATGTCAACCCTTACGATTTAATCGCATCCGATATATATCAGGGGCTGGAACCCAATCCCGTGCCCACGAGCCCACCTATGAAGAAGCACGCCGACCCCGCCGATCCGACGAACCCCAAGCTCGCCGACTTTCTCTGCTTCGCGATCTACTCGGCCAACCTTGCCTATGGCAGGGCCTACAAGCCGATCCTGGACGAGCTCGGGCTGACCTATACGCAATACATCACGATCGTGGCGCTGTGGGAGCGCGACGGCCAGACGGTTGGCGCGTTGGGCGAGAAGCTGTTTCTCGAATCCAATACGCTGACGCCGATCCTCAAGAAGCTCGAGGCGATGGGCTATCTCCGCCGACAGCGCGATCCGACCGACGAGCGCCAAGTCCTGGTCAGTCTGACCGACGCGGGCCGCCGCCTGCGCGAGAAAGGTCTAGGCATGAATCTCGTGAAGGCCTCCGGCCTGACGCAAGACGAATTCGCGAAGATGCAGAAGGGTGTCGTCACGCTGCGCGACAACCTCATCAAAGCTGCGCCGGCCAAGCTGTAGCGCGCAGCGAAGCGGGGGCGGTTGTGGTCGAACCGGCCCAGGAAGGATTTGGCGATGCGCATCGAACCGGTTTTCCTTTTCGACCTCGACGGCACGCTCGTGGACAGCGTCTACCAGCATGTCCTTGCCTGGAAGGAAGCGCTCGACGCCGAGGACATCGAACTCTCGGTCTGGCGCATCCACCGCAAGATCGGCATGAGCGGCGGACTGTTCACCAACCAGCTCCTGCGTGAGACCGGACTCGAGATCAGCGCGGCGCGAGTCGAGCGGCTGCGGCGCAGCCATGCCGAGGCGTATCTGCGGCACGCGGACAAAATTCGCCCGTTTCCGCGCGCACGCGAGCTGCTGGCCTGGTTGACGGACGCCGGCATCCGCTGGGCGATCGCGACCAGCGGCCGCTTGGAAACGGCGGCGGTCAACCTCGCCGCGCTCGGGGTCGATCCTGATCGCACGCCCGTCGTCACGCGCGACCAGGTCCGCTACGCCAAGCCGGATCCCGACCTGTTCCTGGCCGCCGCCGAACGGCTCGGCGCGCCGATCGAGACCGCGATCGTCGTCGGCGACAGCATCTGGGACATGCTGGCCGCGACACGATGCCGGGCCTTGGGCGTCGGGCTGCTCAGCGGCGGCTACGGCTCCGACGAGCTCAGGCAGGCAGGCGCAATTCGGGTCTACGAGGATCCCGCCGACCTCTTGGACCATATCGACGAGGTTGGTGGACGCAGATAGGTGCGACGTTGGTCGCGCCGCTCGCGACGATTTCGAGTTGCGTCCGTGGTCATGCCTTGGCCTGCACGAATGTTTCGGGCGTGCCGTCCGCCGGATCGACGAAAATGATGTCGGCCGGATCACGGCGCGGCGTGTCGACGGAGACGAAGAACAGCGGATGCTCGAGGATCTCGGGCATGCCGTGCACGGTGCTCTTCTTGAAGAACAGCATCTTGCCGGGACCGACCTCGAACGGTGCGTGGTCGCCCATGAAGAACCGTGCGCGGCCTGACAGCACGATCAGATATTCGTCACATGTCGCGTGGTAGTGGGCCGGCGTCGGTCTGTAGACGCGAAACACGCGCGCGCTCGCTTCGTCCTCGTCGGTCAGCCGCGTATCGACGAGCAACGTGTCCGAGTTTGCCGGGAAGGTCTTGACGATCGCGTCGAGATCGAACGCCGCATGCGGCGCCGTTTCGACCAGCTTCTTGCGTCCGCCGGGTCCGTTCATGGTCGTAACTCCTTGCCGAGCGCCGGTGAAAGGCGCTGGGCCAAGAGGTACAGCGCGGTCCCGGCACGGGATTGGGCCGGTGATGCACAAGATTTGAGAAGCGCAGGAACAATTGAACTGCGTCACGTTGGCCTGACGCCGCCGGTTCGAAGAATTGGCGTGATCTGGTGCAGCCGCTTCGAGCCGGTCTGCGACGAAGAAGCAGTCGCTCGTTAAGCCGTCTAGACGGCAGGCCCCTCGCCGGGTTGAAGCGGCCGGTCGCTAGGCGCGAGGTTCGAGGGATCGCGTGAACTGCGTCGCGGCCCAATCGATGAACACGCGCACGCGCGGTGACAGCTGCCGGTTGCGCGGATAGAGGATCGAGACCGGCGCTGACGGCGGTGGCGTGTCCGGCAACAGCTCAATCAAACGCCCCGCTTGCAAATGGGCCTCGGCATGAAAGCGCGGCACCTGAAAGATGCCGAAGCCCAAGCGCGCGACCGCGAGATAGCTCTCGGTACCCGTCACCGACACCGGCGCCGGCAGCATCGTCGAGCGCAGCCCGGTGGAGGTCTCGAACTCGAGCGGGCGCAGATTGCCGGTGGTGAGTGATCGCAGCCCGATCATGCGATGTCCGTCCAGCGCGTCGATCGTCGCGGGCGTCCCGTATTTGTCGAGATAGGCAGGGGCGGCGCAGGTCAGCCGTTCGAGCATCGCCATGCGCCTGGCGACCATGTCGCTGTCAGGCAGCGCGCCATAGCGCAGCACGCAATCCACGCCTTCGCGGACCAGGTCGATCCAACGTTCTCCCTCGCTGAGCGAGATCTCGAGCTCCGGGTAGAGCTCGAGAAAATTCGGCAGCGCCGGCAGCAGGAAGTGCCGGACGAGCGTGCCCTGCACTTCGATGCGCAGCATCCCCTTGGGCCTGGCGCCGCTGAATGCGCCTTCGGCGTCCTCGATGTCGTCCAGGATGGAGAGGCAGCGCCGATAATAGGCCTCGCCGTCCAGCGTCGGGCTGACATTGCGGGTCGTACGCTGGAGCAGCCTGACGCCGAGACGCTCCTCCAGCTCCGCGATCGTACGGCTGACCGTTGCGCGCGGGATGCCGATATCCTCAGCGGCCCGGGTGAAGCTCTTCCGCTCCACGATCCGGGCGAACAGCCGCATCGTGTCGAACCGGTCCAACAGCGCCTCATTGTTGTTCTAAATGGAACAGGAAGGCTCGTTTTAGGCCCATTATCTCTAGCCATCCAGACGGCAAATACCCCTCCGACGGCGATGACGCCGGGTTCGAAACGGAGGACGAGAGATGAGCCAGGAACGGAAAGTAGCGATCGTGACCGGCGCCTCGCGCGGCATCGGCGCCGCGGTCGCCGAGCGGCTGGCGCGGGATGGTTTCACCATCGTGGTGAACTATGCCGGTGGCGCCGCCGAAGCCGAGACGCGGGTCCAGAAGATCAAGGCGGCAGGCGGCCAGGCGATCACCGCCCAGGCCGACGTTGCCGACGCTGCTGCCGTCGCGCGCATGTTCGAGAGCGCCGAGGTGGCTTTCGGCGGCGTCGACGTGCTGGTCAACAATGCCGGCATCATGACCGTGGCGACCATCGCCGACAGCGATGACGCGCTGTTCGATCGTCAGATCGCGGTGAACTTGAAGGGCAGCTTCAACACGATGCGCGAGGCTGCGAAGCGGCTGCGCGACGGCGGCCGCATCATCAACTTCTCGTCGAGCGTCGTTGGCCTGCTTCAGCCGACCTACGGCGTGTACGCCGCCACCAAAGCGGGCGTCGAGGCGATGACCAGCATTCTCGCCAAAGAACTGCGCGGCCGGAACATCAGCGTCAACTCGGTCGCGCCGGGACCGACAGCGACCGGTCTGTTTCTCAATGGCAAGCCGCAGGACGTGATCGACCGGCTGGCGAAGCTCGCGCCGTTGGAGCGGCTCGGCACGCCCGAAGACATCGCCGCTTCGGTCGCCTTTCTCGCGGGGCCCGACGGCAGCTGGATCAACGGTCAGACGCTGCGCGCCAACGGCGGCATCATCTGATCGCCGCTGCAACGCGCCCGACACATCAAGGTAGAAAGGGTCGTACCGTGAACCAAGTTATCGTCGTCACCGGCGCCTCAAGCGGCTTCGGTTCGCTGGCGTCCCGTGCGCTGGCCAAAGCTGGTCATACTGTTTTCGCCGGCATGCGCGCGACCGAAGGTCGGAATGCGCCGCAGGTCGAAGAACTCAAAGCGTACGCCGTCGAACATGGCGTGGATCTGCGCGCCGTCGAACTCGACGTCCAGTCAGACACTTCGGTCGAAGCGGCGATCGCCAAGATCATCGCCGATACCGGCCGGCTCGACGTCGTCATCCATAACGCCGGTCACATGTCGTTCGGTCCGGCCGAGGCGTTCACGCCGGAGCAGTTCGCCGAGCTTTACGACATCAACGTGCTCTCGACCCAGCGCGTGAATCGCGCGGCACTCCCGCAACTCCGCAAGCAAGGAAAGGGGCTGGTGCTGTGGGTCTCTTCGAGCAGCGCGCGCGGCGGCACGCCGCCCTATCTCTCGCCCTATTTCGCGGCGAAGGCGGCGATGGATTCGCTCGCGGTTTCCTATGCCGGTGAACTCGCACGCTGGGGCGTCGAGACGTCGATCGTCGTGCCGGGCGCCTTCACCAAAGGCACCAACCACTTTGCCCACTCGGGCAAACCCGCCGACGAAGCGCGTTCAGCGGAATATGCAAAAGGTCCGGGCGCCGACATTGCCGACACGGCGATGAAGGGTCTCGCATCGCTCGAACCGGCCGACGCTGACGTTGCCGAGGTCGCCCGCGCGATCGCCGACATCGTGGACACGGCGCATGGCAAGCGGCCCTTCCGCGTCCATGTCGACCCGTCGCAGGACGGCGCCGAGATCGTCAACGCGATGGCCGATCGCGTGCGGGCGGAAATGTTCCGCCGCGTCGGCCTGGAAGACCTGCTTCACGCTCGCGTGAAGGCCTGATCGACATTGGCGGCGGCCTCGGGGCCGCCGCCTGGGCGAACGGCGGTCAGTTGAAGCTGGCGGGCGACGAGAACGGCTTTCCCGCGTCCACCACGAACATGACCAGTTGATCGAGATCGGTCGTGCCGCTGCTGGTAAGCTGCATCACCATGCCGGGCTCATGTCCGTTCATCGATTGACCGGCGTCGAGCCGGGCCGTCCCGTGCGGCGTCTTCTGACTCAATTGGCCGGCAAGGACATAAAACGCCTCAGCGCCGGCGTGCGTGTGAACAGGAGTCATCGCGCCCGGGGGGCCGGCGGCGTGATTGATGCGCAGCAAGTACTTGGGCGCGCGCACGACCGGCACCGGCCCGATCTCAGCGACCTTGCGTGCGCCGGGCGTCGCACCGCCGGCTGGTCCAAGCGTGAAGAGCCATGCGCGGCCGGACACTTCCGCCGCCAACGCCAACGAACCCGCGGCCGCCTGGGCCTCAGCCAGTGTGGGCAAGGTCTCAACGCGCCAGAAGAGCGGTTGGGCAGGCAGCGCATCCACCGTCTTCTCGGCCACATTCACGACGTGGATCTCGTTCGGTCGCGGTGCCGATGGAGCGCCAGCCGCGACCGTCGCGCCGGTGCGTGCATCCTCGGCTGCCGCAAGCGCAGGGGAGACGGCGAACAGCAGGGCGGCGGCGAGCGACATGGTTCGATGTTTCATCGCGGCCTCCATCGGCGGGTCCGATGGAGCCTATCACGGTCTGCGCCAGCGGCGTGGCTCGCCGCCAGACTGCCTCTGGTATTGCCCGCCTCGTGGCAGCAGCGTCATCTGAGGTCCGAGCCACCGATGCAGTCATGAAATTGCAGATCGCCGCCCCTGGCGCGGTCACAGTGGAACAATGCAGCGGTCGGCGTGACCTTTTGCAAGGTGAGCGTTCCCTCATTTGACACCGCGCAATCCGTGGCCTGCTATCGGCGAAAGAACAGCGCCGCGCGCGGCGGGACGGGGGAGCAGATGCAGCGTTCATCGAGCAGGTTTCTTGTTGCCGCCACGATGGCGGCGTTCGCGGCGATACAGGCGCCGTCCTTCGCCGCCGACAATGCGTCGCTCGCTGCTGCGATCGACCAGACGGCCACTGCGGCTATCGCGGCGGGCGAGAGCGCAGGTCTGCAGGTCGCGGTCTACAAGGACGGCAAGCCGGTGCTGGTGAAGAGCTACGGCTTTGCCAATCTGGAGCTGAAAGCGCCGGTCTCCAACGACAGCATCTTCCGCGTCGGCTCGGTGACAAAGCAGTTCACTGCGGCCGTGCTGCTGCAGCTCGCCGAGGAAGGCAAGCTGTCGCTCGATGACAAACTGTCGAAATATTACCCGGACTTCCCGCGCAGCAACGACATCAGCCTGGTGCAGATGCTGCACCACACGTCGGGAATCTTCAGCTACACGGAAGATCCGGGCTTCGCCAAAGACGGCATGGTGAAGCGAACCACCGACGAGATGGTCGCCTATATCGCGAAGCTGCCGAAGACGCAGGATTTCGAGCCGGGCACCGACTGGCACTACAGCAATTCGGCTTACTTCGTCCTTGGCGGCGTGATCGAGAAGGTGGCGGGGCAGCCGCTCGCGAGCGTACTCAAGGCGCGACTCTTCGTGCCGCTCGGCCTCACTCACACCGCGCTCGACGACGAGACCGAAATCCTCGAAGGCCGTGTCGCCGGTTATGCCGCAAGCGCGCCGGGAAAGTTCACCAACGCGAGCTTTATTTCGATGACGGTTCCGGGCGCTGCGGGCTCGATCCGCTCGTCGGCCAGCGATCTGGCCAAGTGGAATGCTGCGCTCCATGGCGGCAAGGTTCTGAAGCCCGCCTCACTGCAGGCCATGCTGACGCCCGGCAAGCTGACCAACGGCGAGACCACCGCGAAGGCGATGACGGCGCTGATGACCAAGGCCGGCATCGCAGAACGCGATGGGAAAAAGGAATATGGCTACGCGCTGATGGTGTCGACCAAGGAAGGCCATCAAAAGGTCGATCACGGCGGCAGCATCAATGGCTTCAACGCCGCCTTGTCCGAGTTTCCCAAGGACCATCTGACCGTCGTCGTGCTGGCGAATACGATCGGCAAGGATGCGGGGTCCGGGAAGGTCGCCGACCGGATCGAGCGGATCGCGCTTGGTTTGCAGCCGAAGAGCTAGCGACGACAAAGACAGCGCACATCACGGCGGCGATTGGCGCCGCCGTGATGTAAGCGACCAGGCTTAATCCTTCGACATCGCCCGTTCCGGCGTCATCTGCATCGGCATCATGTTGGTGTCGGCGTTGTGCATGACCCAGAGCGAGCCGGAGACCACGGTGGCGATGAGCAGCGCCGTGAGGACAAAGATCACGGTGTTGTTGCGCTGTGCAGGGGCCGCACCGAGGTGGAGAAAGAAGACGAGCTGCACGAGCAGCTGCGCCACGGCAAGAACGGTGATCGCGCCCAGCATCATGCCGTGTGGCACGAGGCCGCCCATGACCGCGCCGAACGACAGGATCGTAAGCCCCAGCGAAAGCGCGAAGCCGATCCCGTAGGTCTTGAGATCCCCGTGCGCGGCCCGTGCAGCAGGTTGCGCCACGCGTGCGGGCGACGTCCGGTCGAGCATCACAGCACCCCCCGCAGATAGACGAAGCTGAAGACACAGATCCAGATCAGGTCGAGGAAGTGCCAGAACAGGCTGAGGCAGGCGATCCGTCGCCGCACCACCCCGTCGAGTCCGAAGCGCCAGGTCTGATGCATCATCACCGCAAGCCAGATCAGGCCTGCTGTGACGTGCAGGCCATGCGTGCCCACCAGCGTGAAATAGGCTGACAGGAAGGCGCTGCGGCCCGGCCCGGCACCCTCCTGGATGAGGTGGGCGAACTCCTGGATTTCCATGCCGATGAAGCCGGCGCCGAACAGGAAGGTGACGGCCAGCCAGGCAATCACCTTGCTGCTCTGGTCGGCGTACATGTTCAGCGCTGCCACCCCGAAGGTGAAGCTGCTGATCAGCAGCAGCAGGGTTTCCACGCCGACATAGGGCAGGTCGAACAGTTCCCGGCCGCTCGGCCCGCCAGCGAAATTCCCGGCGAGCACGGCGAACGTCGCGAACAGGGACGAGAAGATGAGGCAGTCGCTCATCAAATAGATCCAGAACCCGAGCACGGTGTTGGAGCCGTCATCGTGCCCGTGATCGAGGTCGTGCGCGGGAGCGCGGGCGGGAGCGTCGGCCAGCGTCGTGGTGATGATGTTCATCGCTCAAGCCGCCTTGCGTGCGAGAGCGAAGCGCTCGGCTTCCATGCGCGCGACCGTGGGTGCAGGCACGTCGTAATCGACGTCCCTGTTGTAGGTTCTGACGACGAAGGTTCCGATCATTCCGAGAAGACCGACGGCTGCGAACAGCCACATGTGCCAGATCAGGGAGAAGCTCAGCACGAAGCCAAAGACGGCGATCACGAAACCAGCGGCGGTGTTCTTCGGCATGTGGATGTCCTCAAAGATCGCGACGCGCACGCCGGCCCGGCCCGTCTCCTTGTCGTCCCAGTGCTGCTCCAGCGAGGTGATGCGGGGAATGCGGGCGAAATTGTAGAACGGCGCCGGCGAGGCGGTGGACCATTCGAGGCTGCGCGCGTCCCAGGGATCTCCGGTCAGGTCGCGGTTCTTCTCCCGGTCGCGGATGCTGACGGCGAGCTGAATGAGGATCGACACGATGCCTGCGCCGATGATGCAGACCCCGACCAGCGCCACGATCAGAAGAGGCTGCCAGCCAGGATGATCGTAGTGGTTCATCCGGCGCGTCATCCCCATGAAGCCGAGGATGTAGAGCGGCGTGAACGCCAGCCAGTAGCCGACCAGCCAGCACCAGAATGAGACCTTTCCCCAGAACTCGTTCAGCGTGAAGCCGAACACTTTCGGGAACCAGAAGCTCATCCCGGCCAAACAGCCGAACACCACGCCGCCGATGATGACATTGTGGAAGTGGGCGACGAGAAAGAGCGAATTGTGCAACACGAAGTCGGCGCCCGGTACGGCCAGCAGCACGCCGGTCATGCCGCCGACCGCGAAGGTCACCATGAATCCGATGGTCCACAGCGTCGCGGTATGAAAGCGGATGCGGCCCCGGTACATCGTGAAAAGCCAGTTGAAGAGCTTCACGCCGGTGGGGATGGAGATGATCGTGGTCATGATGCCAAAGAAGGCATTGACGTTGGCGCCCGACCCCATGGTGAAAAAGTGGTGCAGCCACACGAAGAACGACAGCACGCCGATCGCGGCCGTCGCATAGACCATCGACTTGTAGCCAAACAGCGGCTTTCCGGAGAATGTCGGGATGATCTCTGAGAAGGCGCCGAAGGCCGGCAGGATCAGCACGTAGACTTCTGGATGGCCCCAGATCCAGATGAGATTGATGTACATCATCGCATTCCCACCAAGCTCGTTGGTGAAGAAATGCATGCCGAGGTACCGGTCGGCGCTCAGCATGGCCAGCGTAGCGGTCAGTACCGGAAAGATCGCGACGATCAGGATGTTGGTGATCAGCGCAGTCCAGGTGAACACCGGCATCTTCATCAGATTCATGCCCGGCGCCCGCATCCGCAGAATCGTCACGACGAAATTGATCCCTGCCAGCGTCGTGCCGAGGCCGGAGATCTGGAGCGACCAGATGTAATAGTCGACGCCCGTCGTGGGGCTGAGGCCGAGTTCAGACAGCGGCGGGTAGGCCACCCAGCCGGTGGCGGCGAAATCGCCCACCCACATCGACAGCATCACCAGCCCCGCGCCCATGGCGGACAGCCAGAAGCCGAGCGAGTTGACGAATGGAAAGGCGATGTCTCGGGCGCCGATCTGCAGCGGCACCACCACGTTCATCAGGCCGATTACGAACGGCATGGCCACGAAGAAGATCATGATCACGCCATGGGCGGTGAAGATCTGGTCGTAGTGCTCCGGCGGCAGGTAGCCGGCCGCGCCGTTGGCCGCCATCGCTTGCTGGGTGCGCATCATGATCGCGTCGGCGAAACCGCGCAGCAGCATGACCAGACCGAGCCCGAAATACATTACGCCGATCTTCTTGTGATCGACGGAGGTGATCCATTCGACCCACAGATACTTCCATTGCCGGAAGTAGGTGATCAGGCCGAGGATCGTCAAACCGAGGAGCGCAACAACGACCCCCGTGCCCATGATGATGGGCTGCTCGAGGGGGATCGCGTCCAGAGAAAGCTTGCCGAACATCAGTCGTTACTCCGCGGCACCATCGCGTGCTGCATCGACGCGGCGTGTTGATGCGTGTGATCCGGCTCGGCCATGTACTCGGCGACGACGCTCTCGAAGAGCCCGGGCGCGACGCCCGCGTAGGTGGCGGGCTGCGTCGCGGTGCTGGGACGTTTCAGTGAAACGAAGGTGGCGCGGTCGAGCGTCGCCGGCGCGTGGCGCGCCTGCTCGACCCACGCATCGAACCGATTGCGGGGCATCGCGACGGCCTCGAAATGCATGTCCGAAAAGCCCGGTCCGCTGAACGCGGAGGAGAGACCCGGGTAGGTTCCCGGCGTATCGGCGATCAGGTGCAGCTGGGTCGTCATCCCGGCCATGGCGTAGATCTGACTGCCGAGCTGAGGAATGAAGAAGGCGTTCATCACCGAGTCCGACGTGATCCGAAAGTCGATGGGTGTGTTGGTGGGAATGGCGAGTTGGTTCACCGTGGCGACGCCGTAATCCGGGTAGACGAAGAGCCACTTCCAATTCAGCGCGACGACCTCGACTCGCACCGGTGCGACATTCGCGCCGAGCGGCTTGTAAGGGTCGAGCGCGTGTGTGGTTCGCCAAATCAAAACCGCCAGAAACACGACGATCACGCACGGGATCGACCAGACCACGCCCTCGATGGCGAACGAGTGCGACCATTTTGGCGCATAGGTCGCCTTGGTGTTGGACGCGCGGTAGCGCCAGGCGAATGCCAAGGTGAGCGCGATCACCGGGATGACCACTGCGAGCATGATGCCGAGCGCGATCAGGATGAGCGTTCGCTCCTGCGCGGCGATGTCGCCCTTCGGCGCAAGCAAGTCGATCTGGCTGCAGCCGCTGAGCGCCAATGGCAGGACGGCGCCGAAAATGACTCGGTTGGCCCACGCATGGAACTTGGTGCCGCGGCGAGCGGCGGAGCGCCACAGAGGCGAACGCGGCGTGAGCTTCGTTTGCGCGCCGGCCCGGAGCGATGGCGCTCTGTACGTCAACACATTCACGTCCCTCTGATGCGGCGGGCCGCCGCGCAGCCGCATGTTCGCAGCCGGGCAGGCAACTACGCTGAGGCGCGAAAAGGTGGAGTCGGTCGGCGCTGCGCTCATCGACGCAGGTTCTCGGCCTCGCCGACATTGGCAGGCGTCGAGTCCGCAGCGGGACGTCAACGTCGTGCGTGCAGTGAAAGCGGCCAGCTTTCGCTGTGTTCTCGTCTGGGTTCCGACCGGTGAGCGACCGGCCGGCGCCGCTCGGAAGACGTTTCGAATTCGCTCATGCGCGGCTCGAATGTGCTCATGCGCGATTCGAATTCGCGCATGCACGCCGCAGCTCAGTCAACTCGTCACACCGGCTCCAACGGACCGGCGGCGACGTCGATCGCGCCGGTGACTGTCTTCCCGCGGGCGACCAGCTTCAGCCAGGGCACCAGATGGAAGGCGCTCATCAGCAGGTACATCGGGACCATGCCGCCGAGCGGCGACGCATGTTGCATGGCCGAGCAGATCGGATCCGCCCGGCCGCCACCAAGAACACCGGTGACGAGCGCCATGATCGCGAAGGTCGGCGCCGCCGCGAGGCATAGCCAGTCGGCTGCGCCAAGCGCGGCGGCGCTGCTGCGTTCGACGCAGGCGCCGGCATCTTCACGTTGGGTCGCAATCATGCGGATGCGCGCCTGGGCGTGCTCTTCGTGTCGGCCGAGCGGACCCACAGCAAATCAGCCCGTGCCGTATTCGTCGTGGCGGCGCCACCAGATGCCCGTCTCGTTGCGCCCCAAGGGCGCGCGATCCAGCCACTGATATGAGCCCCAGAGGCCGTCCAGCCCGCGCGCATAGGTCGAATAGGTGTGATAGATGACGCCGTCCTTGCGCACGAACGTGCTCAAGCCCGGCCGATCGCGCGAGTAGGTGGGCGCGTCGGTGCCGACCGTGGCTGCAAACTGCGCCACCACCCCCAGCGCCGCCTTCGTATCCATCGCATGACCGCCGCGGCGGTAGTTGTACTCGATGCTGCCTTCGCGCTGCTGCTCCTCGGTGAACGAGACGTTGAAGTCGAAGTTGAAGTCGCTGC
>JAQGIE010000017.1 GCA_028291365.1 Rhodospirillales bacterium
CGGAATTCGTATGATCGACGCGCGCCAAGCGCGCGTCAGAAAATCATCGTGATCCCAGCGACGCGACCACGATCACATGGCTGCGACTCTTGGTGAAACTTGGTGTCCTTGGTGTCTTGGTGGTGAAATTGCCTTCGAGAGCTTTTAAAGCGAAAGCCCGATCATGACGCGCGCAAAGCGCGCGACAGGACTCAATCGGGGACGATGCGTATCGCGCCGCACGATGCGACCCGCTGCGGTGAACTCTTACGAACGCCACGCCAGCGCGGCTGCGGCAGGATTTTCGACAGTCTGCCAGTTTAAAACCGCAGCGTGAGGTCGAGTGCGATGACGCGTCCGATGGCGCTGGCCTGCTCGGGATCATAGGCAACCCGGCCGGCAGTGTTGACGAAGACCGGCGGCTTTTGGTCGAGCAGATTCTGGACCGTCAACTGCACCTGGCATGCATCGCCTGCAACCGCGACGCAGCCGAATCTGAAGCCGATCTGGGCATCGACCGTGGTCAGCGAATCGACCTGCGCCACCGGAATGACCGAGAAATTGTGATAGGCGTTGACGTAGTTGACGAAGAGCGAACCATCGTACCGTCCCTTCGTCCAGGCAACGCCAGCCCGGCCACGAAGATCGATCGGCGAGCCGGAACGGTTCAATGAACTCGAAACCGGCGCGGTCGCAGTACGGCCGACCGTGTAATCGGTAATCCAGGCGATACCGATGACGGGAATGAAGACGCCCTGCGACGTGTTCAATTCCCACGACGCCGAAAAATCAAAGCCGCTCTCGTGGACGACGCCGACATTGTTGAACCGGCCGTCGATGATCGCGGCAATCGTGTTGGCTGGAAATCTGGCCGAGCCAGCCACCAGGAACGGGCTGTCATAGAGCGCCTGGACCTGTGCTGCGCTTGGATTGCGCGTGATCAGTCCGGCATAGATGTCCTCGCGCACCAGAACCTGCGCCGTCTCGGCGGCCAGGTTGAGAATCCGATTGCGATAGTCGATCGAGAAATAGGTGCCGGAGATCTTCAACCCCGGAAGCTGGCGCGGCGTGAGGTCTGCACCTGCAGACCAGGTGGTCGCCTTCTCCGGCTTCAGGTCGCGGTTGTTTCCGAGAATCGCAACCACATTCGATCGCCCGGTCGGCGACCTTGCGTCCGGAACGATCGTCGACAGAATCGTCGGATCGCCGAGCTGCGTGAGTAGCGGCGCGCGGAACGACGTTCCCCAGCTTCCGCGCAGCGCGACGCCCTCGACAGGCAGCCAGCCAACGCCGAACTTCGGATTGGTCGTTCGACCGACGTCGCTATAGCGCTCGGTCCGAGCCGAGGCGGAAATGTCGAGCCGGTGAAATCCGGGCAGTTCGTTGCCCTGGCCAAAAATCGGAACCAGCAGCTCCGCGTCGAACGAAGCAATCCGCCGCCGCAGACTCGACGGCGCGCTCAGCGCTGGACGCGTGCCGCTGGAGAAACTGAAATTGGTGTCGTCGTAGCCCTGGAGCCGATACTCGGCGCCCGCCGCCAAGCGCACCGACCCACCCGGCAGGTCGAACAAGCCGCCGTCGGCCCGAAGCGCGGCCGACTTGATACGAAACCGTTGATGCCGATCGGCGGTGTACCCGCGTATGGCGTCCAGCGTCGCCGGATTGGTCACCGACTGGCTCGCAAACGGATTGAACGCGGTTGCGGGATCCGGATCAGCGAGTGCGGCGTTCAGGGCGGTCGTATTCGCAACATTTTCGACGCGCTCATGCGTGATGTCGGCCGCATATGAAGCCGACAGGCTGGCACGCCAGGAGGCCCCGAGTTTCGCCGACACGCCGCCGTTCAACGAATAGTTCTGGCTGGTTCCGTGACCGAACGGGGCACCGAGATCGTCGCGCAGCGAATAGAGAACGGTGACCGACTGTGCGCCGGCAACGGGGCTGACGAAGAACGGATTGCTTCTCGGCACCGTCAGCACCGAGTTTCCGGTCGTGAGATAGGTGCCGAAGCTGCGCCGTGAGTAAAACCCGTCGGCGTTCACCGAGATCGTGTCGTTCAGCGCCTGCTGCACCGAGCCCGAGAAACTGTCGCGGCGCTGGGTCGGAAGAATGCTGGCGTCGAGATCATTGTCGTACGGGTTGCTCGTGCCCGGCACCAGCGACGCCGCCGACAGGTTGCGCCCGTTCTGGTTGGGCGGCAGCGCATAGGTCGTCCCGTTCGCCGAGATCGTGCCCGGGATATTGCCGGCGGCGCGCAGGTCCGGCCCGCCGAAGCGGCGCAGATCCGACGTGTAATAGTCGCGGTCCTTCGCCGACAGGCTGGTCTGGTGGTGATGCTCGTAGCCCACAAACAGATTGCCGCCGTCCCAGCTGGCACCGGTGATCGCGCTCGCCGTGAAACGGTTGATGCCGTCGGCGAATTCGTTGCGCACCGAAACTTCGCTGCCGCGAAAGTCGTGCCGCAGAACGAAATTGATCACGCCGCCGATCGCGTCCGATCCGTAGATCGACGAGGCGCCGTCGGCCACGATCTCGATCCGCTCGATCGCCGACAACGGGATCTGCGAAACGTCGACGAACGCACCGGCCGAGGTCGGCGCCATGCGATGACCGTTGAACAGCACCAACGTCGCGGCCGGCCCCAGGCCGCGCAAATTCGCCGAGCTGCCAAAGGCGGTGTTCTGCACGTTCTGCGTGATGCCGACGCGCACCTCGTCATTGACGGCCAGGCTGGTATTCTGCGGCACGATGCGCAGCAGCTCGGTCGCGGTCGACCGTCCCGCCAGATCGATCGCGCTGCGGTCGAGCGTGATCATCTCCGAGCCGACCGGGACCGTGCCGCGAATGCGCGTGCCGGTGACGACGATCTCTTCCGGCCTGGGCGGTAGCGCAGCCGCGACCCGGCCCGGAACCGGCGTCGGCGCAACCGGCGCCTGGGCCACCAGCCGCACGGTGCGCGCATCTTCGAAGTCCGGCACGAAGCCGGAGCCCGCCAACAGCATCGCCAGGGCGTCCTGGTTGCTGAAACGCCCGCTCACCGCCGGTGCGGTCCGGCCTTCGACCAGCTCGTCGGGAAACAGGATCTGCACGCGCGACTGGCGGCTGAATTCGATCAGCGCCTGCTTGAGCGGCTGGGCCGGGAGGTTGAACGCCGACAATTCGCGTTGCGCCGCCGCCGGCGACGCGACCAGCGTCAGCGAAAGCCACAACGCAATCCGCGCGACGCGTGCGTTCGGCGCCGCCGCCGTCGAGAACCTCATGCCTGCTACCTCATCACGACGGCGCGGTTCTTCGCGTTCCGTCCGTCAGGATGAGACCACGTGTAGCCAGTCTTGTGCCGACGCGAAAGCGCCCTTGCCAAAGCAGGATTCGATCCAATTGGACGGATCTGCTTTCGACCTTTTGATTTGGCGCCTTTCCCGCTCCGCGAAATTGGGAGCCGTTGGCAGCTGCGGGCTTCCTCGCAAGCGCACAAGCCCCTGAAGAACCACCAAGACACCAAGGACACCAAGAAGCACCAAGCGGTCCGTGCTCCCACCATCGACCGGCCGGAATTCGTATGATCGACGCGCGCCAAGCGCGCGTCAGAAAATCATCGTGATCCCAGCGACGCGACCACGATCACATGGCTGCGACTCTTGGTGAAACTTGGTGTCCTTGGTGTCTTGGTGGTG
>JAQGIE010000007.1 GCA_028291365.1 Rhodospirillales bacterium
CCCGGTCTTGTGCAGTGGAAGTGGCCGCGAAGACCGGCCGATCGAGCGACTCTCGTCCTGACAAGGTTCTCGCCCTCCATCTATGCTTCAGAACTATTTGTGCAGTCATCAACAACTATTGTTTTGCCATCAATGACTATTTGTTCAGAACAGTTCATATAACGGTACAAGAAAACGGTTGAAATCGCGAACGGTGAAAGCTACCGTCTGAGTGGCGAAGTTGTCTAGACGACTGGAGCGGAATTATGCCGCCTGCGATCGAGATCGTCCGACTGAGCAAGAGCTTCACGGGCGCCCGCAAAGCGCTCCACGACATCGATCTCCGGATCGAGCCCGGTGAAATGGTGGCGCTGATCGGCGCCTCCGGCTCGGGCAAGTCGACTCTCCTGCGACATATATCGGGGCTGGTCGCCTGCGACCGTCCCAAAGACACGCCGGCGCAAACACGTCACGGCGTCCGCGAAGAATGCGGCGAAGTGCGCGTCCACGGCGCGCTGGTGCAGAGCGGCGGGCGTGTCGTTCCCGACATCCGCCTGCGCCGCGGCGACATCGGCTTCGTGTTCCAGCAATTCAACCTGGTCGGCCGCCTGTCGCTGCAGCGGAACGTCGAGACCGGCGCGCTGCGCCGGCTGCCGTTATGGCGCAGCCTGACGGGCTGGTTTCCCGCGGTCGAAAAGCAGCGCGCCCTCGAAGCGCTCGAACGCGTCGGCATCGCGCGCTATGCGCAGCAGCGTGCCTCGACTCTGTCGGGCGGCCAGCAGCAGCGCGCCGCCATCGCGCGGGCGCTGGTGCAGCGGGCGCGCGTGCTGCTCGCCGACGAGCCGATCGCCTCGCTCGATCCGAAATCCTGCACGCGCGTGATGGAGACGCTGAGCCGCATCAACCGCGAGGACGGCATCACCGTGGTCGTCTCGCTGCACCAGGTCGATTACGCGACCGCGTACTGCCCGCGCGTGGTCGGCCTGCGCGACGGCCGCGTCGTCTATGACGGCCCGTCGAGCGCGCTGACCCAAACTTTGCTCGCCGCGATTTATGGCGGCGAGCCCGAACCGGTCTACGCGCGGCCGTCGGCGGCGCTGCTCCCGCTTCACGCACAACCCGCCTTCCAGCCCCTCGCCGTCGCCGCGCAATAGCGCTTCGACGGCAAACTTTCCGGAGATCGCCATGCTGCGTCGGATCAGACTCCTCGCTGCTGCCTTGCTGCTCGGCCTCACGGCCGGTGCCGCCCATGCAGAAGCGCAGAAAGAACTCGCCTTTGGCGTCATCTCGACCGAAAGCGCGAGCTCGCTGCGCACGCAATGGGAGCCGTTCTTCGCCGAGATGTCGAAGGCGATCGGCGTGCCGGTCAAAGGCTTCTACGCCACCGACTATGCCGGAATCATCGAAGGCATGCGCTTCAACAAGGTGCAGCTCGCCTGGTACGGCAACGCCTCGGCGATCCAGGCGGTCGACCGTGCCGACGGCGAAGTCTTCATGCAGAAAGTCTATGCCGACGGCACGCTCGGCTATTATTCGGTGCTGATCGTGCCCAAGGACAGCCCGATCAAGACCGTCGACGACGTGCTGAAAAGCCCGGGCAAGTACACGTTCGGCAACGGCGACCCGAACTCGACCTCGGGCTTCCTGATCCCGAGCTATTACCTGTGGGCCAAGAACAAGATCGACGTGCGCAAGCATTTCACCCGCACGGTCAGCGGCAGCCACGAAATCAACCTGCTCGCAACGGCGAACAGGCAGGTCGACGTCGCCACCTGCAACACCGAAGACATGGGCAAGTTCACCCGCAGCCATCCCGACAAGGTGGCTGCCGTGCGCGAAATCTGGCGTTCGCCGATGATCCCGGCCGATCCGATCGTGTGGCGCAAGGATCTCGATCCGGCGCTGAAGACGAAGATCGCCACGTTCTTTACCGGCTTCGGCAGCGACGACGAGCAGAAGAAGGTGCTGGCCGGCATCGGCGTGCAGCGCTTCGTGCCGTCGACCGACGCGCAGCTTCTGCCGGTGCGCCAGATCGCCATGTTCAAGGACCGTAGCAAGGTCGAGCAGGACGAAGCGCTGAACGCCGACGAAAAGGCCAAAAAACTCGCCGAGATCGACGCCAAGCTGCGCGAACTCGATCAGAAGGTTGCCGAACTCAGCGCGAAGAAAGGCTGATGACGGACACGAGCCTCCCGGGACCCGGCGCGGAGTTCCGCGCCGGGATCGGGCGTTTCACGCGCGTGCTGGGCCTGGGCCTGGTGCTCGCCATTCTGGTTGCGAGCTGGCGCGGCGCCGAACTCGATCCGCTGCTGCTGGTGCGCGACAGCGGCAACATCGCCACCATGGCCGCCGATTTCTGGCCGCCCGACTTTCACGATTGGCGCAGCTATTTGCGCGAAACCGTCGTGACGCTCGAAATCGCATTGTGGGGCACCATTCTCGCGGTGCTGGGCGCGATTCCGCTCGGGCTGCTCTGTGCCACCAACATCGCACCCTGGTGGATTTCGCAACCGGCGCGCCGGTTGATGGATTCGTGCCGCGCCATCAACGAGATGGTGTTCGCGATGTTGTTCGTGGTCGCGGTCGGCCTGGGGCCCTTTGCCGGCGTGCTTGCGCTGTGGGTCCATACGACCGGCATTCTCGCCAAGCTGTTCGCCGAAGCGGTCGAAGCGATCGATCCGCGTCCGGTCGAAGGCATCCGCGCCACCGGCGCGCATGTGCTGGAAGAGATTCTCTACGGTGTCGTGCCGCAGGTGCTGCCGCTGTGGATTTCCTATTCGCTCTACCGCTTCGAATCGAACGTGCGGTCGGCGACGGTGGTCGGCATGGTCGGCGCCGGCGGCATCGGCGTGGTGCTGTGGGAAGTGATCCGCAGCTTCAATTTTCAACAGACCGCCGCGGTCATGCTGCTCATCCTCGCCACCGTGTCGCTGCTCGACGTCGGCAGCCAGGCGATCCGTCGACGGCTGTTGTAATGAAGGTAACCACCAAGGCACCAAGAACACCAAGAAGCACCAAGGGGATGCTTCCCGCGCGCGCAGCGCGCACTCAATTCTGCAGCGTCAAAAATCGTTGCGCGCTGCGCGCTCGAGTGAATTCCCTTGGTGCACCTTGGTGCCCTTG
>JAQGIE010000040.1 GCA_028291365.1 Rhodospirillales bacterium
CATACGTGAATAATCGAGGGTGAATCTGGATCATGGACCAGCTTTCCGCCATCCGAGCCTTCGTGCGGGTCGTCGAGACCGGCAGTTTCACCAAGGCCGCCGAGGTGCTGCGCACCCCCAAGCCGACCCTGACCAAGCTGGTGCAGCAGCTCGAGGCGCATGTCGGGGCCAAGCTGCTCAACCGCACCACGCGGCGGGTCGGGGTGAGTTCGGACGGGGCGGTCTATTACGAGCGCGCGATCCGCGTGCTGAGCGACGTCGACGAGCTCGACGGCAGCATGACCACGAGCCAGGCGGCGCCGAAGGGGCGCTTGCGCGTCGACATGTCGACGCCGGTCGCGACCCATATTCTGATTCCGGCGCTGTGCGATTTCCATCAGCGCTATCCCGACATCCAGCTCGAGATCACGGTCACCGACCGCGCCATCGACCTGATCGGCGAGAATGTCGACTGCGTCATTCGCGGCGGCGAGCTGGCCGACCAGAATCTGATCGCGCGCCGCATCGGCGACCTGCATTTCGCGGTGTGCGCGGCGCCGTCCTATCTCGAACGCCATGGCGCGCCGGAACATCCGAGCGAGCTCGACGACAAGAACCACTACACCGTCGCCTATCTGATGGCGCGCACCGGGCGTCCCTATCCGTGGCAATTCGTGAAGGGGGAGGATCGCATCGACGTGCAGGGCCGCTACTTCGTCGCCGCCAACGACGCGCAGGTCTATGTCGCGGCGGGGCTGCAGGGGCAGGGCGTGATCCAGGCGCCGACCTTCATGGTGCAGGACCATCTGCGCAGCGGCGCGCTGGTGCAGGTGCTGCCCGACTGGCACGTCGAAAACCTGCCGATGCACATCGTCTATCCGCCCAACCGCTATCTCTCGAACCGCCTGCGCGTGTTCGTCGACTGGGTGGCGGAGCTGTTCGGGAAGAACGAGCTGGTGCGGCGGGTGACGTAAGCACCGGCCAAGATGGGCCGACGCGTTTTGCTTGGCCGTCTCCGCTCCTTCACGGCAGCAGCGCGATGCCAAATGTCTGCAGGATGTCGATCAGACCTGCGCCGGCGTCGCGCAGCAGCATCGGGTCGCCTTTTCCGTTTTCCAGCTTGTCATGCGCGCGCTCGAATACGCGGCACGGTCAGTCGGGGAACTGGCGCTCGACCAGTTGCACCAGCGCGTCGCCCCGGCCTTGCTGCAGCGCCTCCAGACCGGTACGCCCGTCCAGCTCGCGATGATGGACAACTGCCAGCATCCGATAGGCGACCCATGGATCGTCCAACAAGGCCAGAAGCCGGACGATCTGCGCATAGGGCTGCCCCGTGCGTGGATCGATCTGCCAATCGGGATAGCGAAAGCCGCGTGCCGCACCGCCGACCGCCAGGACCTGCTTGTTCCGCCGCCGCGCGTGCACGGTCGTGTGCGACACGCCCAGCCGCGCTGCGAAGGCGCGGTCGGTCAGCATCTCGGGGCGCTTCAATAAGCCCGCGATGCCCAGCGTGCCGCGATCGCGCGCAGCCTGCAGTGCGGCTTCGATGGCGGGCGCCGTCGCTGGAGCAGGTGCCGCTTCGCGCGGCGGCAGGTCCTCCAGAATTTCGACGTCGCGTACGACGCCTCGCTCGACCGTCAGCACGAATTTTGTGAGGCGGGGCGACGTATCGGCATTGCGCGCCGCCGGCCCCAGCTTTGACCAGGTGCGCTTGTCGATCGGCTTATGCGCAAAGCCGAACGCGCTGAGCGACCGGGTCGTCGCCTTCTTGGCGTGCGTGACCCCGGCTTTCCGGGGCGTTTTTCCCGTCGGGATCTTTCCGGTCTTGCCGAGCGCAACCAAAGCTTTGGCGCGCGTCGTTTTTTTTCGCGCCCGAGCCGGGCGGCGCGGCGGGCGGGCGCGGGTCGTACGTATGTTGGGCATCGCCTCGAACTTGAAGGCCCTCGGATAGTTCGTCAAGTTCGTAAAAGTCGTAAAGTTGGCAAGGCGAGCCAAGGACGGGTCAGGCGAGCGCGTATTGGCGCAGGATCGCGCCAATCATGCCGCGGCCGCGGATCCGGACCTGCCGCTCCGCACTTTTGAACAGATGCACCGCATCCTCGGCTTCGGCGGCCCAGCTCGTCGTCGTCGCAAAGCGCCGTCGTGGACCGAGCTGGATGGTGACGTCGTCGCGCCGGTGGGGCTGGGCGACGGCATGGTCGCGCCCGGTCATGTAGCAGCCGTCCCAGCCCCAGGTTTCGATCCGCTCGAATCCCAGCACCGGCATCAGGTTCAGCGCGCAGAGCGTAACGGAAACGGAGGTTGGTACCACCAGACGCCCGACGAACAGGTCCAGTGTCGCCTGCTCGGCGCAATGCCACAGCACGACGCGCCGCTCCTGCAGCACGTCGAACACCGACGGATGACATTTGCTGGCCACGAGATACGTCGTCTCGCGCGGCGCATCGCACAGAAAGTCCGCGACGCATGATTGCGGATCCGAGGCGATCCAATAATCCGGTGCCAGGCCGCGCTCGACGAACAGGCGCAGCGCATTGTTGACGGCCAAGGTCGGCGCGCCCGTCAGCGGCGCCGACAGCGCCGACGGCCCGTTGGCGATGATACGAAGACGCTTTTTCTTGGGCCGCGGCGCCGCTTCGACCTCCGGCAGCCCGCGCGACAACGCTGCCTGCACATGTTCGCGCAGGATTGTGTTGTCGAGCGGTGTGCGGACGTCGAATTCGATCAAGCCCCCTGAATCAGGCGCCACGTCACCGAATCCTGCGCGAAAAAGATGCTGCCTTTGCCCGCCGCCAGCGTGGCGCTGACATTGGTCGCGTTGCTCTCGATGCGATCGCCGGCAGCAGGAAAGACGCAGACGCTGTTCGAGCCTGCGTTGGAGATCAATTCCGTGAGGCCCGCGCTTGCCGGCGGCAACCGGATGCCGCGGGTCGACGACGAAACGCGGGTCACGACCACCGCCGGTGCCGTGATCTGCGCCGCGGTCGACTGGCTGTTGGAGCCGGTGGCCTGCAGCAATTGCGGCGTCAGGATGAAGGCCTGCGAGGCGCTGAGCTGTTTCGTACTCGCATTGCTGAGGGTGAGTTTTTTCGCCGACCCGGACCCCAATGTCAGCGTCTGGACTGTAAGCGTCTGGATGTTGCCGGATGTAACGAGGATTTGACTTGTCGCCATGACGAAATCCCTCAAATTTTATCGATACAGGCTTTTAGCCTTCGTATCGAGAAGAGGCGATAATGGCGAAAGAGTCGACTCCGAAATCTCCTGGTTGGTCTGGCCGAGGGCCGCCGAGCACCGCAATCTTTCTATCCTGAGAGAGCCTCATAATCCGCGTCGCTGAGTTCGATCTCCGCCGCGGCGACGTTCTCCTCCAGATGCGCGACTTTGCTGGTGCCGGGAATCGGCAGCATCACCTTGCTGCGCTTGAGCATCCAGGCGAGCGCGATCTGGCTCGGGGCGGCGCGCCGCTTGCGCGCGATCGCGTCGAGCGCGGTGCCGGTTGCGGTCAGCTCGCCCGCAGCGAGCGGATGCCACGGGATGAAGCCGATGCCGTTGGCGTCGCAATAGGCCACCACGTCTTCGCTCGAACGGTCCGACAGATTGTACCGGTTCTGCACCGTCGCCACCGGGAAGACTTTGCGCGCGGCGACGATCTCCTCGACATTGACTTCGCTCAGCCCGGCGAAGCGGATCAGCCCTTCCTTCAGCATGTCGGCGATGACGCCGAACTGCTCCGCGCGCGGCGTGCCGGGATCGATGCGATGCAGCTGCCACAAATCGATGCGCTCGAGCTTGAGGCGTTGCAGGCTGGCCTCGACGCCCCGGCGCAGATAGGCGGGACGGCCGAGCGGCGCCCACTGGTTCGGCCCCTGCCGCGTCAACCCGCCCTTGGTCGCGATCAGCAAGTCGTCATAGGGCGCCAGCGCCTCGGCGATCAGTTCTTCACTGACCGCCGGTCCATAGGCTTCGGCGGTGTCGATGAAATTGACGCCCAGCTGGGACAGGCGCCGCAACACGCGGATCGCTTCGGCGCGATCGGTGGGCGGCCCCCACGCGCCCGGGCCGGTGATCCGCATGGCGCCGAAACCAAGGCGATTGACCTCGATCTCGCCACCGATCTTGAACTGGCCGGCAGCTTGCGCCCCGGACATCACCAAATCCGACATCACGACCTCCGCTTGCGTTGAATCGGACCTGCACTGAAGCGTCGCCGCCGCCAGCGCGTCGGGTCGTCGCGCGTTGCGCCGCATGAGCGGCGGCCATCGCATGCCTGCGCAACGGGCGGAGAGGGACCTATTCCGGCGGAATGGCGTTGATAGGACGCTGCTGCCGGGAGTCCCGTGAGAATTCCCTCGGTCGAGCGCACCGCATCGGGCGCGCCGCGCTGGACGGCAGCATTGTCGCCCGAACCGCGACGATGAATTCCAACGAAGCCGAGCGAAGCTGCGCTCGGGGCACGCGCGCGATTCGCGCGTAGGAGACGCGAATTGCAGGGAAAAGTCGTCCCCGTCGAGACCTCTGACGATCCGCCCCGTATTTCGAGCGGCAGCGCCGCGCTCGACGACATTCTCGACGGCGGTTTCGACCGCGAGCGCGTCTATCTCTATGAGGGCCGCCCCGGCACCGGAAAGACCACGCTGGCGCTGCAGTTTCTGCTCGACGGCGTGCGCAAGGGCGAGACCGTGCTCTACGTGTCCTTGTCCGAGAACGAGCGCGAGCTGCGACTGGTCGCGCGCCGCCATGGCTGGACGCTCGACGGCATCGACGTGTTCGAGATCGTGCCGCCCGAAATCACGCTCGACCCGACGCGCGAGATGACGGTGTTTCATCCCGCCGAGATCGAGCTCAGCGAGACGATCAAGCTGATCTTCGAACATGTCGAAAGACTGAAGCCGACTCGCATCGTGTTCGACAGCCTGTCCGAGGTCCGTCTGCTGGCGCAGAACGCGCTGCGCTATCGCCGCCAGATTCTGGCCCTCAAGCATTTCTTCAGCGGGCAGAGCTGCACCGTCGTGCTGCTCGACGACCTGTCGGGCCAGGCCGACGATCTGCAGCTCCATTCGATCACGCACGGCGTCATCCTGCTCGAGCAGCTGGCGCTGGAATATGGCGCCGAGCGGCGCCGGCTGCGGGTGATGAAGATGCGCGGCATCGATTTCCGCGGCGGCTTTCACGACTTCACCATCGAGCGCGGCGGGTTGCAGATCTATCCGCGCCTGATCGCCGCCGAACATCACCGCGCCTTCGCGCACGATCTGACGTCGAGCGGCAATGCCGGCCTCGACGAGTTGCTGGGCGGCGGCCTGGAACGCGGCACCAACACGCTGCTGATCGGCGCCGCCGGCGTCGGCAAGTCGTCGCTCAGCCTCACCTATGTCGCGGCCGCTGCGGCACGCGGCGAGCGCTCGGTCGTCTTCGCGTTCGATGAAGGCCGCGGCACGATCGACGCGCGCGCTGCCGCGATCGGCCTGGATCTGCAGGCCGGGCTCGACTCCGGCCTGATCCAGATCCAGCAGATCGATCCCGCCGAAATGTCGCCCGGCGAATTCACCCATCGCGTCCGCAACAGCGTCGATGACGGCGCGCGCATGATCGTGATCGACAGCCTCAACGGCTACATGAACGCGATGCCGGACGAGCGCTTCCTGGTCCTGCAGATGCACGAGCTGCTGAGCTATCTCAGCCAGCAGGGGGTGCTGACGATCCTGATCCTGGCCCAGCACGGGCTGATCGCCCCCAACCAGACCACGCCGGTCGATCTCAGCTATCTCAGCGACGCGGTGATCATGCTGCGCTACTTCGAATTCCAGGGCACGGTGCGGCGCGCGCTGTCGGTGGTGAAGAAGCGCAGCGGCAGGCATGAGAACACGATCCGCGAATTCAGGCTGACTCCGGCCGGCATCACGGTGGGGTCGCCCCTGAACAGTTTCAGCGGCATTTTTTCGGGGACGCCGACCTATTCCGGCGGCCCGCAACTGATCATGTCGGACAATGCTGCGGACTGACGCGCAGCCGGTTCGCGATTGCGTGCTGATCCTCGCGCCGATCGGGCGCGACGCCACCGCGTCGGCGGCGCTGCTCCAAAATGCGGGCATCGCGGCGCGGATCTGCGATGGCCTGGCGGCGCTGGTCGCGGCGCTCACCGACGACGTGGCGTCGGTCTTCGTCGCCGAAGAAGCGCTGCACGGCCAGGACACCGACAGGCTGTTCGACTGGGTGCGGCTGCAGCCGCCCTGGTCGGACCTGCCGTTCGTGGTGCTGACCAGCCGGCGCGACAATCCCGCCGTCGCGGCGCGGCGCGAGGCGCTGGTGGTGCATCTTCGCAACGTGTCGCTGCTGGAACGCCCGGTTCAGGCGGTGACGCTGACCAGCACGATTCGCGCCGCGATCCGCGCCCGCGCGCGGCAGTATGAGATCCGCACCCACCTGCTGCTGCACGAACAGGCCGCCGCCGAGCTCGAAGCGCTGGTGCAGGCGCGCACGCGCGAACTCGAACAGGCCAACCAGAAGCTGCGCAACGAAATGGCCGAGCGCGCCCGTGCCGAAGATGCATTGCGCCAGGCGCAGCGCATCGAAGCGGTCGGGCAGCTCACCGGCGGCGTGGCGCACGACTTCAACAATCTGCTGATGGTCATCGCGGGCGGGCTCGAGATGCTCGAGCGGCAGGAGGACCAGAAGCGGCGCCAGCGGCTGTTGCAAGGCATGCGGATGGCGACCGAGCGCGGCGCCGCGCTGACGCGCCAGCTGCTCGCTTTCGCGCGGCGGCAAAAGCTGCGGCCCGAACCGGTTGACCTGACGCGGCAGGTCGGCGGCATGCACGATCTGCTCGATCGCAGCCTGCGCGGCGACATCAAGGTGGCGACGGCGTTTGCCAATGATCTGTGGCCGGTCGAGGTCGATCCGGGCGAACTCGAGCTGGTGCTGCTCAATCTCGCGGTCAATGCGCGCGACGCGATGCCCAGGGGCGGCACCATCACCATCCACGCCCGCAACATGCCGCACCACGCCGGCGCCATGCCGGACGGCGACTTCGTCGAACTGTCGGTGATCGACGACGGTACCGGCATGTCGCCCGCGGTGGTCGCGCGTGCGTTCGAGCCCTTCTTCACCACCAAGGAGGTCGGCAAGGGGTCGGGCCTCGGGCTGGCGCAGGTCTATGGCTTCGCGCAGCAATCGGGCGGCCATGCGCGGATCGTCAGCGAAGTCGGGTCGGGAACGGCGATTTCGCTGATGCTGCCGCGTTCGCACAAGCTGCCGGCGATGCGGTCGCTCGACGACGCGACGGTGGGACTCGTCGGCCAGAATTCCGGCGCGCATGTGTTGCTGGTCGAAGACGACGACGAGGTGGCGGCGCTGGTGAGCGAGATGCTGCTCTATCTGGGGTTCACGGTGACGCGCGCGGCCAGCGCAGCGGCGGCGCTGGGTGCGCTGGCGAACGAGCGCCGGATCGATCTCGTTTTCTCCGACATCATGATGCCGGGCAGCATGAATGGCGTGGAGCTGGCGCGCGAAGTGCGCAAACGCCGTCCGGACCTGCCGGTGCTGCTGACCAGCGGCTATGCCGACGCATCGAAACGCGCCGCCGAAGCCGAGGGCATCGCGGTGCTGGCCAAGCCGTTCCGGCTCGACCTGCTGGCCAAGGCGACGCGCGAGACGCTGCACCGGCACTGACCGGCGCCGGCCTGGAACCGGCATCGCGCGCAGTCTGTTTACCTGGCGCGCGTGCGGCCGGGAGGTGCTTCATGCCCACGGACAAGGAATTCGATCGCCGGACCACATTGTCGCTGGCCGCGACCGCCGCGGTCTGCGTCACCGCCGGCACGCTGATCGTGCCGCCGCCTGCCTTTGCCGAAGCGAAAAAGCAGGAGAGCGAAGACACCAGCGCCAACGAGGACATGATGCGCGAGCACGGTGTGCTGCGCCGGATCCTGATCCTCTATCGCGAGGTCGCACCCACGCTGCACGCCCAGGCGACCCGGATCGACGCCAACGCGATCCACAACGTCGCCGAGCTGTTCCAGCAATTCGGCGAGCAGTATCACGAGGAGAAGCTCGAAGAGCAGTACGTGTTTCCAGCCATGCGCAAGGCTGGCGGCGACAGCACGGCCTTGCTCGACGTGCTGGTCGAGCAGCACAGGCGCGGCCGCGAGATCACCGACTACATACTCGACGCGACCAGGAACGGCGTCCTCGCCACCGCGTCGACCCACGACCTGGCGCGCGCCATGGTCAGCTTCGCGCGCATGTACGAGGCCCATGCCGCGTACGAAGACACGATCGTCTTCCCGTGGCTCAAGAAGACGATGCCGAAGGCGCAATATGACGATTTGAGCGAGAAGTTCGAAGAGATCGAGCGCGAGCAGTTCGGCACTGACGGCTTCGACATGGCGGTGAAGAAAGTCGCCGAGGCCGAACGCGCGCTGGGCATCCCCGACCTCGCCATGCTCACCGCGCCGTCGCCGGGCCGGCACGGATAGCAGATCGTCATCCCCGCGGACGCGGGGATCCAGAGCCTGTCTGCCCTTGATGCGGGGAGCCAAGCTTACCAGGGGGTACGCGGCAGTCTCCATCGGCCGCGCTTCACATGAATTGCGGTTCGGGGCCGGTCTCGGGCGTCGAGGCGGGCATGTAGTCGGGACCGCCGCGCGCCAGCAGGTTGCGGCGCGCCTCGTCCGCGGTGTCGCCGCGCGCATGCTCGCTGACTTGCAGGTCGACGAATTCGGGCCAGTGCGCCAGCCACCTGTTGTCGGTCTGCTCGACCAGAATGTCCTTGGGATCGCGCTCCATGACCGGTCAACGCGCCGGCCCGGTCTCTTGCTCCCGTGGCGCCGCACCGACGGGCGGCAGGCGTTCGGCTAGTCGATGAAGTCGAGCTTGCCGAAGTAATCCGCCTTGCCGATCTTCAGGCCGTTATGGCGCAGAATGTCGTGCGCGGTGGTGACGTGGAACCAGAAGTTCGGCAGCAGGACCTGCAGCAGATAGGTGGCAGCGCTGAGCTTTTGCATGCCGCCGCGGAACCGCATTTCGACGATGCGGCTTTCGCTGCCTTCGAACTGCGCCGGCGTCAGTTCTTTCAGCAACGCGACGGTCTTGGCGATCCGCGCCTTCAGCTCGTCGAACGTCGTTTCGGTATCGGGGAAGCTCGGTGTCGGCACGCCGGTGAGGCGCACGATCGCGCCCTTGGCGTTATCGCTGGCTCGTTGCACCTGCGCCGACAGCGGCTGCATGTCCGGCGCCAGCCGCGCATTGATCAGCACCGACGGGTCGATCTTGTTCTCTTCGGCATACGCCGCCGCCCTGTCGAGATAGGTCGTCAGCACGTCGAAGCCGCGGATCAGCGGTGGGACGGTCAGGTCGTAGGTCGAGAAAGCCATCTTATTGTCCCTGGTTGGAAGCGAGCCGCCGGGTGGCTTCGAATTGTCCTGTCGTTGCGCAGCGCGGCGCGGCACGCAGGAGAGCCGGCCGGCCGCCACCGCGCGACATGGGTTACGGCGCGACGAGGTCAAGCGGCGGGGAGAATGGTGCGGTGATCGGCGCTTCTATGTTTTTCATTGTTATCCCGGCGTTTTTCATTGTCACCCCGGCGAAGGCCGGGGCCCACCGGCGGGGCGGTACGGAACGTTTCCGTGTTGCCGGAAACGTGGCCCCGGCCTGCGCCGGGGTGACAGATGGAGGTGGCGCACGCGCCGTGCGCCACGCTGCCATTTGCCGGCGTGTGCGCAAAGCCTAGA